>CAYOBW010000008.1:0-69488 GCA_964402115.1 uncultured Victivallales bacterium
CCGGCTGCCAGTTGGCCGGCGTGGCGATCTTGAACTGGTCGGAGTACTGCATCGCCGTCAACAGGCGCTTGACTTCCTGCATGTTCCGCCCGTTGCTGAGCGGATAGTAGAGGATCGCGCGGACCTTGCTCTCGGGGTCGATGATGAAGACCGCCCGCACGGCCTGCGTGTTGCTGGCCCCCGGCTGGAGCATACCGAATGCCTTGGACACTTCCATGGTCAGGTCGCTGATGACCGGGAAGGTGACCTCGACATCCTTCATGCCCTTGTACTCGATCTTCTCCTTGATCGTCCGCAGCCAGGCGATGTGGCTGTAAGTGCTGTCGATCGAGAGACCGAGCAGCTTGCAGTTCAGCGCCTCGAACTCCGGCTGCATGGAGGCGAACGTCATGAACTCCGTCGTGCATACCGGCGTGAAGTCCGCCGGGTGCGAGAAAAACACCACCCACTTCCCCTTGAAGTCATCCGGGAAGTTGAGCGGTCCTTGCGTGGTTTCCGCCTTGAAGGCCGGAGCTTGTTCGCCGATCAGGGGCAAACGCGTTACTGTCTGTTCATTCATCTCAGCACCCTTCCTGTTGTGTTGTCTGTCGTCCACGGCCTGGGCCTCTGGCAGGCGTCAGGGCAAGACCGCGGCCCGAACGGGGCAGGGATCCGGCCAGCGGGCCAAGACGCCGGCCGGAAGACCCCTGCCGCCCGCGCGGCTATCCGAGTTTCGCCTTGATCCTGGCCTGGAAATCCTTGTCGTAGGGCCGGCCAATGAGCTTCGCGCAATCGGCGAACTTCGCGCAGGCCGTTCCGCAGTAGTCGATCTTCTTCATGCTGGCGCACGAGAGCACCGCACACTGCTTCGCGGCAACCATTTCAGCGCTTACCGCGTTTCCCGGTCCGCAGCCCTTGCACTTTTCCGCCTTCATGAGCGGACACGTGCTGCAGGCAATGCCACAGGCCCCGATCATCGGCTTGCCTTCCGCACCGTACGCGCTCGACCCTGCCAGCGCGCACGCACCCGCCACCGCCGCCACCTGGGCGCTACGCCCCAGAAAAGTCCGTCTTCCCACATCGCTCATCGCATACCTCCATGCATTTATGTTTTTCCACAACGACCCAACGTTCCGTCCGCGCATCTGCTTACCCCGCCTCACCTCCTTCGATTTTCTTGTGCCTCCCGCCGCGCCTCGCCGCCGGCGCCCCGCTCCGGGGGGCATGGATCTCGCTCACCTCCACGAACTTGGCGGTGGCCTTAGCCCTCAATTCGCCGCTTTGGCGCATCTCCGCCTCCATCCGAAACAGCGGGGGAAAGGCTTCCGCGAGCCGGGCGCTGACCACTGCCTGGCGGCACACGAGCACCGGCTTCAGAAACCTGACGTTGAGTTCGCCCGTCAGCGCCACCCGCCCATGCGCAAAGAGGCAATTCGTCATCGCGCTATCCAGCAACGCGGCAATCACCCCGCCATGCAAGTACCCGTCGTAGCCCTGGTACAAACGATCGCAGGGGAACTCCGCTTCCACGCGCCCGCCGGCAAGCGTGTTGAACGCCAGCCGGAGCCCCCGCGGGTGATCGGCTCCGCAGAGTAGGCACCGGGCATGGAGGCGCGCTTTCAGCGTTGCCATGGCCACCGCTTCCCCATCAGTGATCGCACACATTCGCCCCGGCGGCGAGCGTGCCATCCAGGTACTGCGCCACAAGCGCGGCCGGCGTCTCGGCTGGTGCGCCGACCACAACCTTGATGCCGTTCTCGACAAAGAGAGCCTGGGCGCGTTGCCCCATGCCGCCGGCGATAATGACGTTGGCGCCCTGCTCGTGCAGCCACCGCGGCAGCACGCCGGGTTCGTGGGGCGGCGGCGTGAGCAGGCGCTGCCCTGTGACCTGCTTGGCCTGCTCGTTGACCTCCACCAGGGCGAATTGCTCACAGTGCCCGAAATGCATACAGAGTTTTCCATCCGAGACGGGTAAGGCGATCTTCATGGTTGTCTGCGCTCCTTCGTTTGTTGCGTCTGTTGTATGTGCCGCTGCGACTTCGAGCGAAAGCGCCAGAATGGGCGCGATCACCCGCTCGAAAGCTTTGGCCGTCTCCGTCCGGCTGTGGCGATAGACGAAGGGCGTGCCGTCATCGCAGGCCTCGCCCACCGCCGGGTCGAGCGGAATGCGGCCGAGGAACGGCACATTCATGTCCGCCGCCATGCGTTCCCCCCCACCGCTCTTGAAAATGTCCGTGACTTCCCCGCACTTGGGGCACACGAAACCGCTCATGTTCTCCACGACGCCGAGCACGGGCAGCTTCAGTTGACGGCAGAAGTTGATGGACTTGCGCACGTCGGCGGTGGCCACGTCCTGCGGGGTGGTGACAATCACCGCCCCGTCCACGGGCACGGCCAACTGACACACGGACAGAGGCTCGTCCCCCGTTCCCGGGGGTGAGTCAATGATCAGGTAGTCCAACTCGCCCCAGTTCACGTCTTTCAGGAACTGCTTGATGAGGCCCATCTTCATCGGCCCGCGCCAGATCACGGGATCGTCGCGATCTCTCAGCATGAACCCGGTGGACATCACTTTCACGCCGGCCTTCTCCACCGGCTGGATGACCCCGTCCCGCACCTGTACGGCGGCATCGTCCAGTTTCAGCATGCGGGGAATGCTGGGACCGTGAATGTCGACGTCCAGAAGTCCCACCCGCTTTCCGGCCAGGGACAGGGAAATGGCCAGGTTGGCCGCCACCGTACTCTTGCCCACACCGCCTTTCCCGGACATCACGAGGATCTTGTGACGGATGCCGTGCATCCGCTCCTCAAGCGCCTCCTGTTCGAGAAACTCGTCCAGACTGCCCGTTTCCGGCTGGTGACTCGCCTCGCACGCAACCTTCCTTGGCGCCCGCCCCGGGCCGCACCCGCACTTATCATCTGCTGCCATGTCTGCTCCTCCCTTTCATAATGCGAACGTGGATCCCGCCCCGCCAGTCTGGCAGGCGCGGGGAAACGCCGCTCCCAGCGCGGCGACAGCCTGCTGGCCGGTGCAGTGCATCGGCACCAGCAAATCGATCTCGAACCGGCGCAACGCCAAGGTCGTCCACCGCAGGCGCTCCTCGCCCGCGGCGCGCAGGTGCAGGCCCCCCAGCACGGCCCGAATCGGCCTGCCTGCGGTGAGCCCTCGCACGTGCTCGAGCGTGTTGATCACACCCGCGTGAGCGCACCCCAGAAGGACGACGGTGCCTTGTGCCGTTTCCATGAAGAGCGCCTGGTCATCCCGCAGAAGGTCCGTCTCGCGTCCTTCCGGGTCGCGCCAGAAGGCCTCGCCAGGCGCCTCTTCAGGGTGTCTGCGCGGGATCTCCCCAGTCGTCCGCATGCCGGGCGCGACTTCCGCCGATTGCCGGGACGGCGCGAATCGGCACCGCTCACCGAGCACGGCAGCCCGGCACGGCTCGGGCATGCCGATGTCGCGGACACCTGCTTCTCCCTGCCGATACTTGGGCAGCAGCGCGTCCGGGTGCGCGTGAACCGTCACCCGGCCGTCTGTCTCTCGCAGAACCGCCACCAGGCCGCCCGTGTGGTCGTAGTGCCCGTGACTGAGGACGATCGTATCCACTGCGTCCAAATCCAGATGCAAGGCCCGCGCGTTGTCCGCCAACACGAGTCCCTGGCCTGTGTCGAACAGCAGGCAGTGTTCCCCGGTATCTATCCAGAAGGCCAAGCCGTGCTCGCCTTGTACCCCACGAGCGGCGACGGTATTGTCGGCCAGAACCGCGATTGTTGTTTTGGCGTTCATCGCGCGGCTCCGGCTGTTGTGGGCGGCCCCTCGGTCGGCGCCTCTGAGAGCCGGGCATGGGTTCTGCCGCTGCGGGCGACGACGGTTTCGCCGGCGCGCACTCTGGTCCCCGGCGTGACCAGCACCCGCACATCGTCGGCGGGCAAATAGATGTCCAGCCGCGACCCGAATTTCATCATGCCGATGCGCTCTCCCATGGCAACATCAACCGCCTTGTCGTGGGGCGGCCAATAGACAACCCGCCGGCACACCGGACCCACGATCTGGCAGACCAGGCATTGGGTCCGTTTACCGACAATCAGAATCTTGTTGTGCTGATTCACCTCGGAAGACTTCTCCTGGAAGGTGAACAACCGCTTGCCCGGGAAGTAGCCCAGAAAGGTGGACACTCCGGCGATCGGCGCGCGGTTGACATGCACATCGAACAGGCTGAGGAAGATGCTGATGCGAAAGCAGGACGCTTTCAGGTATCTGCCCTCATACACCTCCACGACGGCGTCCACCGTGCCGTCCGCGCCGGCGACAACGGCATCGGCATCGATGGGCGAAATACGTTCGGGATCGCGGAAGAAGTACAGAAGGTAGCTGGCGCACACCAACGCCGGGATGCCGCAACCCCAAGCGAGGCTCTTCCACGCGCACCCTTTCCAGCGCAGGATCGCGGCGAGCAGAGCAAAGGCCAACCCCACGACGACCACAAACGGCAGGACTTCGGGCCTGATGGTCATAATCCCTCCCAGACCGCCCGGATGTCGTCGCCCGCCAGCGTGTCGCTCAGTTCCACCACGGCCTTGCCTTGGATCTGGGCCGCTGTCACGGCCCGGTCGTAGCGAATGCGTCCGGCTATCGAGGCTCCGGCCTGTCGGGCGTCGGACTCGATGCGCTCCGTTAGCCCGCCGTTCAAGTCCCACTTGTTCACACAAACGGCCGCGGGGATGCTGAAGTGGCGGGTCAATTCCAGCACCCGGGCCAGATCGTGCGCACCCGACAGGGTGGGTTCCGTCACGACCAGGACCTGCGCTGCACCGGTCACGGAGGCGATGACGGCGCAGCCGACGCCCGGCGGACCGTCCACGAGCATGAGGTCCGCCTTTCGTTCGGCGGCCAGTACACGGGCGGCCTCCCGAACCTTGCTGACCAGCTTGCCGGAGTTCTCGCCGCCGGGATTCAGCCGCGCGTGGACCAGCGGCCCGTAGCGCGTGTCGGACACATACCATGCGCCGCTGAGCCGCTCAGGAAAATCGATCGCCTTCGCGGGGCACGCCCAGACGCACACCCCGCAGCCCTCGCAGGCCGTGGAGTCGATCGCAAACGCATGTTCATTGTGACTGTCGCAAGTCGCCTGCATGGCGTGAATCATGTCCGCGAACTTGACCGGACACGACCGCTCGCAACCGTCGGCGCAGTTATCGCATGCGGTGCGCGTGCCGTTGAAAGCGCCGTCGGTCATGTCGTCCAGGCGGATGACCGCCCCGAAACGGCACCGGGCCAGGCAGGCGCCACAGCCGATGCAGTCCGCTTGGCGAATGATCGCCTCGTGCCCGCAGCGGAATTCCTCCCGGCGCAGGATCGTGGGCGCCAGCACGAGATGCAGATCGGCTGCGTCCACGTCGCAGTCGGCCAGCACCGCCTTCCGCGCCAGGGCCGCGAACGAGGCGACGACGCTGGTTTTCCCTGTCCCGCCTTTACCGCTGATGACGACGATTTCTTTCATCCGTGTTCCGTGTTTCCCCCGCGTCGCACAACCAGCGCCCCCACCGGTGCGCCGATCTGCACGGCGATCAAAGGGCACTTGACGGTGAGCAGGAAGAAGACATCTTTGGTCGAGCTCGACAGCGTCTCGTAGTTGCCCTGACCCTTGGCGATGATCAGGTCGGCGCGCTCGAAGTGGCGCCGAAACTCCTCCGAGCATTCTTCAACCAGCGTGCCGGGAGCATCCGACCCGTTGGCGATGACGGGCGCAACCAACGCAATGCCAGCCACTGCGGCGTCCTCCAGGGTCGCGTCGTTGATAACCGGAGCGCCCCGCACCGCCACCGTGATCTTCTCGACGGGAAGGGCCTCGATCAGCAAACGATCCAGGACAATTTCGCCGGCGTTGTCGGCCAGGTAGAGGATGCTGCGGGCGGCAGCGGCAGCGGCGAACAAGTCCGCGACACTGCCGACAAGCGGCATCTCCCAGACCGTATGCAGCCGCGCCGGCAGGTCCTCCGGCGCGAGCCGATTCTTGGAGCCGGCATCCAGCAGATTCCCGGCAACCGCCAGGCGCACCACGGCCTCGCGCGGGTCCCGATGGCGCTGCGCGGCGGCTGCCAAGGCGGGCAGCAGATCGAGGGCGATCTTGTTCATCCGATCCTTGAGGGCTCGATAGGGGTCCGCCTGCCCGGTCGCCTCCCGCACAACCCGTTGTATGCGCTGCGAAATAGCCACCGGCATAACCGTCCAATCCGCATCCGCAATCTCGTGGAGCAGACGACGGAGCAGACGCTCGCCCCCCTGCCGGTCGCCTGTGCACATTTCAACTGCTTCCGCCGCTTGGCGGACGAAGCAGGGAATACACTCCAATGCCGTCGTCATGCTCAGAAGGCCACCACCTTGTCGCTATCCCGCACCAGTTCATGCAAATCCCGCATGGTCGAAAGGGGACACAGATCCGACCCGCCACTATTCCTGATTGTGAGGCAGGTGCCGCAGGCCATGATGCGCCCGCCCGCTGCTACAAACGCTTCCATTTGCTGCTTAACGTCGAACGGCGCGACGGCGTGCTTCTCGCACTCCACGCCTTTGGCCAGGAGGAACACCGAGACCTGGTCGCCCTGCTCAAGGGCGCATACACCCAGCCGAAAGGCGTTCCACGCGGTTTCGGGGTCGGTTGTGTGAATGATCAGGCCCAGTTTCATTTGATCCACTTTCATTGCTCCCGGAGCCGGTGCCACAGTTGCTGCATGCGGTCCGCCCATTCCGGCAGAGCCCGTGCCGCCAACTCCCCACGGGAATAGGCTTCCGCCACACGCCGGTCGTCGGGGATCTCGCCGAGCACGGGGACTTCTTCCGCCCCGCAGTAATCCCGCACGCGTTGGTCTCCGCTATCCGCCCTGTTGATCACCACGCCGTGCCTGACACCCAGTTGCCTGATCAGCTCCACGGCCAGCTTCAAGTCGTTGAGACCGAACGGGGTCGGCTCCGTGACCAGCAGGACGTAGTCGGCGTCCCGCACGGTCGTGACGACGGGGCAGGATGTGCCAGGCGGTGCGTCGAGGATGACGACCCCCTTCGCGTGCGCCTTCTTCTTCACGGCGCGAATCAGCGGCGGCGCCATGGGCTCCCCGACGTTCAGGCGTCCCTGCGCAAACGCCACCCCGTCGGCCGCCCCCGTCTCGACCACACCGATCGGCCTGCTCTCCTCGCGAATGGCACCCGCCGGGCAGACGAGCGCGCAGCCGCCGCAGCCGTGACAGAGTTCCGGGAACACCAGCGCCGTCTGCAGCACGGCGATGGCGTGGTACTGGCAAACGTCCGCGCACTTGCGGCACCCCGTGCACTTATCCTCATCCACCACGGGGACGGGAATGCCTGCGAACTCGGTCACCGTGATGGCGGGCTTGAGGAAGATATGCCCGTTCGGCTCCTCGACGTCACAGTCCACGTACTGAACCGCTTGCCCGCCGTTCGCAAGCACGCAAGCGAGATTCACCGCGACCGTGGTCTTCCCGGTTCCGCCTTTTCCGCTGGCAATGGCTATTTTCATGACACGTGTGTGACCAGCTCGTCTCCGTGCGAGCTCTCGACCGCAGCCGGTGTCGGCCAGGCAGGCAGCCGGCCGAGGGCCCTATCGCTTTGCGGACTGTGCATTGACGTTATCCGTTTTCATGCGCGCGTACGCCCGGCAGGCCGGACAGGATCGCTCCAGCTTCGTCATCGTTTTCGCGAACCGACTTTGCGGCCACCGCCGTGCGCAGATGCAGAACGGACAGAGTCGGCAGAAGGTTGCCAGAATATGTGTCGTGAGTGGGTATGTCGTTCTCATGCGATGTGCTTCTCAAGCGTTGTTAGCAGTTCTGTTTCCGATCGCACGCCAACATAGCGTGCGACCTCCTTGCCATCTTTCAGGATGACAAGGGTTGGTATGCCTCTGACGCCAAACCGCTCGGCCGCTGCGGAAGCCTCGTCCACGTTGCATTTTCCAACTTTCGCCTGTCCGGCCAACGCCGCAGCCACCTTCTCGATGATGGGTCCCTGAGTCCGACAAGGCCCGCACCAGGGAGCCCAGAAATCCACCAGGACCACGCCCTTGCACGTTTCCGCGGCAAGATTGGCGTCCGTCAATGCGACTACACTCGTCTTCATCTTTCCCCCTTCTTCCGCTTCCCATTACCCTCGATTGGCATCCGCCCATACGCGTTCGACAGCCTTCATCGTTTCCCCTTTCCGGTTGGGTCGGCAGCAACCGCCTGGCTGCAATCCGTCACCGCATAGTAAGCGCCGGCTCCCGCGCGGCTGGCGTGGATCGCGCCACGGCGCAAGAGGCGGCCGAGATACTTGGCGGACTCATTGCCATGCAGATTGCAGGCGCCGCTTATCTGCAGGGCCGTGGAGGGCCTGCGGCGCAACAAACTGAGTATCAGTCTCTCGTTGGCCCGGATAAGGGACGGACGGGTGGGGGAACTGAACTCCGCGACAACCTCGGCGGATGGATCGAATAGACTGGCGAGTTCTTCCAGGCGGGAACGGGACACTGCCTTGGCAAGAGGTTCTGCGGGGGGGCGAATGGCCGTGTTGAGATGCACGCGGTCAGGCTTGAGCGCGCGAACCAGCGGCGCCATGCGGCGCACATCGTCTGCCGTGCTGTTGATTCCCCGCAGTAGGAATACTTCCACCCACAGTTGGCCGTGAAACGCCTGTCGCAGTTGACTTTCGCCTTCGAGCAGCCGCTGGAGGGTGACGCCCTGACAGGGGCGGTGAATGAAATCGAAGAGCTTCTCATTCCAGGCGGCAAGGGTCACCTTGACCAGGTCCGCGCGGCAGGCCCCGTCTCGGACCTCCGGCAGACAGAGTGTTGTACCGTTGGTCAGCAGCGCGACGGGGATGGCAGAGCGCTGGTGAATGAAATCGATGATTTCCGCAAATCGCGTGTGCAGCGTGGGTTCGCCGGATCCGGCCAAAGTGATGAAGTCGGCTTTGCCGTCTCTCTTGAGCCAGTCTCCAAGCTCCCTTTTTACCGATTCGGTTGGCACGTACTCGCGGCGCTCTGCCGTCTTCACCGTGGTGCGGCCCAACTGGCAGAAGACGCAGTCCAGCGTGCAAGTCTTGAACGGAGTCAGGTCCACGCCCAGAGACCAGCCGAGACGACGCGACGGCACAGGCCCAAAGAGATGACAATAGCGATGCATAGCTGCCTTGCTGGCGATAGGAAGACAGCAGGGAGACGCTGCCACGCGTTTCCCGGCCGTCTTCTTCGTCTCCAGCCTTCTCTTACTTGTCCACCGGCTGGGACTCGAGATCCTGTTCCGGCGCTTCAAGCCCGGCGCAGAATCCCAAGCCGCGGCCTGTCAGCGGCCCCGTTCCCGCGGGTCCCATTCCATTACCTCCCGGCATATCGCCACCGCCTTTCTGCGTGCTGCCTGTTCAACGAACTCCACCGGCTCCGCCACCTTGGCCACCGCCGCGGCCTTGGCCGCCACGGCCCGCACCACGGCCCCGCCCCCGGCCCCGTTGGCCGCGACCCGGGCCGGCGTCTGGGCCGGCGCCCGAGCCCGCGCCTGCGGCCGGACCCTTTCGCTGCCCGGCGCCGCAGGGTCCCCGTCCGCGACCTGTGCCCGCTCCTTTTCCACTCGGCCCTGTTCCATCTCCTCTTGGCATGGCTGCCTCCTTTCTGCTGTTTTCTACCAGTGGCCTTCCACGTTTGCCGCGGAAGACTCCTCCAACTCGCCTGCTTTGAACTTCCGGACAGCGTCAGCTACCGTACCCTCGCCGCAGCGATAAACCTTGATCCCGGCCGCTTGCAGGATCCGGAACGCCTTGGGTCCCACGTTGCCCGTGACCACCGCTTCGGCGCCCAACCGCGCGACCGTTTCACCCGCCTGGATCCCGGCGCCTTGCGCGGCGTTCAGGTTCTGTGCGTTGTCGTGGGCCGTGAATGCATTCGTTTCGGTGTCCATGATGATGAAGGACTTGGCTCGTCCGAACCGCGGGTCCACTTGACTCGATAGCTCCGGGCCCGTTGCCGTGATGGCGATCTTCATGTGTCACTCCCCTCGCGTTTGCAGGTTGACGCCGGCGGTTCGCCGCGCCCCCGTGCTCGTCCGCCCCGGCTGCGGGCTCTGCCACCCTGACAGCGTCTCCGGCCACAGCAGCCCGGCATACTCAAAGCCGCCGTCGGCAAAGCCCCGGCCAGCCAGGCGGCCAGGACATCCTCGACAGCCCCGGCCGTGAAGGGGATGACCCGCACGCCCGTGGCGGCCAGCAGGACGGCCATCGGCCGGGAGACAGCCCCGCAGATCAGGGTCTGCGGCGCAAGCGCCGCCACGCAAGTGGCTTGCCCCTGGGGATCGGCGCCGGGCAGCGTTTCCTCGCGCCGACCGATCACGCGGCCGTCTTTGACATCGAGCAGCAGAACCTGCCGGGCCACATCGAAGACCGGCGAGATTCTCCCGTTCCACGTTGCCAGTGCGATCTTCATAACGATGAACTCCAACCGAGAGTATCGCAAGAGGCGTGCCAGACGCGGAACGATGGGGCAGACGAATCACAAGAGGCTTGGCAAGAGAGTGTTGCGAATGCAGCGCCATCTGACGCCAGCAACCATGCAGTCGCGCTATAGCAACTCTATTGTGCAGATACAGTAGTACTAATGCGACTGTGTGTCGGGCGGGTTCGTGGGGTCTTCACATCGAGGCGGCGCTGGTGCTCCAGCTTCTGGAGCAGTGCGCGCTCGATCTGGGCCTCGGTCAGGTACGTGGACGCGGCCCTTCGGAAACGGACGAAACGGAAGGGGGAACGGACGAAACGGACACAACGGACGAAGAGAGGGAGGATGGGGCGGCGGCTGTTCCTCCCTCCTGTCCGTTTCGTCCGTTGTGTCCGTTCTGCCCCGTCCTGGCCTTGTACAACCGTTCCGAGAACCCGCCCCTTTTCACGAAGTCCTGGGCCTGGCGATCCAATAAGCGCTCGGTGAGCCAGTGGGCCTGGGCGGCGAGGATGGCACCAAGGTTGGCGGCGCGCTCTTCGACCGGCCCGGCGCCGGGCGTGTTGATCCACGAGGCGCAGTCCTCCACCGTTTTGGGGCGCAGGTTGCGGGCCTGGATGAAGGCGGGCTCGCTCTCCGCCCACTGGCACAGCCCACGCCGCCGAAGGTGTTTGAGGTAGTCTTTCCGGCACTCGTCAATGCTGGAGCGGGCGACGTTGGTCAGGTTCATCTCCAGCTTCTTGCTCGTGGCGCTGTCTTCGCTGCCCTCGGCAATGTTCTGGTAGCCGCTGCGCGCGGCCTGGACCATCTGATCGTGGTGGCGGTCCTTCTTGGGAATGTAGCGGTCGCAGAACCGGCAGGTGAAGTCGTAGAGCAGCTCGGCCACTTGGTACGCCTTAAGGTTGCGGTAGCCCCCATGCTTCCCATACACCCGCTCCGCGGCCGGAGAGGACATGGCTTTGCGCTTTTCTCCGTCACTCCTCATCCCGCCTCCGTTGTGTCCGTTCCGTCCGTTCTCTTCCCCGCCCGCCCATCCCGCTCCGGCAACGCAATCCCCAGCGCCTTGATCTTGCGGAACAGCGTGCTCTTGTGAAGGCCGAGCGCACGGGCGGCGGCCAGGCGGTTGAACCCGCAGCACTCCAGGGCCGCGCGGATGGCATGTGCCTCCGTGGCGCGCGTCTGCGCGGCAATGGTGTCGCGCGCCGGCACGGGCGGCGCGGACGGCTGGCCCGTGAGTTCGGGTGGCAGATGAACCCGCTCGATACGCCCCGCGCCGCACAGGACGAAGGCGCGTTCGATGATGTTCTCCAGCTCCCGGACATTGCCGGCGTAGTCATGCGCCATCAGCAGCGCCAGGACGTCCGGCGCGACTCCCGCGACGGCCTTGCCCTGCCGCCGGTTGAACCGGGCGACGAAGTGCTCGACGAGCAGGGGGACATCTTCTTTGCGCTTGCGGAGCGGAGGAAGGTCAAGCTTCACAACGTTCAAACGGTAGAAGAGATCCTCACGGAAGGCGTTTTCCCGAATCAACGCGGCGAGGTCCCGATGCGTGGCGGCGATGACGCGGACGTCAGCGTGCCTGGTTAGGGTTCCCCCCAGGGGTTCGTAGGTCCTTTCCTGAAGCACGCGCAGCAGGCGGACCTGCATTGCGGGGCTGATATCGCCGATCTCGTCCAGGAACACCGTACCGCCCTCGGCCAGGGCGAAACGCCCGGGTTTGTCTTTCGCGGCGCCGGTGAACGCGCCCTTGACGTAGCCGAACAGTTCGGATTCCAGCAGCGTATCGGGCAAAGCACCGCAGTTGACCGGCACGAATGGCCTGGCCTGGCGCGGGCTCATGTTGTGGATCGCGCGCGCCAGCAACTCCTTGCCCGTGCCGGTTTCCCCCTGAATCAGCACGGTGGCGTCGCTGGCGGCGATCTGTGGCAGGAGCTCGAAGGCGCGGCGCATGGAGGCGCTGCGGCTGACCAGGTCGCCCATCTGGAACCGGCCTTCCAGCTCCTTGCGCAGTTCCTCCACGAGGCTGAGGTCGCGAAAGGTCTCGGCGCCGCCGACGATTCTGCCACGTTCATCGCGGAGAATCGCCGTGGAGACGGAGACGGGAATCCGGCGGCCGTCGGCATTCACGATGAACGCCGACTTGTTGATGATCGGCTTACCGGTCTTGACCGTGTAACGGAGGGCGCAATCCGCCTCGCACATGCTGGCGCGGAAGACATCCGAACACGTCTTGCCGAGCGCGTCCCGCCGGTGAATGCCGGTGATGACCTCCGCGGCGCGATTGAACGAGGTGATGCGCCAGTCGGCATCCACGGTGAACACGCCGTCGGAAATGCTCTCCAGGATGCTCTCGGCCCCGGTCTGCAGTTTGCGTTTGTTCGTCAGCGCCTTGTTCATGTCATTGCCGCGCCGTCACCATCCGGACGGCGCGACTGCAATATGCTACAACCCGACGCCCGCGGCTACCATGTAATCGCTGAGGCTCTTCCGACTGGATCCGGACCGAACGGATTTCGGTCCCACGGACGGACCGGCCGTGCGCAAGGACGGCGCGGGAGCGCCGTCCAACGTAGGACGGTCCTCCCGGGCCGTCCCGGCAAGCGCGCAGAGACCGGCGGCCGTCTCGTCATGTTAGCTCTGCGTGGACGCGCGCGCAGGGGGGGCGCTACAGCGAGCGCACGCGGTAGACCGCGCGCGTCGGAGCAGCGGGATCCCGGTATTGGCGCAGGCCGGCGGCGCCGGCGGCTTTGAAGCTGCTCTCGTTAGCGCCGGCGCCGGACGGCGCGTTCTCCCACTTGCCGCTGCGCAGGTCGGCACGGCGTTCCACCTGGTAGGCCTGGCTGGCTTCGGCCTGCCACGTGACGAGCGGCGGGAACACGCTCTGGCCGAGCAGCAGCAGAACAACGGGATCCGGCAGCTGCAGAGCGAGCAGGAAGTTCGCGGTCACGGCCCCGCCCTCCACGATCGTCACACGGGTGGCGCCGTTGCCCGCCGGATCCACGAAAGCCGTGCGCGCCACGTTGTCGAACCACTCGTCTGCGTAGGCGCCCACCGTGTCCGTGCCCAGGAACCAACCGCCGGGTGGCAGCGCGGAGAGGGCGAACGTGCCATTCGCGAGCGAAACCGCCGAGTCGTAATAGCGCCCCCGGCTGTCGAACAGATCGAGCGCTGTCAGGGCGATCGGCGTGCCCTCCGTCGTGCGCACTGTGCCGCTCAGGCCCCCGCCCGTGCCCAGTTCGAAGTCGATGCCGGTGCGGGTCGCGTTGTCGGCCACGACCACAGCCGTGGCGCCGTCTCCGACCGGATCGTCGGCCGCAAGCACCTGGATATCGCGGTACCACTCGCCCAGGAAACCGCTGGCGGCGTCCACGCGCGCGTAGTAGGTGCCGGCGGGCAGGGCGCCGATGCGATACACGCCGTTGCTGTCGGTCGTGCTCCGGGCAAAGAGGCGGTTGCCGGCGTACAGGTTGACGGTTGCGGCAACCAGCAGGACGGCATTCGTCGTGGTCGCCTTGCCGGTGAGCGCGCCTCCCGCCCGGAGCTGCAGGTTCACGCCGTCGCGACTCTCGCCCAGCGCCACCGTGAGGGCCGTCGCGCCATCCGCAACCGGATTCGTGTACGAGATGACCGGACGGTTATCGAACCATTCGTCGGCATACTGCCCCTCCGTGTCGGTGTTCAGGTAGAGGGTGCCGGCCGGCAAGCCCCCGAGGCGGTAGGTGCCGTCGGCGCCCGTACGCGTGTAGAACCGGCGCCTCCCGGCCCCGTCGTGGAGATCCACGTACACCCCCGCGATGGCGGCGGCGCTGGCATCGGTCACGCGCCCGGCGATCGCAGCGCCCTGGCGCAGCGCGAAGTCCACGCCCGCCACGGCGAGCCCGTTGGTCACGCTGACGGGGGTCGCCCCGTCGCCAACCGGGTCGCGGGGGTTTAGGATGACGACGTCGTCGTACCACTCGTCGAGACAGGCGCCCAAGGTGTCCACCTTCAGCCGGTACGTGCCGTCCGGCAAGCCGCCGACGGTGTAGAAACCGCTCGCGTCGATCGCGCCGTAGTCGAAGAAGTTCGTGCCGAGGAAGACATCCACGAACCCCCGGGTCACCGCGACGCCGGATGTCCAGGCCACGCGGCCGGAAAGCGCCGCACCGGCATTGAGCGTGAAATCCACGCCGGGCACGGCGGCGCCCGCGGGCACGTTGACCGGGCTCGCGCCGTCCAGGGCCGGCTGTTTGGCGTTGACCATGAGCTGCTGGTTGTACCAGAGATCCATGTAGGCGCCGAGGGCGTCGGTGCCCAGATAGTAGGCGCCCGCGGGCAGCCCCTTCAGTTCGTACAAACCGTTCGTGTCGGAGCGGTCGAACTCCAGGCGCGTGCCGGAGGCGTCCAGCAGGTCCACGTAAACCCCGCGCACGGGATCGCCCGTCCCCGTGCGCAGCGTGCCCCGGATCGCGCCGCCGACGGCCATTTGGATGTCGATGCCGGCCAGCTGGCCGCCGGCCGTGACCGCAAGCGGCGGAACGCCGGCCGCGGTCGGACCCACCGCGTCGAAGGCGGGGGCCTGGTTGTGCCACCGGTCCAGGTACGCCCCCGCGGAGTCCGTGCGCACGGCGTACGAACCGGCAGGCAGGCCGGTGACAGTGTAGTAGCCGTCCGCGTCTGTCAGGTCGTACAGGAAGCGGCTGCCATCCGGCTGGTAAACGTCCACATAGACGCCGGGCGCCGCGGCGCCGTTCGCGTCGGTGATGCGTCCGGCAAGGGATCCCGCGCGAGCCAGGGCGATGTTGACGCCGGTGACGGTGGCGTCGTAGCCAACCGCCACAGGGGTGGCGTGGGCCGCGAGCGGCTCGTAGAACGTGTCTGCGGACGCGCCCGGCACGTTGTCGTACCATTCCTCCACGTACTCGCCCAGCGTATCCGTATGCACGTAGAACCCGCCCGCGCCGAGATTCGCGAACTGGTAATTCCCGTTGTTGTCCGTGGCCGTGTAATCGAAGTAAGCGCCGCCGGCGTCATAGAGATCCATAAAGACGTTTGCCAGGGCTGTTCCCGTGGCGTCGGTGACCCGCCCGGACAGCGAGCCCGCGAACCCATCGCTCCCCAGCGTCCATACGAGCAGCCATGCGATGCGGCGGAGTGTCTTCATGTTGCGTTTACCTTCTCCAGGCGGACCGATCGTTTCTCCAGCTTTCGCGTGGCGCACCCCGGCTGGCAGCCACGGGCGCCACCCCGTCACCGCAGCGCCGCGCGCGGCACCAGCAGCTCGAACACCGTGCCTGCGGGCCCCGTGCGCGACAGGCGCAGCTCGCCGCCGAGGTGGCGGCAGAGCTGGTGACTGATGCAGAGCCCGATACCGCTGCCGCCGGCTTTCGCGCTGTCGCCCGGTTCGAACAGCCGTCCGCGCCGCGCCTCCGGAATACCGTCCCCCTGGTCGGTCACCGTGAAGCGGGAGCCTGCGGCGTCTTCCCGAAACGCGCACTCGACGACCCCGCCCGCGGGGGAGGCCTCGATGGCGTTGCTCACGAGGTTCTGCAGCGCCAGCAGCAGCAGGTTGGCGTCCCGGTTGGCCAGGCGCCGGTCCTGCTCGGTCCGCGTCTGCACGCGCACGTGGCGGGGCGCGGCGCCGGGCAAGGTGCGCGCCACGACCAGCTCCAGGATCTCCCGGGTCGAGATGTCGTAGGTGATGCCGTATTCCTCCTCCTTGATGACGTCAATCACCTCCTGCACCATCTGCTGAATCCGCGCGGCGCTGGCGCACGCATCCGGCAACGCGTCGCCGTTCTCCCGCATCGCCAGGTGCAGCCCGGCCAGCGCGTTCTGGAGGCGGTGGAAGAGGTGCGACGACAAGGCGCCGATGACAGCCGTCTTCGCGTGCAGCGTCAACTGGCGATTGGCCGCAGCCAGGTCGCGGTTCTTCGCCTCGAGTTGCCGCAGGCTGTACAGCAGAATCGCGACGATCAGCAGCCCGCCGCCGCCGAAGGCGGACAGCGCCTGCCGCAGCAGGTCGCGATCGAGCCGGCGGAACGCGTCCAGCGTGGTGCGCCCGTCCACGAGGAACTCGGCAAACCCCAGCAGGCGCTGGCTGTCGCGGCCGCGGACGGGCACGACCACGTTCAGCAAGGGCAGCGTCCGGTCGCCCAGCTCGCCGAACGGATCGGCGTACACGCTGTACAGCCGAACCTCGCCCGTCAGCCGCGAGGTGGTGTGCGGCGCGTGCAGCAGGGCCTGGTCGAGCGTGCCCGCGGTGAGGTTGTCCGGCAGGGCGCGCACGAAACGCCCCGCCGTGTCGAAGAGGCGCACGCCAATGACGCCGTCCAGGTCCACGACCCCCAGCACGAGGTCGAGCAGCGTCTGCCCGTTCTGCCGCGCCTCGCGCTGGGCGACGGCGCTGAGAATGGCGGCCTCGCGCTGCGTGACTTCGGCCCGGATCCTCGCGCGTAGCCGCAGGGTGACAAGCGCCACGCCGCCGCCAAAAATCAACAGGGTCAGCGCAACGATGGTCGCCGTGGTCTTGCGTTTCATGCCGATCGCATCCTCCCGCGCGTCCCCCGCGCGCCGCCGCCGGTCAACGCGCCGTCGTCAACGTGCAGGCGAGTCCGGCGCTGCCCGCGAAATGCTCGTAGGCGTCGAGCGCGCTGTTGGCCGCATTGTCTTCCCAGTCGAGTGTCGCAAACGCTTTCCAGCGTTTGCCCAGTTCGCGTTCCAGCCGACCCCCCAGGTCCCACCGCTCGCGGTGCAGCGGCGCGCTGGCGTCGTCGACAAAATCGGAGGGCCGCGTGTCGTACTGCGTGTCGGCGTAGTCCGCGCCGAGCTCGAGGCGCCACCGGCCCATCCGCCCCACCAGCCCGAGCGAACCCAGCCAGTAGTCGTAGTTGTAGTACCCGCCGCCGTCATCGTCGCGCGTGCGCCCGGCGAAACGCCACCGCGTCTTCCAGTGGCGGGCGGCATCCCAGAACCACGCACCCTGCACGGCGACCTGGTGGCTGGCAACGGCCACCGGCTCCCCGGCGATCGGCTCCCCCACCGCCGTGCGCTTCTCACGATCGACGTAGTCGTCCACCCGGTAGCCGTAGCTCAGCGCCCAGGTCAGGCGGGAACGTGCGTCCCCCTTAAGCGTGAAGGAGGCTTCCGCCTGGCGGTAGTCGTCGCTGGATTGCTCCACGAAGGCGTGCTTGTACGCGCCGCCCAGTTCCGCCGACAGGCCGGGCCGCACGACATGGCTCACGAAGGTGCTTGCGCCCACGTCATGCTGCTTCAAGTGCGTGGCATCGATTTCCGCGTCCGAGATGGATGCGTCGAAAAACTGGTCGAAGTAACTGTAGTCGGCGCGCAGCCCGCAGGCGCCCCGGGCGTCGTCGCGGTACTCCCAGGAGCTCCGGGCCAGCGCGCTGTACTCGTCGTTGTTGCCGGCCAGGTCGAAGTAGTGGCTGTGACTGCCGAAGGCGTACAGGCTCGACTGGTGGAACGAGCGGGGCTGCTGGCGCAACGCGAACAGCTCGGCTTCGGTCGAGGAGTACACGCTGTTCTGCGCGGCAAAGGGGCTGTAGAGGACATTGCGCGCATGCCCCGCACCCTGCCGCACTTCCAGTTCCGCCTGCCATGCCGGAGGTTTCACAAAGGCCACGGGTTCGGCGAGCAGCGCATCGAGGATAGCCTCCGCGGGGGCGTTCGGATCGTAGCTGCGCTCCGCTGCGCCGGCCACCGTCAACCAGCCGAGCAGGACCGCCAGGAACCGGAAGGCCAACCGTCGCCCCGCGCGGTCGCCAGGAAGCGCTTTCGTCGCCAGCTTCATCTTGCTGCCCACTCCTTGCTCGACGGACGGTCCCGGAGGCGAAACGAAGGGAAGGCGGCTCTCCCCTCGGAGGACCGCCTTCCCGTGACACGCCTGACGTTTACCTGGACACGCGGTCTTGATCCCGAACCTGGTCACGGAGGTTGTCGCGAACCGTGTCGCCCTCTTCCGCGACGCGGTCGGCCGCCTGCTCGCGGTCCTTCAGCCGCGACTCGGACCGCAGCGTGTCCGCGCTCTCCTGCAGGCTCGCCCGCAGCGTCGCCACCGACTCGTCGCGATCGGTCTGCTCACGGCGGCTCTTCATCTCGTCGCGGGCTTGCACCATCTGCGCCAGGCGCTCTTCGCGATGCTGCGCGACAAGCTGCTTGCGCTCGGCCGCGCCGTCGGTGTTCTTCAGTTGCTCCTTGAGTTCCTGCGCCGCCAGTTGCCGGGCCTGGCGTTGCTCCTTCTGCTGGGTGGTCAGGGCCTCGGCATCCGCCTCGCAGAGCTGCCCCTTGTCCCCTCCCAGACCGGCGCCGGCAACGTCCGCGACCTCAGGCCGGTTCTCGACGTGCCACTCGCGAATGGTCTGCCGCACCGCCTGCATCGCCTCCCGCTGAGCATCCAGGGCCGCGGCGTTGTCTGTCCGCCACTGCTCCACCAAGGCGCAGCGCTCTGCCTCGGTCGCGCCAGCGTTCGCCTCGAGCACCTTCTTCAGATCGCCCAGAAGCGTCTCGCGCGCCACGCGCACCTCGTCCAGCTTGGCCTGCAGGTCCGCGGGCAGTTCCGGCTTGCTGACCATGCGCTGTTCCCCGCCGCCGCCCGGACTGCCGCCCTTGCCATCCCCCGGCACCGCCTGAACGGCGCCCGCCAACAGACTCACCGAGGCAACTCCCGCCAACCATTTCATCGTCTTCATTCAGCACCTTCCCTTTCTTCGTTCGGTCTTGCAGACTCCTAGTTTCGTTCTGTTCCTGCCGCCCTCGTCGCCGTCCGACCCCCGCGCGTTGGTTTCGTCCGACTCCGTATGCGGTTCATATGGTAAGCACGCCGCGTGCCAACTCGCTTTGACACATGCATAACAACTTGACAGTGAAAGTGTTATAAAGCATGGACGGATTGTCCGCCCGACAGGACGAAGCCTGATTGGGGAATAGTCCCCAGCCGGTTTGGGGAATAGTCCCCGCAGAGGTGCAGCGCACGAGGGTTTCCCGCGCCCCGCCCGGTCCCCGTGCATCTACGGCCTGGCGAGGCGGTAGCGGATGAAATCCCGGTTGACGCCGAGCAACCGGGCGGCGGCGGAGACGTTCTGACCGGCTTGTTCCAGGGCCAGCCGGACCAGGCGCATTTCGGCGTCCTCGATCGAGAAACCCTCAGCGGGAATGCGCCAACCGGCGTTCAGCCAGTCGCTCTCATCCCGTGCGTGAGCCGGTCGGTGCGGCTCCGGCAGCGTGTCCAGGTCCAGCGGTTCGTTCCCGTACAGCACCAGTTGCCGCTCGAGTTCGTGCTTCAGCTCGCGCACGTTGCCGGGCCATTCATACGCCCGCAGCCGCGCCATGCCCTTCGCGGAGAGCTGCGCGTCCGGCGTCCGATAGCGCTGCTTCAGCGAGCCGAGCAGATGATTTGCCAATTCAACGAGATCGCCAGCCTGTTCGCGCAAAGGCGGCATGTCGATCCGGAGCACGTTCAGCCGATGGTAGAGATCGGGGCGGAACGTCTTCTGCTCGACACACGTCCGCAGGTCGTCCAGGGTCGCCGCGATGAGGCGCACGTCTATGTCGATGCGATCGTTGCCGCCAACGCGGCGGATGTGCCCATCCTCGATGGCGGTGAGCAGCTTGGCCTGCGAGGCGAGCGGCAGGCTGGCGATTTCGTCCAGGAACAGCGTGCCCCCGTCGGCCGCCTCGAACAGCCCGATCCGCGTGCCCCGCGCGTCGGTGAACGCACCGCGTTCGTGACCGAACAGCTCCGACTCGATCAGACTCTCGGACAGGGTGGCACAGTTCAATTCGACGAACGGCTTCTCCGTCCTCGGCCCGGCGTAGTGCACGTGGCGGGCCAGGGTGGACTTGCCGGTGCCGGTTTCGCCGGCGATCAGCAGGGGCGGCGGCCGGTCCGGAATGCGCCGATCCGTCGCCAGGATCCGCGCCAACTGCTCTTGTACGCGGACCAGGCCCTTCCCGAAGAACAGGCTCCGGCTCTCCAGCGCGGCATGGGTGTGCTCGTGTTCCTGGCGGCGCCGGGCTTCCCGCCGCTGTTTGCACCGCTCGAAGATCAAAGGCAACTCGAACGGGTCGAACGGCTTGACAAGATAGTCGGCGGCTCCATGGCGCAGCGCTTCCAGCGCCGTGTCCAGGCCGCCCTGGGCCGTCATGATCACCACGGGCGTCCCGGCGGGGAAGATCTGTTCCCGGAGGAGGTCAAGGCCATTGCCGTCGGGCAGGTTGACATCCAGGAGCACCTGGTCGAAATCGGCGCCCGCCACGGCCGCCCGCGCCTCCGCGATGGAGGCGACCGCCTGCACGCGCGCCTCCTCCTGCAGCAGCAGGGCGAAAATGCGTTTACGCAGGGCCAATTCGTCCTCGACCACCAGGATGCGCCGCCCCTTCAGGGAAGGACGAGTGAGCGGGCCCGCTTTGCCGTCGTGGTCGGTCATCGCGAAATCACCGTGCTGTCGTGTCTCATGGCGACGGAAACGTAGTGGGCCAACCGGAAGATGTCAACCCCGGCGCAGGCCTGAAAGCAGCGCCTGCGGCTACTCGCCGGAGAGCCGGTGGACCAAGTCGCGGGGATGCTGGCCGCAGCGGTCGGCGATCTCCCGCAGGGTCATCTCGGGGTTGGCTTCCACGCCCTCCCGCGCCAGGGTCTGTCGGACCGTATCCAGACTCAGGCGCCTTTCCTGGCAGAACGCGCGCAGCGTCAATTGCCCCATGCCGCCCTGCCCCTGCCGGCGGGGCTCGGCCGCGTCGACAGCCTGGCTGGCCGCGCCGTGGCCCTCTTGTCCCGCCACGGCCTGCGCCGGCGCGGTTTCATGCCGTCCGCACCCCCCTCTACCCTCGCCACCACCCTGGCGCTCCGCGCCCCGGCAGCCTTTGAAGCTCTGCCGCCAGTCCAGCAGCAGCGACAGCGGTGGCGTCGTCCACACGGTGCCGGCATACACCAGGCCGCACACCAGGAGTGCCGCGCCGATTTCGGCCAGGCGGGTGCGCCGTCCCTGTTTTGCGCGGAAGTGGTTGAGCAGCGCGCGCCAGTTCAGAGCGATGTGCGCCACGGAGGCCGCGAGGAAGAGCACGCTGAACACGATATGGACGGCGATCCACGCCTCACGCCCCTGGCCCAGCGCCTGCCAGGCTGACGCCCGCGCCTCACGGCCGCCCGGCGTGACGAACAGGATGAACCCGCTGATCGTCATGACGAGGAACGCCAGGGCCATCAGCAGGGACGTGAACGATCGACGATTCCAAGACAACGGCGGGTTCTCGCCCATCGCAACCTCCTCTTAAATGCGCTGAGCCATGTACAACCGCTGTACACGGCTCAGCGCGCACCACCGGGGTCAACCGCTCTCAGCGCCGGCTGCAACCGCCTTCGCCACAGCCGGAAGCGCCCTGGGCCTTCTGCTGCGCGCCAGCCCCGCCCTGGCCGCCGCACTTCGCGCAGCCGCTCTGGACCTGGTTGCGTGCGCGGCTCTGACAGGCGCCGGCGGCGCCCGGCCCGCGGCCCTGCTGCGCGCTTGCCGCGCCGCAGCCACAGCCGCCCGCCTTCCCGCCACCTGCCGCCTGCGCGCTCGCCGCGCCGCAGCCGCAGCCAGCGCCCTGCCCGCCACCCTGCTGTGCGCTCGCCGCGCCGCACCCGCCGGTCTGTCCGCCACCCGCCGCCTGTGCGCTCGTGCCGCAGCCGCCCTTGCCCTGTTCGCAGCCAGCCTGCGCCGTGCCGGCCCCGGCGCCCTGACCGCGACCCTGGCCGTAGCCCTGGCCGCGCCCCTGGCCACGCCCCTGGCCACGCGCCTGCGCCGTTTCAGCCGTCAGAAACACCGCGACCATCGCCACGGTCACGCCAATTGCTCCCACCTGCCATGTCTTCATTCTGTCGTTCCTCCTGCTGTGATTGACCACCCGGCCATCCTCCCGGACCTCCGCGCTGTCAATCGGATTGATCGTGCCCCCTTGTAATGCAAGCTGCGTGCCAAGTGCGGCCGCGTGTCTCCCGGGGCACTGTCGCAGGCCGTTTTGCGGGGTAAAAGGCCTGGATCTTTCTTTGGCGGCGACTCCGCGAAGATGATCCGGGGTGCGCAAATCGTGCGCACTTCAGCGCCCGCGCGCAGGAGTTGCGCATGGCCGGCCTGTTCCTAGCGCTCGACCGGAAGCTCGGGACGGGCGGCCCATTCGGTCCAGCCGGCGTCGTACCAGCGGACATGCGGATAGCCCAGCAGGTGCTTCAGCACGAAGAAGGTCTGGCTGGCCTGGTGACCGGTGCGACAATGCACGATGACTTCGGTGTTCGTGGACGGAATCAGCCTACCGTAGGCGGCGGCCAGGTCGGCGGTCGGTTTGAAGGTGATGACTTTGTTCAGATTGGTGACGACATCCTCCGTGTAAGCGCGATTGAGGGCGCCGGGGATGTGGCCGGCGCGGGCCTCGTCGGACTTCTTGCCGCTGAAGAAGGCCGCCGGCCGCACGTCGATGATCACGGCGCCGGGCTTGCCGAGCGTGGCGGCCACGGCCCGGTAATCCGCCGTGAAGCGATCGGCGTCCTGTCTGGCCGGGCGATCCGTTGCGGTTACGGCGGGCAGTGCGGCGTCCGCGGGCCGGCTTTCCTGCGCCCACTTCGCATATCCGCCGTTCAGGACGGCATAGTCCCTGTGCCCCAGCCGTTCGCAAGCCAGGCCGGCCAGGGTGGAGTCGTGCAGCTTGTCGCCGGACACGAGTACAACGGTGTCGGAGGGCTGCACCCCCAGGAGCGAGAAATGGGCAGCGAGCAGGGGAGGCGGCAGAAGCATGGAGGGCACGCCCCCGACGTTGCCACGGAGGCTTTCGACATTGAGGCTGAGGGCGCCCGGCATGTGCGCGGTGTTGTATTCCGGCTGGGGGCGCAGGTCGACGATCTTGAGGCCGGGCGCGCCGAGCCGGGCCGCGAGCCAGTCCGTCTCGACGACGCGCGGCCGGGGGGCCGTTGCCGGCGCGGCGGCCACCGTGGCGGAAACGGCGGGCGCAGCGAAGAATGCGCGCCAGGCGACAACCCGGGCAGCGGCGCCCGGCGTCAACGGTTCGGACCGCAACGAAACGGGCTTGAGGCAGCGATCCCTGAAGCCCTGCAGCCCGTCCGTGAGCAGGTAGACGTTGCTGAACCCTTCGCGCTGGAGCGAGTCGCGGGCCTGGGCGGGATGGGTCATCCCATTGGAGTAGAGGATGATCCGACCCTTGTTCCGGTGGGGTTGCAGCGTTTCCGCCAGCCGGGCCAGCGGCACGTTGAGGGCACCGCGGATGTGGAAGGCGTTGAACTCGGCCGCCGGCCGCACATCCACGAGCACGAGGCCCCACTCGCCCGCCATCAGGCGGTCGGCGAGCTCCTCGGGTTCGATGTGATCCCGGGCCTGCTCCACGCTTTCCAGCAGGGCCTTCTCGGCGGCGCCTGTCGCGGAGGCCACCACCGGGGACTTCGCGGACGCCCCTGTCGTGGCGGGACTCAGCACGAACAAGCCGCCCGCCAGCGCCACGAGGGCCAGGCTGAAGGCCTTCAGAAAAGGCGAACCCAGGTACGGCGCGCGGCCGTTGCGCATCTTCTCGGCCCACTCCGACAGCCAGAAGGCCACGACGGCCAGCAGCGTGAACGCGAGGATGAAGCCGTTGCGCGACAGGCCCAGGTTGTCGTAAATCAGCTGCGGGCCGCGATCCCCGGCCGTGTATAGCGGCCGAATCAGGGGGAACAGTTCGTTGAACAGGATGCTCCCGCCGACGGCGCCAAGCAGAAACACGAGCGCATCGATCCGGCCGGCGGCGAGGCCCGCCGCGGCCGTGCCGGGACACCAGGCGCCCATCGCAAAACCGACGCCGAACAGCAGGCCGCCCACGATCTGGGCGCCGTAGATGGTCGGCATGAGGAAGACCCCGTCCAACTGGATCCACCCCAGCGCCGCCAGGTATGACAAGCCCAGCATGGCGGTGATGAGCGCGGTGAACATCACCTTCACCACGGCCATATCGGCGAAGGAGAAGACGCCGGCCAGGCGCCGCGAGCTGCTGAAGCCGGCCCGCTCGAGCGCGAACCCGAAGCCGAAACCGATCAGCAGGGCGAGGAAGAAGGCTCGCGTGGTGCCGAGCGCGTCGGTGCTGTAAAGCGTGTCAAGCATGCCATTGCCTCCTGACAAACCAAGCCGTGGCGTAGCCGCTGGCAAAGAGGCAAACCAGGAACACGAGGCTCCCGGTGAGCAGCAGCGCGCCGCCGCTCAGGGCCTGGCCGGAGGTGCACCCCTGCGCCAGGCGACTCGCGAAGCCGGCGATCACGCCGCCCGCGAGCGCGTACCAGAGGCGGCGGCGCACGGATGACGCGGCGCCGCGTTCGACTTGCAGCCGCACGCGATTCGCCAGCAGCGCCGAAAACAGCGCGCCGACGAACGTGCCCACGAACATGAACACGAGGTAGTAGTTCAGCGGCTGCGCGCCCCACTTGCCGAAGTACGCGCTACCCAGCGTGTGCGGAGCGGAGACGCACAGCGAAAGCGCAGCGCCCACGCGTGCGATGCCGCCCGACGCGCCCAGGCCGGCGCCGAGGGTCACGAACGAGGTCAAAAGCACCAGCCCCAGCAGCACCCCGGCAAGATAGGGATTCGCGTAGGGTTTGGGTGCGCCAGGGAGCGTGTCGGATTCCGTTTTCATGCTTCAGCACCCCGCGCTGTTCTTTTTCGGCGTTTCCGGGGCGGCCGGCTTCGGCGCCGCCGGCAGCGCGGGAGCCGACACGGGCGCCGCAGGTTTCACGGCGGAACCCGCGGCCGGCACGCCCGCCGGCAGCGGCGCGGCGGACTCGTTCCAGTACGCCTCCAACCCGCCGAAGAGCACCTTGATCGGCCGCGGGGTCTTCTGGGAGAGGATGCCGCCCGCAGCCATCGCCAGCGAACCGTCGCGGTCCACGATGACGAGCGGAACGGCGCCGTTAAGATAGGCCGGGTTGGCGATCAGATCGGCGATATCAACCTGCAGCGCGCCAGGCAGATTGAAATCCGCGAACTGTGCAGCCGGTCGCACGTCCACGATCTCGAACGTACCGGGCAGGTCCATCAGCATGCGCTTGAGATCGGCGGCGGCTATGCGGTCCGGCAACCGGACAACGCGCGCAGGCGCGGCAGCTGGGCCGTGTCCGCCGCCGGCGGCACCCAGGGTCGGCAGCCCGGCCGCGATCCACGCCTCGCTGCCGCCCTCCATGTTGAAGACCTCCTTGAAGCCCTGTTTGAGCAGGACCGAGGCTCCCATGCTGGAGCGGTAGGCGGAGTTGCAGACTGTCAGCACCGGCATATCCCTGGACAGGCGCTTGCTGTCGGTAAACAGCTTGTTGATCGGGATGTTGAGCACATTGCCGATACGCAACGCCATCCACTCGCTCGGGAGGCGCACGTCCACGACGATCGGCGCCGTGCCGGCCTGCATCTGCCGATGGAGGTCCTGGGGTTTGAGAAGCTTGAGGGAGCCGACAGGCAACTTCGCCTGTTTCCACGCCTCCACGCCGCCCTGGAGAAAGCCCGCCGGTGCGTCGAACCCGATCCGTTTCAGGCGCAAGGCGGCTTCCTGTACCTCGCCATCCGAACCGACAAGCACAAAGGGCTCGCCCCACGGGATCATGCTGCCGGTCCACGTTTCGAAGCGTCCCCGGATGCCGATGCTGATTGCTCCTTTCGGATGGGCCGCGGCAAACGCCCCGGCGTCACGCACGTCGATCATCCACGTGCCCTTCTCCCCCCGGGCGAGGACATCGGCAGCGGGCAGGGCCGGCGGCGCAACCTGGTCCCAGGCCACCAGGGGCGGGCCGTCGTGGTTCATCCTGGCGTTGTGTTTGAAGTACGGGGGGGCATCGGGAAGGCCATCGATGACGGCCATCACATAGGAGAGCAGGTCCTTGTGCTGAAGGTAGACGTTCTCCCGCCGCTGTTCCCCGATGGTGGAGACCGGCTTGTCGCTCAGGTGGGCGCCGCAGAGGGATCCCGCGCCGTGGGCCGGGAAGAACCGCGTGTCGTCGGGGAGCCTGGACAGTTTGTCCTGCCAGGAATGGAAGCCCATCTCTGCCAGGGCCGCGGCGCTCATGCCATCGCCCATCAAGTCGGGACGACCGACGCTGCCGATGAAGAGCGTGTCGCCGGTAAGGACGAAGGCGGGATTCGCCGCCGCGGCCGGGTGATAAACGTAGAGGCAGGTTCCGTCAGGGGTGTGCCCCGGCGTCGTGATGACAACCGCGCGCACCTGGCCAAAGGCGAAGGCGTCCCCGTCCTTGACCGGCTTGTGCGGGAAGCCGGCCTGCGTGGCTGCGTTGATGATGACCTCGGCCCCGGTCGCCTTCGCCAGCTCCATGTGCCCGGCTACGAAATCGGCATGCGAATGGGTCAGGTACACCTTCGTGATCTTGAGCCCCAACTCCTGCGCATCCTTCAGATAGCGGCCGATGTCGCGGGCCGGGTCGACGATCAGGGCTTGCCCCCCGCTGCCAATCAAGTAGGAGTAGTGCGAGAGGACAGCCAGGTTGTACTGGCGGAACACGAAGTCGGGAGCCTTCTGTTCGGTCTCCTTCACGAGCTGGACATTGGCCGCCTCGTCGCCGTGCGTCGCCGCTTCTGCATCGCCCGGCAGGCCGGCCGCCTGCACCGAAGCGGTGGCAAACGCCATCCCCATCCACAGCCATCCGACCAGACCAGACGTCCTCATGCGAGAGCTCCTTTCCTTGGCACACCCCTGCCGACACAATATTTGCAACCTATCATAAGTCAGCGCCTGAGCACCAGCAAGAAGACCATCCGGACAACGTGTTCAGCCCTGCCGCTGGGACCACAAACTACGGTTCGGGCCGGGCAACGGCCATGGGGTGTAACCCTACCGGGGCAGCGAGGAGCGCGAGCGAAGGCGCTGAAGCCAACCGTATGTCGTGACATCTGTGGGGCGCCGAGCTGCGCACGACTGGACGGGCGTCGTGGCCGGCCCCTCACCCCAACCCTCTCCCCGCCGGGGCGAGGGAGGAGCAAATCGCTTCATGCCGTGAAACACAAAAAGCCCCCCGGACGACACGGAGACAGCCCCGTCCAGAATCAAGGGTTCAGGAACGACCGTGTTCCCCTTCGCGCGGCGCGGCAGGTTGTTGTTGGGCCCGCCCCGCGAAGACCGACATCCAAGCCGAATGACCGGAAAGGGCTGTGAACTTGATGTCGCCGGCCTTCAGGCCTTGCCGGATGAGAAACGCGCGATAGGCTTCGGTGGCGTTGCCTTCGACACAAAACACCCTGAGCGCCTGGAGCTGGGAGATGCAACGGGCGTGCCGATAGTGGTAGTTCTCGTGCAGCAGGTTCTCCAGGCTGGCGGCCACCCGCGCCCAGTCCACCGCCTGCGCGTTGTCTGCTTGCGCGTATAACACATAGCCGGGAAGGTCGCCGGCTTCCGGCAACGCGGGGGCCAGCATGGCGAACGCGAAGCGCAGGCCCAGTTGCCGTTCGACCGCACGGATGCTCTCCTCGACATGCCGGCCGTTCAGCTTCTCGCCCACCAAGTCCGAGGTCAGGTTGTCCCTCGACAGGAAA
Source organism: uncultured Victivallales bacterium (assembly GCA_964402115.1). Lineage (GTDB taxonomy): Bacteria > Verrucomicrobiota > Kiritimatiellia > UBA8416 > CAYOBW01 > CAYOBW01. Next base: position 27,983 of record CAYOBW010000008.1, read on the forward strand.
GCCAGGCAGGGCGCCTGATGGATGAACCCCGTTACGCTCACGAGATCGTGCAGTCTGTAGCGGCAAAGCCCCCCGCCTGTTGTCAGCACGACCGCGTAGGTCTTGCCGGCCTGGAGTTCCCAGGCATTCCTGACAGCCCCGTTCTCCGTGTCGATGAACTCGTGGAAGTGCGACCGCACGGCACACGGCTTCCGCCCCGTTCGGCCGAGGGGAAACGACACAATGCCCTCCGTGGCGGTCAGGCCCTTGCCCTGAATGGCGACCCCCGGAAAGGCTGCGGCCAGCTCCCCGAGCCAGGGCCCGGACCAACCTTCGGTCCAGCAACTGATGACGCGCAGGCGCGGCCAGATCCGGCCCGGGAAGTCCCGGCGGGAGACATCCAGGCCGCCGAGAAACGCCGCCCGCCGCGGGTCCGGCGCCAACTCCGCGCACAGCCTGCGGCGCAAGTCGGGATCGGGAACGACCTCCGGCCCGATCGTGCCGGCCGCGACGCCCTTGACGATGGCGGGCAGCTGCCCGGGGATGCGCTGGACTAGCGTCGTCAGAAAGGACGGGTGCCAGACGGAAATCAATCGGAGGTTCGACTCCCTGAGCAGGAAGAGGAGCGTGAGGTACTCGAACGCATCCCGGTCCGCTACCCGTGACAGCGCCGGAGGCACGGCGAACAGGCGGCGTGCCAACCGTCGCTGGAGGGGCCCCAGGTACTCCGCGTCATCGGGAAACCCCGTGGGAACCCGGCTCCCCGGAGCGTTCCGGCAGGGCGTTGTCGGGCTGAGCGACCAGTACTGCCTCCCCGCCAGCAGCGACGGATACGCGAGGTAGAGCGCGCCGATCCAGGGATCCACGGCCGCCCGGATCTCGTTGCGCAACGACCGCGTGCAGGGGATGAGCTTCGTGCCTTGCGTCGAGCCGCTGGTCGGCAGCAGCACCTCGACCGGGTCGGCCGTCAGGCAGGCGGCGCGCCCCGCCGCGATCCGCTCGATCGCCGCCACGTAGTCCTCATGCTCCGTCAGCGGGAGCGCCTTGAAGTCCTCGACGGACCGGATCGCGGCGAACCGCAAACGCTGACCCAGTTCGGTCCGCGCATTCCGCGCGAGGAAGCGGAACAGGATCCGCGTCTGCGCGCGCTTGACGTTCCGGCAAGCCAGCCGGAAGGCGATCAAGCCGGGCAAGCAGGACAGGAACCACAGCCCGTTGGCCACGATCACCCCGCAGCCGCCGCCCGGCCCCCTGCTACTCATCCCACGCCACCGTCGTATGCTCGATCGCGCGCCACGCGTAGCGGTTGAGATTCTCCCGCGAGATATCGGCGAGGCAGGCCAACTCGTCGCCCAGACAGTAGGTCGGATTCCGTTCCAGGAAGAAACGCACGTGCGGATCGCTCCGGCGCCCTGCCGGCACGCTGCACATTTCGGGCCTGAGCCGGTCCTTCAGCCCCCCGCATCGGACGAGCCCCGTGGCGGCGTCATAGGCGGCCCCGAACTTGTGACTGGCCACGGCCTGGATGAGTCGGGCGTAGACCACGGGGGTCGTCCGGTCGAAAGCGGGATAGAAGCGGTTGAAGTACACCGGCAGAAACCGGTAGGTGCGATACCCTTTCGAGATCAGGAACCAGTAGACCGGGGCGCGTTCGTTCCCGGCCAGCAGTCGCAGCATGACATGTCCGAAACACCCCGCGAGGGTGCTGTCCTGCCAGTGGGCCTGGTCAACGATCGTATCGCCGCTGAACAGGAACACGCGCTCGCCGGCGTCAACGGACAGGCGGATGACCTGCAGGGTCGAAAACCCGACAATCTCCCCCCCGTCGCGCAGGAGGATGACCCACTGCTTCTCGGCCAGATCCTTGAGAAAGTTGTCCCTGCGCACATTGCAGAAGTAGCGTTTGTGCAGCAGAAACATGGCATCCTTCTCGGATGCCTGGATCCGCGGCAGTGCGGCGATAACGGATGCAAGCGGCATGGGACGGCTTCCTTCCCCGCATGAAACAACGCGGGAGGGGGCGGAAGCAACAGCTTTTTACAGGGTCGCTGAACGCTTCGGTGACGCAAGGGGCTTGCATGGCACATAACGGCCGGGGACGGCCGTCTCCAGCGCGTGGGCAGGCGACGTGGCGTGGAGACGGCGGTCCCCGCCGTTATGGCCCTCCCTCCTGCGTCACCGAGGCGTTACAGGGTCGCCACCTCCAGGTGCGGAATCCTGGCGGGATCGAGCCCGCTCACGAACTCCAGGCCGTCCTCCCAGCAGACCAGGTAGAGCCGGCTCGTGTAGCGGAACGCCGGAAAGCCTCGCAGCGCGGCCCGCAGCGGATCCCGTTCATGAAAACCGAGGACGAGGAAAGCGTGGGGCCCTGCGCGGCGCTCGGCGTACACCTGCTCCAGCAGGGTCTGCGCCGTCTCGAGGTTGTCGTCGCGGACGCACAGAAAGGCCGCGTAAAGCATGTCGAGACGCTGGCCGACGGGCGGCAGCGGGCGGTGGCCGGCCAGCCCCAGCAGGCCGTTGATGGCTGGCCGGAGCAAGCGCACCGGCCCGGCATACCCAGCCACGACGTTCTGCTTGAAGCGGCTCTGATCCCACAGGGCGACCACACCCTCGATCGCCTGCCCCTGGCGTCCGATGGCCACGCGGAAGTCCGCGGGGCTCAACCCGCGCAGGTAATCGGTGCCGAAGTCCCCGGCAGTCAGAACCGGGAAGAACTGACGGCGGGCGCCCTGGCGGTTCAGGAACGCAACGATGTCCGCCAGCGGCACGTCCCCGCCCCGGCGCAGCTCCTGCCCGCCCGGCGGCCGGCGGCGGCGATTCAGGCTGACGGCATAGGTGAAATAGCGCCCCTGGTCCAGGTAGTGCGGCAGCCCCGCGCGTCCGCTGGTGAGCAACCCGATGGCGGTCGCGTTGTCCGCGACGATCGTGCTGATGTAGGCCGGCACGCGCCGGTCGCCGTGCCTTTCGCGCAGAAACCGGTAACCGCGGGCGAGCGCGCCTGCCTGCCGCCCTGCCGGCAGGGAGCGCAAGCCCGACAGGTAGCCGAAGTCCAGCGCCCGGCCGTCGATGTACATCGGCCGGATGCTGCGGCACCCCGTGCCGATCAGCCGTTCTCCCTCCAGGGCCACCATGGCCTGGTTCGTGCGCCCCTGGATGCCGAGGCCGTGGAAGTAGTCCGGTTCGCGCTCGAACCTCAGCCGCACCCAGCCGGGCATGGGCAGACTCCGCAGCAATTCGCGGAGTCCCGGTTCATGCTCGCGCCCGGCCAGCAGGATCCGCATGCGGCTCAGCCCTCCATTCCGAGCGGCAGCCCCTGGCGCTGGTCCACTTCGCGCCGGCTGACCAGGTTCTGGGTCCAGTAGACCAGCGCCATGAACGGCGACCGGCAGTTGGCCTGAACGTCCAGCCCGCGCCACGCCACGGACGAGAGGCGGTAGAAACGGTGGCGGTATTCCAGGCACAGCGCGCGCAACGCGGCGGGCGTCATCTGCTGCGGCTGGAAGGCAACGTCGCCAAAACGGTAGGCGGGATCGAGCCACCACGCCTCGTGCAAGAGCCGCCCTTCGGCCTGCAGCCGTGCGAAGAGCGGCGTGCCGGGAAACGGCACCAGGTGATTGAAGGCGGCAAAGAAGAAACGGTGCCGCAGGGCAAAATCGAGCGTGCGCCGGAACGTCTCCCGCGTGTCCGCGTCGTAGCCGAAGACGAACGTGGCATACAGGGCCAAGCCGTGCTCGCGAAAGCGGGCGATCGCGGCGGCGTAGTCGCCCGCCTGCAGGTTCACCCGCTTCCCCATTGCGCCCAGCGACCCGGCGTCCAGCGATTCGAAGCCCACCAGCACGCCCATGCAACCGCTGCGCTGCATCAACCTCAGCAACTCCCGATCCTGCGCCGCCTGCAAGCTCACCTGCCCGGCCCACCGGATGCGCAAGGGAATCAGCGCTTCCAGCAGGGCGCGCGCGCGGGCCGCGTCCACGACGATGTTGTCGTCCACGAAGAAGACCCGCCGCATGCGTTCGCGGCGGATCTCCTCCACGACCTCGGCTACCGGCCGGGCCCGGAAGGTCCGCTGGAAGTAGGCGGAAATGGAGCAGAACTCGCAGGCGTGGGGGCAGCCGCGCGCGGTTTCGACCAGGGACAGCCCGAGGTAAGGCTTTCCCGCGTAGACGTCGCGCCGCGGAAACACGCCGCCCAGCGCGGGCCGCTGCGCGGCGGCATAGCGCGGCTGCAGTCGCCCCGCGGCGGCATCCGCCAGGACCGCCGGCCAGAGGCCTTCCGCTTCGCCCACCAGCACGGCGTCCGCATGCCGGGCCGCTTCGTCGGGCAACAGCGTGGCGTGGAAGCCACCGAGGACGACGGGCACGCCGAGACGCCGGTAGGCCGCGGCGATCTGGTAGGCGCGGCGCGCCGTGTAGGTCTCCACGTTGATGGCGACCAGGTCCGTGCCGGCGGCGTACGGAATCGCCTCCAGACGGTCATCGTGAAACGCAACCGACCAGGCTGCCGGCGTGAGCGCGGCCAGTTGCGCGATCGCCAGGGGCTCCATGAGCCAGGACTGCGGATAGGCCTGGCCGGGCTCCCGCCCGACGCACGGCATGACGAACGTGACCTTCATGCGGCTCCCGAAACGGCCACGCCTGCCGGCAGGGCCATCTGGCGGACCACCGGCAGGCGCGGTGCGCGACTTTCCCGGTCGTGGTTTACTTTGCCGGATCCCAAGGCGATTTGCGAAGGTGCAGCGCCACGCCCAGCTTGCCCCAGAAGGACATGGACCTGGCGGTCAGGATCGGGTTGTCCATAAAGTTCACCCCGGCATGGACCGCGGCGATCTTCCACTCCCCGCCCTCCTTCACGACGGTGGCCGTCCAGCGGTTTGCCATCGTGAAAGCGCGATCGTCCTTCATCGTGTAGGTTTCCGTGGACTTGCCGACGCAGTAACCCACGTTGTCGGAGAGGAACTTCGTCAGCGCGTCAGCCTCGGGCTTGATCTCGATCTTCTTCATCGGAGCATCCTTGCCCGCAAACACCTTGTCGTTAAAAGCCCGGAGCTGCTCGATGCTCGTAATCACCGTCTGGTCGATGGCGGTGAAGACGAACGGCTGCGCGAAGCAACCTTTCAGACCGTCCATATCGCGCGCCTCGATGGCCTTGACCGCTTTCGCCAGCAAGCCACGCAGGGCCGCATGGTCCGCGTCGCGATTCGCCGCCTCCTGCCCCAGGCAGCACGAAGCCAGACACAGGGACGCCAGAACGACTGCACGTTTCATCCGCTACCTCCCTTGTTATACAAACAACCCCACCATACCGGTCGCACCTTAACAAAGTGCGCGGGCCCACTCAACCGCCATCGTACCGCCCCGGGCCTTCCACCTTGTCCGCAATGCAGACCGGCACGAGCTCAGCCCCGCGCGCCACGGCATCCGGGCAGTTCCGGCAGTGGATGAGGCGCCCGTCGGGGCCGAGTTCCGCCGGACACTGGAACAGCAGCCGCTTCGCGCGCAAACGCACGCCCGGCCGGCCGGCCCGGCTCAGAAAGCCGAGATTCCCGGCGAGGTCGCCGCCCGTCAGCGCGTTGAAGAGCAACTGCCCCGCCAGTTGCCCGGGGCGCTGAGGCCGATACATCGGATAGCACCCGTTCGCGCGGCGCGACAGCTCGACGAAGATCTTCTCGAAGCCGCTGGCCTTCAGCGGATGCCGCAGGACACGGTCGCCGGGGCCGAGGGCGGTGGCGACCAGAAACGAGAGCCAGCGCGGATCGGCGTCGCTCACGTTGGAACCGAGATAGGCGAACGGGCGGAGCCCGAAGCGCTCGCGGAGCAGTTGCTGCATGTCCAGATTCGTCAGGGTGTCGGCCCGCGGCGCCGCGGGATCGTTCCAGCGGCCGTGCAGCCCCTCCCGCAGGTTCCCGCGCACATCCCGGTAGTTCGCGTGGTCGCGGAAGAGCGTCACCAGCAGGTAGTGCGCGTGCGGCGAATGCAGCACGAAGGCGACCGCTTCTTGAATGTCGTCCAGCCGGTCCCCGTGCCCCGTGATGCTCAGCGCCACTTCGATGCCATGGCGGGCCGCGAGCTCTGCCTTCCCGGTCCGCAGGGCGGCCAGTTGGGAGGCGGTCGCCGCGACCGGAAGATCGGGCCGCCGCTGGCCCCGTTCGATGTGGAGGAAGAGGAGATCCAGCCCCGCTTCCCGCAGCCGGCCGGCGGCGTCGTCGTCGAGCAGCAGACCGTTCGTGAACAGCTCCGCGCGCAACCCCCGCCGTACGATCAGCCGGATGACCTCGCGGATCCCGGGGTGCAGCAGGACTTCCCCGCCCACGATCGAGACGGACTGCAGGCGCCGGTGACGGCACAGGGTGTCCAGGTCCCGTTCGATCTCGGCCAACGAGCGCTGGTGAACCGTGCGGCGGTTGTAGCAGGCTGCGCAGGAGATGTTGCAGCCGCGCAGGATATCGAGAATGCCATGGGGCACGCTGTCCGCCCCCCAGGGCAGGTGCCAGGCGTCCGTCTTCGGCAGCGTTGTGCCTTTCGCCGCAACCTTCACGACGGCAGGGTAGCGCAAACGCGGGGAAGGTGACACCTGAAAGGTGACGGCTGCGTAGTGCCTCAGTCACGCAAGGGGGGCGCTAACGGCGGGGACCGCCGTCTCCACGCCTCGTCACCTGCCCACGCGATGGAGACGGCCGTCCCCGGCCGTTATGTGCCATGTAAGTCCCCCTGCGTCATTGATGCCTTACCCGGCGGCCGGCTACAGCCAGAGCGCGTCCCGGTGGAAGGCGCAGCGGGCGCAAAGCGGCGCCGACCCGTAGCTCCAGGCGCGCAAGTCCTCCCGCACCCGCCGATAGCGGTCGGAGTTGTACTGCGCCAGGAGGCTGCCTCCCGTCACGTTTCCCATGCTGGTCGCTCCGCCATAGTCGTGGCAACACATCAGCAGCTCGCCATTGGCCTGGACGTTCGCCTGCTTCCACGGAAACGGACAGGCCCGGAAGAACAGCGGCCCCAACCAGCGCCGCGCCATCTTGTGCGCGCGGGAGACCTTCGCTCGCAAACCGTCGTAGTTCTCCACACTGCCCAGCCGGTCGTTGCAGTCATAGCCAATCACCGCCGCGCCCCGTGCCTGCCACTTCTTCCGAAACGCCGCGAACTCGTCCGCGTTTTCCCTGAGCTTCAGGTAGCGTAGCACCACCAGCCGCTCGCCCGCCACGTCCAGCAACTGCGTCACGTTCGCCTCGAGCCGTTCGAAGGAAAGGCCCGGCATGAGCCGCCCGTAGGTCGCCGCCGTGGCGGCATTCATGCTCACGTTGACAACGTCGACACCCGCGGCGAACAGGGCCGCCGCCCGCTCCACGGCCAGCAGGCTCCCGTTCGTGGTGAGCTCGATGCCCCACGTGGCGCCGAGTTCCTCCTTCGCCCGCCGGACGAAGGCCTCCAGCCGCGGATCGAGCAGCGGTTCGTTCTGGAACGTCAGCACGAGCAGGCCCGCGCGACCCCAGGAGGCGATCTCCTTCACCAGCCGCTCGAAGCCGGCCTCCGGCATGCGCTGTTCCGGCTGTGGGGCCAGCAGTCGCTGGTACGGGCACATGACGCACGCGCCATTGCAGCGGTTCAGCGTCTGGATCTGCACCATGCTGGGATACACCAGCCCCGTGCGGGCATCCGTCGTGTTGCGCAGGAACAGGCCGGTGCGGGAGAGGCGGTAGCGGGCTTCCGCCGCCAGTGCCCGCAGCCTGTTCCGCGTTGAGAGGCCGGTCTTCATGCTTCCAGCGCGGCGGCCCGCTCCTGGAAACGGCCGGACTGGAGGTTCGACGCGAACACAAGCGGTTTCGTCAGGTACGGCGGGCCGGCCAGCCGGCGCAGGACGGAAGGCAGGCGATAGGTCTCCCGCCAGACGCGCCCGAAACCGTCCTGCAGCTCGGCCGCGCTCATCCGCGACGGTTGAAACACCACATGCCGCCCATTGTAGCGGGACCAGTCGTGCGTCAGGATGCGGCCCTCGCGCTCCAGCCGCTTGTAGGCGTCCGTCCCGGGGAAGGGCGTGAAGATCGTGTAGTGCACGTAGTCTATCCCGGCGGAGGTCGCGAACCGCACGGTCTCCTCGAACACGGACTTCTCGTCCGTGTCGAAACCCAGCACGAAGCACCCTTCGACGATCAGCCCCCGGTCATGCAGCAGCCGGATCGTGTCGCGGTACGCCGACACCTGGTTGAATGTCTTTCCCGCGCTCTCGAGTGCCGCCTGGTTGATGGACTCGAACCCGACGAGCAGCCCCTTGCAGCCGCTGGCCGCCATGAGGTCCAGCAGGTCCGGATGGGCGCTCACCTCGACCGTGGCGCAGCCGACCCACCACTTCCGCAGGGCGCGCAGCTTGCCGAAGAACTCGTAGGCCAGCGGCAGGTCCGTCACCAGGTTCGGATCCAGGAAGCTGATCATCTTGCCCGGCAGGCGCGCGATCTCCGCCAGCACGTCGTCGGCCGGGCGCGAAATCGTTGCGGTGTAGAGCGACCGGCTGGCGCAGTACTCGCACTTGTTGCCGCAACCGCGCACGAGCTCGACCGTGTCGGGCTGCATGTACCGCGAGCGTTTCACGAAGCGGCGGTCTGGTACGACGTAGCCGGCGGGCGGCCGGGTGGCGCGGTACTGGGGCCTGAGCCGGCCGGCGGCGGCATCCCGCAGGAGGGCCGGCCAGGTTTCCTCCGCATAGCCGATCGCCACGGCATCCGCGTGCAGCGCCGCTTCGTCCGGCAGCACGCTGGCATGCACGCCGCCCAGCACCACCTTGACGCCGCGCGCGCGGAACCGGTCGGCGATCTCGTACGCGCGCCCGATGGTCCCGGTGATCCCGGTCACCGCCACCAGGTCAGCCGGCGCGGCGAAGTCCACGCGCTCGATCATCTCATCGACGACCGCCACCTCGCAGCCGAGGTCCGGCGGCACGAGCGCGGCGAGCGTCGGCATGGTCAGGGGCGCGTAGCGCAGCGCCTTGCCGTAGATCCCGGTCTCGGCCCGGTGTACGATAGCCTGCGGATGGATGAGGAGCACGTTCAAGGCGCCACCGCCACCGGTTGCGCGGCGAGAAACGCATCCGTCCAGTCCGCGTCCGCGGGCCGCCGCCCCGGGTTGTCCGTGGTATAGGGCCGGGCGAAGCGCGCTTCCCCGTCCAGGCGCCGCACGAAGATCCGGTACGCCAGGTTGCCCACGAGATTCACGGCCGACGTGAGGCGAAAGCCGGCCACGCGTGGCAGCACGTGGGACAGGCGGAAGGTTTCCCGGTAGGCCCACTTGAATCCGGCATACAGCTCCTCCGGCGACAGGCGGCCCGGCCGACAGACCACGTGCATGGTGTCGTAGTCATCCCAGTTATAGCTCAGCATGCGCCCTTCCTGCTCCATGCGCCGGTAGAGCACGGTGCCGGGATACGGCGTGTAGATCGAATAGCGGGGAATATCGATCTTCAGGCTGAGCACCTGTTCGACCGTGTCCCGGAAGACCCCCGGTCCGTCCTCGTCGAGCCCGAACACGAAGCACCCTTGCACGGTGATGCCATGCCGGTGCAGGGCCTCCACGACCTCCCGGTACGCCTGCGCCTTGTTGAAGCCCTTGTGGATGCCCAACAGGCTGGACTGGTTGACGGACTCGAAGCCCAGCAGCAGATACACGCAACCGCTCCGGGCCATGAGATCGAGCAACTCCGCGTCGCGCGCGACGTCCACCGTGGCCAGTCCGCCCCATTTCTTCCGCAGCGGGATGAGGGCGGTGAACAGCTCCTTCGCGTACTCGATGTCGTCCACCAGGCTGACGTCGTTGAAGCCGATGTAGCGATCCGGGATGCTGCGGACATCCGCAACCACGTCCGCAATGGGACGCTTGTAGTAGTGCTTCCAGACGACCGGCACCGTGCAGAAATCGCAGACCCGCCGGCAACCGCGCGTGGCATGCACGGTGTTGGGCAGCATGTAGCCGCTCTTGCGCAACAGGCCGCGGGCGGGGGTCGGCACCCCCGCGAGGATACCGTCCGCCGGTTCCTCCCCGCGGTACACGCGCGCCAGCCGGCCGGCGCGGAAATCCGCCAGCAGGCGGGGCCACGCGGTTTCCGCCATGCCGATGACCACCGCGTCGGCATGCCGCGCCGCCTCGCCCGGCAGGATGGACACATGGACGCCGCCGAGCACAACCGGGATGCCGCGCCGGCGATAGCGGTCCGCGAGGCCATACGCTGCGTTCGCCGTGCCGGTGATGGCGCTGATACCCACGAGATCGGCATCCGCAGCCAGGGGAACGGGGTCCACGCTGCCGTCCACAATGCGGACGTGCACGTCCCGATCCTGAGCCTGTGCCAGCGCAGCCAGGGTGGTCAGGGAAAGCGGAGCCTCGCGCATGGACCGGACGTGCCCCCCGATCCTCAGCTTGTGCATGTGCGCGTCCGGTTGCAGCAGGAGGATTCTCATGAATGGCGCCCTGGTCGCAAAGTCACAGCCGGCATCGTCCCCATGGAGTCAAGTTAGACGGAGATGGGATAACGTGCAAGGTGCAAAGCGCCCCCGCGTTCGGACCTTTGCCTGCAACGCCGCCCGCGACTCCCACACTTTGCAAAGTGTGGGAGTCGCGGGCACCTGAGTGGTTACGCACCCCCATTGAAATGCCCGAGCGGATCGCGGGCTTGCGCGCGGTCGGCCATCGCGCTATCTTCCGTCGGCAACGGAGGTCAACATGCAGCTCGAAATCGTGTCCGCGCCGGGCGCCGGAACGGCAGCCGCGTACACCTTCCCGAACGAGCGCGCGGTCATCATCGGCCGCGACGCGGCCTGCGACGTGCACCTGGACGATGAACAGTGCTCCCGCCGCCACGCGCGGCTGGCCGGCGAGCAGGGCGCCGTGACCGTGGTCGACCTGGGCAGCACGAACGGCGTCTTCGTCAACGGCGCACGCTGTTACCGCCGTGCGCTCGCACCTGGGGATGAGCTGCGGGTCGGGCACACCGTGCTGCGCATCAGCGGCGTGCCGTCGCCCGCCAACCGCACCGCCGATCTCAGCATCACCGAGCGGCCGGCTTCCGTGGTCGTCTCGCTGCACCATGAGCAGGCCAACCTGCTGGGCGCCACCGCGACGCCGCTGGCGTCCGCGGAGGGGGGGGAGGAGAACCGGCTCCTGCGCGAGCTGTGCGAGATCACGCAGACGGTGGCCGCGTCCCCGGACCCGTCCGCGGCCATGCGGGCCGTGCTGGAGCAGACGCGCGAGCGGCTGCACGCGGACACGGCCTGCGTGCTGGTGCGCGGCGAGGACGGGGCGTGGGCGGTCCGGCACGTGGCGAGCGGCGCCACCCGGCTCGAACGGATCGTCGTGAGCCAGACGATCATTCAGGCCGCGCTCCAGGAGGGCATGGCCATCCTCAGCGATGACCCGCAGAACGACGCGCGTTTCTCGCCGAGCGCCAGCATCGTCGGGCAGAACCTCGCCACGGCCATGTGCGCGCCGATCAAGGTCAAGGACGCGTTCGTCGGCGTGCTCTTCCTGGACCGCCGCGAGCGGGGCGGCGTGTTCAAGCCCATGGATCTGCGGTTCGCCGTGACCGTGGGCAACCTGCTGGGCCTGCTGCTGGAGAAGGAGCAGATGCAGGCCGAGGCGCGGCAGCGCGAGCGGCTGGCGACGATCGGCGAGGTCATGGCCGGGCTGGCGCACTGCGTGAAGAACATCCTCGCCGCGCTCAAGTTCAGCGTCGGCGCCCTGCAGCGCGCGATCGAGAAGCCGGACCTCGCGGCGGCGGGCGGCTTCCTGGGCCATGTCACGACGCAGGAGCAGCGGATTTCCGACCTCGTGCTGGACATGCTGACGTACGCCAAGGAGCGCGTGCCGGAGCGCGCCGAGGTGGACCTCGGCCGCCTGCTCGAGAGCGTGGCCGCGCCGCTCCGGGCCCAGTGGGCCGAGGACGGCATCGGCCTGCGGCTCGCGAGCGACCCGGCCTGCCCGCGGATCCTGGCCGAGGAGCACGCCCTCTACCGGGTCTTCCTGAATCTCTTCGGCAATGCGCGCGATGCCATCCGGGCACGGGGCGATGCCCCGCTCAAGGAGCTCGCGGTCACGGCTATGCCGACCGCGGACGGCGCCGGCGTCGAGGTGCGGCTGCGCGATACCGGCACGGGCATTCCGGCCGACCGGCTGGAGCGCATCTTCGACCCCTTCTACTCGACGAAGGGCTCGGGCGGCACCGGCCTCGGGCTGGCCGTCTCGCGCAAAATCGTGCGCGAACACGGCGGCGAGATCTCCGTGGAGTCGTGCCCGGGCGCATGGACGGAGTTCCGGGTGCGGCTGCCGGTGGGACACGGCGCCGCGCCCGAATCACCTTGATCGCCGCCCATGCCGCGCCTATGCTGCCCGAACATAAGTGGGAGCCGAGGATCGGCCACGCCGGACGGCGCGGCGTGCAGGTGCGGTTCCCCGTGCAAGGGGAGGCGGAGCGATGACCACAGCGTGGGCGGCAGCGGTGTCACGGCGGGGATTCCTGAAGATCGGCGGGGCGGCGGCCGGGTTGCTGGCGCTGCCGGCGCTGCGGGCGCGGGCGCAGGATGCCAAACCGGCGAAACAGATCCCGGTGGGCCTGCAGCTCTACTCGGTGCGGACCGAGGCGCCGAAGGACCTGCCAGGCGTCCTGAAGCAGATCGCCGCCGCGGGCTACGCGGGCGTGGAGTTTGCCGGCTACTACAGCAAGTCCGCCGCGGAGCTGCGCAAACTGCTCGACGATTGCGGCCTGAAGTGCTGCGGCACCCATACCGCCATCGGCACGCTGCGCGGCGACGCGCTCAAGGGCACGATCGAATTCAACCAGGCCCTGGGTAATCCCTACCTCATCGTGCCCGGCCTGCCCAAGCAGGAGAAGGCGCAGGGCTGGATCGACCTGGCCAAGGAATTCACCGACCTGGCCACGCGCGTCAAGGCGCAGGGCATGTACGTCGGCTATCACGCGCACGGCGGCGATTTCGCGCGCGTCGAGGGACAGGTGCCGTGGGATTTGTTCTTCGGCAACGCCGGCCCGGACGTGGTCATGCAGATGGACACGGGCAACTGCCTCGGCGGTGGCGGGGATCCCGTGGCGCTGCTGCGCAAGTACCCGGGGCGGGCGCTGACCGTGCATCTGAAGGAGCACGGCGGCACGGGCATCGTGGGGGGCGGAACCGTGGCGTGGAACGAAGTCTTTGCGCTTTGCGAGTCCACGGGCAACACCCGCTGGTACATCATCGAGCACGAAGGCGCCGGCAACCCCTTGGACAACATCCGCTTCTCGCGCGAGGGACTCAAGAAGCTCGGGCGGTAGACCTCACCCGCCCGCTGCCGGCGTCGCCGGCTGGCCGGCAGGCGCGGCCGTGCCGGCGCCCAGGTCCTTGACCCGGATGTTGCGGAACTCGACGACGGAGCCATGGCCGAGGAAGCCGATGTGGCCGCTCTTGTTGTGCAGGCCGGGGTGCTTGGCGAGGTCGTGCATCTTGTCGGTCTGCTTGATCTCGTCGAGGTTGGCGTCCACGATCGGGAAGCCGTTCAGCACGATCTTGATCTGCGGGCCGTCGGCCGTGACTTCCTGGACGTTCCACTCGCCGACGGGCTTCTGGTGGCCGCGGATGCAGGGCACGATGCCGTAGATCGAGCCGTGGAACTGGTAGGGCTGGAGGCCGGCGTACTGCGCCGCGGTGTCGTCGAGGATCTGGAGTTCCATGCCGACGTAGGCGGCGTCGCCCTTGGTCGGGGTGCGGATGCCGAGCCCGTTGTTGGCGCCGGGGGTGAGCTTGAACTCGAACCGCAGGACGAAGTTGCTGTACGGCTTCTCCGTGTAGAGGTTGCCGCCGGGCTTGCAGACGATCCGGCCTTCCTCGGCGATATAGCCCTTGACGTCGCCGATCCAGCCGGTCAGATCCTTGCCGTTGAACAGCGACACGAAACCCTCATCCTCGGCATACGCCGTCGTCAGAGCCAACAACCCCGCCAGTGCGATCGCGAACCTCATGTCTGTTTCCTCCCTGTGTGCTGCGGCAGCCATCCGGCCGCAGCCGCGCGGAATATCGCACGTCCCGCGCCTCCGCGCAACGGCAGAAACAACACGGCACAGGGCAAACGCATCTTATCCCACTGAGATCTGTCGGGTGTTGCCCCGGATAGGGCACCGCCCTGCCCTGAACCCGCCGAAAGGCCGCCGGAGCCGATCCGGCGCGACCCCACCGCCCGGGGCGACGGCCCTGCACGGCGGGGCTGTGAACAGTGAATCAGGCCATCCCGTCATCCTGAGCGCAGCGAAGGATCTCGGCGTACCCGCCGCGCGGCAGGCGGGCGAGCGGGTACGGGCGGGCGCCCCGCCTGGCGGCGGGAGATCCTTCGCTGCGCTCAGGATGACGAGGAGGGAAGCTCGGGATGACGCGTTCTTTTCAGCGGCAGAAGTTCGAGGGATGAGATGCGTTTGCCCTGCAACACGGCAGACACAACCGGGGGATAGGCCTGGCCGTCGGGCTGTCGGCGCCGTGGGGCGCGCTGAGGCCGCAGGCGGGCCGGCTTCGTGCGTTCGGGTTGCAGCGTAGCGCGTCTGCCTGTCATGGCGACAGGCGCGGCGCGGCAGCCCCGGCACGCTCCGTCAGGTTCAGGACGTGCAAGAGGTGGCTGCAGTAAACCCGCAGGGGATGTCCCCCATTCTCATCCGAGTGGTAAGCGTAGCTGTGATACCTGTTGACCAGGTCGCGAGCCCGCTGCTTCTCGCCACCCGCAACGAGCTGTCGCGCCACGAGCGCGATGCCTCCCGGAGGAATCGGCCGGGTGAGCGCCTCGCCGGCCGGCAAAGCCCGGAAGACGATGTGCGCGGCGGGCGCCAGCGTCTTGAGCAAGTCCTCGTAGTCAGCCGGATCAGGAGCCGCGGCAACCTTGGCGCGTGCACGGTAGTCCTTCACGGCCTGCGCAACCCAGGCCGATTCGGGATGAAGCCAGGCCAGCGACTCGTAGAAGAGTCCCGCCTCGCGCCGCGGATGCTTCCTGTCGTAGGCGTCGAACAGAACCCAGAGCTCCCGATCGTTCGGACAGCGCGCCAGAAGGGCGACGACGTGCCCGCATTCGTTCGTCGTTCCGCGCGCCAGGTCGGCTTCGGCCAGCAGGATGGCGGCCTCGCGACGACATAGCGGGTCCGCCGTCAGGCAGCACCGCAGTTGCCCGAAATCCACGGGTTTGCCGGCCAGAAGCTGCCTGTAGCCGTCCAGGAGATACCGCTTGAAGCTGTCGTTCGTCAGGGTTCTGATTCTTCCGTCCAGCGTGTCGAAGGTGCCTGTGTCTCCCACAAAGGCCGCGCAGACCGCGGCCTGCAAGAGCGCGTCCTGGATATCCTGCCCGCTTCCCTTCATGGTCGAGACTGCGGTCAGGCACACCCGGATGGCCGTCTCGAACTGCCGCATGGAGCGACATGCGGCGGCGAGTTGCGTCAAGCTCGTGCGCCCGTGCTCGACATCCCCATCCTCCAGATAGGCCTTCGCATTGGCGTGCGCGAAGGCGGTGGCGATGTCCTCCCG
Organism: uncultured Victivallales bacterium; assembly: GCA_964402115.1. GTDB lineage: Bacteria > Verrucomicrobiota > Kiritimatiellia > UBA8416 > CAYOBW01 > CAYOBW01. Next base: position 43,479 of record CAYOBW010000008.1, read on the forward strand.
CCCCAACGCCGTCAGCGCCTGGCTCAGCTTCCCGACGATGCGGCGGTCCTGGTCGGACGACCCCCTCAGGTAGGGACTGCCCAACTGCGTCAAAGCGAGCGCAACGGCCAGATCGGCGTCCGCTCCTCCGTGCGGCGGTCCGTACATGAGGTTGCCCAGCAGCCCGAGCAGGCCGTTCGCATTGGGGTACCTGGCCGCAGTGGCCAGGCCCCGCACAAGCAATTCGGGCGGTATGTCCCCCCGGTCGCTGGCCGCGCGGATGCGCCACTCCACGACGCCTGGCGCGTTCGACCCGACCAGCGCCTGGGCCGCGTCAACGAAACGCGCGTACGTGGCCACGTTCGCGCGCGTCACCTCGTAATCGCTCAACACCGCCTCAGTCAGATACGCGCCCAGGCACTTCTCCTTCTCCTGCTGATAGCGCGCCCAGTCGTTGTTCTGCCAGTAGCTCTGGTTGGCAATCCAGTAGCGTACCTCCGCAAACTGCGGATCGCGCTCCAGGATCGGTCGGTAGCACTGGAACTCCTCCGCTGTCCTTTCCTCCTGGAACGCGGCGGCTCCCAGATCCCAGAGCGACTCCGCTTTCGTGCAGCGAGGAAGCCGGAAATGCGCGCTGAGCGCGGGCGTGGGTTCATGGCCCACATGGCGGCTGCAGGCGTCGCACATGTCGCCCAGCAAATCGAAATACGACCGCGGTTCGGTGTATGCCTGCGTCAGGGACAGCTGGCCCGCCTTGTCGAAGATCTGCAGCTGTCCGACATACCCGCCCGGCGCCTTGCGGATCTCCCCGCCGATGGCATGAGTTGCGCGCCACCGTTGCACTTGCCGGGCGAGCATCTGTCCATCGTAGGCCTGCTCGAGCGCGAGCATCTCCGGGCGCGCGCGTTTGAAAACGAAGTAGGCGTGGCGCGCGCAGTAGTTGCCGGGCACCCAGTCGAGCGCATTGGACAATAGGAACGCGAAGGCCCGGGCCTCCTCGCGCGCGTGCGGGGCGTTCGTGTCCGTGCGAAACGGCAGCGTCAGATGGTTGAACCCCGCCTGCGCGTAGGGGGCGTGGGGGAAGTACGGCCACGCCGCGACGATTTCCTCCATCGTTGGGCTGGGCAGCGTGTCCGGTTCCGCTCGCCCGATGGCACTCGGTCTTTGCTGGCGTGGCATGCCCTTGCCGGTCGGACGGCCACACCCGCCAGCCGCCGCCAGGAGCGTGCCCAACGCGAGCACCAGGATGGCGGCCCTCGTAAACGGTTCCTTCCCGCGCGTGCGCAGCGTCATGGTTCTTGCCTGCCTTTCGATCGGGCGCCGCGCGCAGCTTGTGCGGGCCTCGCCTGGCGTTCTTCACGATCGAAAATTAGCGGATGCTGCGAGATTGCGCCAGCTGAATTCACCCGCCGCGTGAGGCTGTCCCCGCGTAGCGGTAGCCGACGCCGTGCACGGTTTCGATGACCGCTGGCGCGGCGGGTTTGAGCTCGATCTTCTTGCGCAGCTTGGCGACGTGCTGGTCGAGCGTGCGCGTGGTGCCGAAGTAGTCGATGCCCCACACGGCGTTGAGCAGCTGGTCGCGCGAAAGGACCTCGTCGGGGTGGGCGGCGAAGAAGCGGAGCAGCTGGAGCTCGCGGGCGGAGATGGCGAACGCCCGCTTGCCGAGCCGGCCGCGGTACTGGAGGGCGTCTATCTCGGCCGGGCCGAAGCGGAACTGGGCCGCGGGCTCGGCGGCGTGAGCCGGGGCGGGCGCGCGCCGCGCCCGTCGCAGCACGGCGGCGATGCGCGCGAGCAGCTCGTGCACGCCGAACGGCTTGGTGATGTAGTCGTCGGCTCCGAGCCGCAGCCCCACGACCTTGTCCACCTCCTGGCCCTTGGCCGTGAGGATGATGATGGGCACGTCCGCATTCGCCGCCCGGAGCTGGCGGCACACGTCGTAGCCGCTTACGTTGGGCATCATGAGATCGAGCAGCACGGCGTCGTACGGCCGGCGGCGGAACAGGGCCAGCGCCGCCGCGCCGTCCTCGGCCGGATCGGCGGTGTAGCCGTCGCTCTCGAGCGTATCCACCAGGCCGGCGCGGATGTTGGCGTCGTCCTCGGCGACCAGGATGTGGGCGCGTGTCATGCGGGACCTCCTCGCAGTTTCATGACGAAGCAACTGCCGCCGCCCGGGCGGGGCTCGAACGTCAGGTCGTCGCCCTGCTCGCGCAGCAGGCCGCGGGCGATGCTCAGCCCCAGCCCCGCGCCCGGCTGGCGGGCGGTGATCGAGTCGTCGGCGCGGTAGAACTTCTCGAAGATCCGGTCGCGGTCGCGGGCCGCCACGCCGGGGCCGCGGTCGCAGATGGCCAGGCGCGCTCCCTCGCCGTCGCCCTCCAGGCTGAGGCTCAGCTCGCGGCCCTCCGCCGCGTACTTGATGGCGTTGTCCACGAGGTTCAGCAGCGCCTGCTCGAGGGCGTCGCGGTCGGTGCGCACGGTCAGCGGCGCGGTGGGCGCCTCGACCGTCAGCGCCAGGCCCGCGCCCTCGATGCGCAGCCGGTGCGCGTCGGCGAAGGCGCGCAGGCCGGCCGCCAGGTCGACGGGCTCGGGGCGGTACGTCCGGCGGTGCTGCTCCAGCCGGCTGAAATCCAGCACGTTGTTGACCAGCCGGGTCAGCCGCTCGCTCTCCTCGGCGATCACCCGCAGGTAGCGCGCGCGCTTCTCGGGGTCGCGCACGCGGTCCTGGTGCAGCAGGTCCGCGTACATGCGGATGCTGGTGAGCGGCGTCTTGAGCTCGTGCGAGACGTTCGAAACGAAGGTCGTCTTCAGCCGGGCGTCACGCGCGCTCTGGTGCGCGGCGCGCGCCAGCAGCGCCCCGCCGCTGAGAATCGCGGCCACGAGGATGGCCAGCAGCAGGCCCGCGAGCAGCAGGAACGTGCGCGCCGGGGCCAGGCCGGGCGGGCCCGACGGGCTGTACGACGCCACCTGCCAGTGCGGCAGGTAGGGCGAAAGGGAGATGGCGATGGCGGGCCGCGCCCCGTCGGCGAGCTCGACGTCGCCCACCCGGTGCACGAGCCGGCCGGCGTCGTCCACGATGGCGTGAACGCCGCCGGGCGGCACCGCCCGCGGAAAGACCGCCACCAGCCGCGACAGCAGGGCGGCGAATTCCATCTCCACGCCGTAGACGCGCCCGTCCGCCAGCTGGACCCAGCCGAGCAGCGACAGCTGGTTGTCCGTGAGCCACGGCTGCCAGCCGTCCCGCGCGGGCGGGCTCGCGGCCGGCGCCGCGTGCGCGCCGTCCGGGCCGCCGCGCTGCCGCGCCAGCGAGGCGAGCTGCTGGCTGGTCTGGCGGATGTCCCGCACCTGCTGGACCAGAGCGGCCTGCTGCTGCTCCGCGGCCTGTTGCGCGGGGGCCTGTTGCTCCGCGGCCGGGGGCTGCGCGACTTGTTGCGCGACGGCGGGGGCGCTCTCGCCGGGCGCGACGTGCCAGGGCAGGCGGCCGCTGAAGAGCGCTTCATACCGCGCGACGAAGCGCTGCTCCTCGCGCGTGCACGAGGCATCCTGCACGGGATAGCGCAGCCCGCTGCGCGGGTGCCAGACGAAGACGTGCCGGATGAGGGGATTGGCTTCCTGCCACGCCACCAGCTCCTCCCGCAGGCGGTCGGCGGGCATGGCCCGCAGCTGCGCCGTCAGCTCGTCCTCGACCGTGGCGACGGCCAACTGGATGCTCTCCGCCACCGCGCGCACGCGCGTCTCCTCGGCCGCGAGCGCCTGGCCCGCGATCCGCTCGCGCTCGTGCAGCAGCAGGCGGAACGCTGCGCCCGCCGCCAGCAGCGTCGGCACGCAGAGCAGGAGCACGAAGAACATGATGCTGCGCCGGTTCATATAGGTTGTTCAGCGGGAACCATCATAGTCCAGTTCCCTGCGATCTTGCAGCGATAAACAGCGTTTCTCGGTAACGCCTCGGTGACGCAGGGGGCTTGCCTGGCACATAACGGCCGGGGACGGCCGTCTCCATCGCGTGGGCAGGCGACGAGGCGTGGAGACGGCGGTCCCCGCCGTTATCGCCCCCCCCCTCCGCGGCACTGAGGCGTTACGTTTCTCACCGCGCCCGCTGCTGGTTGATCGTCTGCTGCGCGTCGGTGCGCAGGGCCTTGCGCGACTCGTTGCTCAGGGCGCCGTGCTCCAGCTCCGCCGCCTGCCGGGTCATCGCCTCGGCCTTCTGCTCGAGCTCGTCGTCGCCTAGTTTCGCCCCGGCCGCCTTGAGATTGGACGCCGACGTCGCGAGCCGCTGCGCGGCTTCCTTGTGCCTGCCCTGGTCCGCGAGGGCAATGGCCTCCTCCTGCGCCGAGGCGTTGTTCTGCAGCTCGTACGCCTTCTGCACGCCCGTGTTGGCGAATGTGGCGACCTCCCGCTCGTCGGCGCTGAACCGGGCGGTCACCGCCGCGCGGGAGGCGCCGGCGCGGCCCGTCAGCGCGTCCTCGTACGACACGCTCGCGACGGCCACGTCGCGGCTCGCGCCCGCTTCGGCGGCGGACAGCTCGACCTCCACGAGGGCGAACTTCTCCTGCCCGCCATACAGCTGGCCAAGCGGCACCTCGACCTTCCGGCCGGTCACGCGGCCCTCGCGGCCCAGCACGGCGAGGGGCTGCACGCCGTCCGGGCATTCGATCACGATCCGCACCTTCCGGGCCACGACCGTCAGCACGTCGCCCAGCTCCTCCTTGAAGATCCGGGGCAGCTCGCTGCTGTCGCGGACGAAGTACGTGTTGCCGTCGCTGCGCTGCGCGAGGCGGGCCATCAGGTCCTCGTTGTAATCCGTGCCGACGCCGATGGTCGTGACCGAGATGCCCTCCTTGATGAGGGCCGCGCCGAGCCGGCCCAGGTCCTCGGGGGTGCTGGGGCCGACGTTGGCCAGGCCGTCCGAGAGCAGGATGGCGCGGTGCACGTAGCGCGGTTCGAGGTTCTTGCGCAGCTCCGCCGCAGCCTGGCTCACCCCGGCGAAAAGCGCGGTGTTGCCGCCGGCGCCGATGCCGCGAATCCGCGCCTCGATGTCGCCCGCGTCGCCCACGGGCCGCGCCGGCACGATCGTCTCGACGCCCGAATCGTAGACCACCAGCGAGAAGACGTCGCGCGCGGCAAGCCGCCGGACGGCGTCGAGGGCGCCTTCGCGGGCCCTGGCGATCTTCTCCCCCTCCATCGAGCCGGACTTGTCGAGCACCACCGCGAGGTTCAACGGCGGCCGCTCGCGCTTGTCGACCGGGATGACGCCATCCAGGGAGACCTTCAGGACCGCCCTCTGCGCCTGCCCCGCGGGCAGCACGCCGCGATCGAGCTCCACGCGGCACGTGACCACGTCGCCCGCTGCGCCGCGCGCGGCCGTCGCCGCCAGCGCCAGCGCCAGCCCGGCGGCGCACGCCGGGACTGCCATTCCACATCCATGCTTCCACTTGTTCATGTCCGTCCTCCTTGCCGCAGCGCGGCGGCGGCCTTTCTTTTGCCGCCTGCCTGTCATGCAACCACGAACCGCCGGCGCGGGTGTCATCCGTCTGTAAAGGGATTGTAAAACGGATGTATGCGCGACGCACGCCGGGAGACGATTCTTTTACAAACGGTTTACGCGCCGGTGACCCCTTCGCCGCCGGAGGATGTTAGACATGGCGGCGTCAAAGGCGGAACAGGGTCTCGCATACGAAGGAGGAACGCAGATGAAGACGAGAGGGATGAGGCGCTGGTGCGCCGCGGCGCTGGCGGCCGCAGTGGTGGCGGGGGGCGCCGGCGCGGCGCGCGCCCAGGCGGTGCGGGCGACGCTCGAGATCGTGCCCGAGCGCTGGCGGCTTGCGGCCCACGTGGTGGTGCCGCAGGTGCGGGCGTTCGCGGTCGAGAGGCGCGAGGCGGCCATCGTCGTCACGTCCGTGGCCGTGGCGGTGGACGTGCTCGAGCAGGTGGCGACGACCACGATGGACATCGCGCTCAGGAACGACGGCGGCGCGCGCGAGGAGGCGGTGCTCCTCGTCCCGGTGCCCGACGGCGCGGTCGTGCGCGGGTTCACGTTCCAGGGTGCCGCGGCGGAGCCCTCGGCGGAAATCCTGCCGCGGGAGCGGGCGCGCGAGATCTACAACGGGATCGTGGCAAAGCTGCGGGACCCCGCGCTGCTGGAGTTCGCGGGCTACAACGCCGTGCGCTCGAGCGTGTTCCCGGTGGAGGCGCGCGGGACGCAGAAGGTGCGGCTGATCTACGAGTGCCTGCTCAAGGCCGACGGGCCGCGCGTGGACTTCGAGCTGCCCCGCAGCGAGGGGGCGGGGGCCGGCGTGCCGTGGCGCATCGCCATGGGCATCAAGTCCACGCGGCCGATCGCCACCGTCTACTCGCCGACGCACGAGATCGCCGTCGAGCGCAAGGAGCCCGGTCGGGTGCTCGTGCGCCTGGCGGAGGGCGACGTGCAGCCGGGCCCGTTCCAGGTCTCCTACCTGCTGGAGGATAAAGAGGTGACCGCCTCGCTGCTGGCCTACCCGGATCCGAAGGTGAACGGGGGGTATTTCCTGCTGCTGGCCGGACTGCCGGCCGCGCTGCGCCCGGACGAGAGCATCCGCCGCGAGGTGACGCTGGTGCTGGACCGCTCCGGCAGCATGAACGGCAGCAAGCTGCAGCAGGCGCGCGCGGCGGCCCTGCAGGTGCTCGGCGGCCTGCGCGACGGCGAGGCGTTCAATATCGCCGCCTACCATGAGTCGGTCGACCTGTTTGCCCCGGCGCCCGTCATCTGCAGCGTGTCCACGCGCCGGGCCGCCGGGGAGTTCCTCAACGGCATCGTGCCGCGCGGCGGCACGAACATCCACGACGCGCTGCTCGAGGCGCTGCGGCAGAAGCCGACGCCCGGCTTCCTGCCCATCGTGCTGTTCCTGACCGACGGGCTTCCGACGGTCGGCGAAACTTCCGAGCGCGCCATCGGGCGGCTCGTGGAGACGGGGAACCCGCACGGCCGGCGGGTCTTCGCGTTCGGCGTGGGCGTGGACGTGAACGCGCCGCTGCTCGACCGGATCGGCGAGCTGACGCGCGCCACCTCGACCTACGTGCTGCCCGAGGAGGACATCGAGGTGAAGGTCGCCGGCGTGTTCGACCGCCTGGCCGGTCCGGTGCTGGCGGGGCCGCGGCTCGAGATCGCCGGTGCGGACGGCGCCGCGCCCGGCCGCGTGCGCGATGTGCTGCCCGCGACGCTGCCCGACGTGTTCCGGGGCGACCAGGTGGTTGTGCTCGGCCAGTACGTGGGCGACGCCCCGCTCGCGGTCACGCTGTCGGGCAACTACCTCGGCCGTGAGAAGACGTTCCGTTTCCGCTTCGGCCTGGACAAGGCGACCACGCGCAACGCGTTCGTCGCGCGGCTCTGGGCGTCGCGCAAGATTGCCGTGCTCATCGACGCGGTGCGGCAGGCCGGCGCGGCGCCGGGGACGTCGGTCCTGGCGGCCGCGCCCTCCGACCCGCGCCTGAAGGAGCTCATGGAGGAGATCGTGCGGCTTTCCACGGAGTTCGGCGTGCTCACCGAGTACACCGCGTTCCTGGCGCGCGAGGGGACGGACTTGGGCGCGCGCAACGCGGCGATCGAGGAGGTCGAGCGGAACCTGCGGCAGCAGGCCATGCAGATGCGCTCCGGCGCGGCGGCGGTGAGCCAGAGCCTCAACGTCGGCGCCCAGTCGCGCCAGAAGGTGCTCAACCCGGCCAATGCCTACCTGGACCGCAACCTGAACCGCGTGCAGGTCGCGCAGGTGCAGCAGAGCGCCGAGCGCGCGTACTACCAGCGCGGCGGGCGGTGGGTGGACAGCCGCCTGGCAGGGAGCCGGGCCGACGCCGCCCCGGACACGGTCGTCGCGATCGGTTCTCCCGAATTCCTGAAGCTGGCGGAACGCATGTCCGCCGAGAACCGGCAGGGCGCCTTCGCCCTGCGCGGCGAACTGCTGCTGGAAGTGGATGGGCGCAAGGTGTTGTGCAGGTGAGGGGAGGGGGGGCAGTGAACAGTGAACAGTGAACAGTGAACGGTCAACAGTGAACAGTGAACAGTGAACGGTGAACAGTGAACGGTGAGCAGTGAACAGTGAACGGTGAACGGTCAACAGTGAACGGTGAACAGGGGGAACGGGCAGTGAACAGTGAACAGGGGGCAGGGGGGGCTCCGACCTGCGCGGTCGCATGGATGAAGCTGAAACCCGAACACCGAACACTGAAACTCGGTGTCTCAGATCGCATCCCGTGGTTCGGGACGGCCCCCACTGCCTACTGTTCACCGTTCACTGTTTACCAGTTATCGGACAAGGAGGGGACAACAGATGAGAACTGAAGCGAGAGCTTGGCGGGTGCTGGGCGTGAGCGTGTGGCTCGGCGTCCTGGCGTTGGTTGAAGCGCGGGCGGGCATGGTCTTCCTGCCCGGCCGCATGGAGCAGGGGCGTTTTGTGTCCGGTCCGGCGGCCACGAACCCCTGCTTCCAGGTGTTCTACAGCACGGTCAAGGTGGCGATCGAGGACGGCGCGGCGGTCACGGACCTGCGCGATGAACTGGGCGCCGGCGGGACGGGCCCGGTGTGCGCTGTCGGTCTGCTGCCGCTGCCGGCGGATGTCGAACCGGCGGGGGTCCGCGTGGCGCTGCGGCGCCCGGACGGCGGCGAGACGAACCTGCCCTGCGAAGTGCTGAACGCCGCCGCGGCCGGGCCCGTGCTGGAGGCGTTCGCCCGCGCGTCGGGGCAGGCGGGGCTGCTGTCCCGCCTGGGCCGCCCGGCCCTGCTGCTGCCCGCCATCCAACTCGCGCCGCGGCAGGAGCTGCGCGTCGTCTACCGGCAGCCGTTGCGCGAAGCGGGCGGGCTGTGGACGTACGCCTGCCCGCTGCCCGACGCCGCGTTCACCGGCCGCAGCGTCGAGCGGCTCGCCTTCGAGGCCGTGCTCAAGTCCCGCACGCCGATCCGCGCCGTGCTGTGCCCGACGCACGAGGTCGCGCTCGAGCGCGGCGGCCCGCGCGAGGTGCGCGTAACGCTGCAGGCCGACCGGTTCGCCGGCGGCCCGGAGCTCGAGCTGCACTACGTGCTCGACGCCGACCCGCTCGGCCTGCGGGCCGTGACGCACCGGCTGGCGGGCGACGCCGAGGGCTACTTCATGCTGCTGGGCAACCCCAGCGGCGGCGACGGCGCGGAGGCGGCCCTGCCCAAGGACGTGATCTTCGCGCTCGACACAAGCGGCAGCATGCGCGGCGAGAAGATGGAGCAGGCGCGGGCCGCCCTCGCCTACTGCCTCCGGCGCCTGGACCCGCGCGACGGCTTCAACATCATCGCCTTCGGCACGGCGGTGACGCGGTTCGCGCCCGACGTGGTGGCGCCGACGCAGGCGAACCTCGAGCAGGCGGAGGTGTTCGTGGACGAGCTCGTCCCCGCTGGGCTGACCAACGTCGACGGCGCGCTCCGTCAGGGGCTGGACGGCAAGCCCCGGCCGGGGCGCCCCCGCATCATGCTGTTCCTCACCGACGGCACGCCCACCGCGGGCGAGCTGGGCGCGCAGGAGATCCTGGCACAGGTCAAGGCGCAGGGGCTGGGCGGCACCCGCATCTACGCGGTCGGCCTGGGCCACGACGTCAACACGCGCCTGCTGGACGGCCTCGCCGAAATCACGGACGGCGCGAGCGAGTACCTGGACCCCGGGCAGGAGATCGACGTCAAGGTCGCGGCGCTCTTCAACCGGATCAGCTACCCCGTCCTGGCCAACGTGCAACTCGACTTCGGCGGGCTGGCCGTGAACTCCGTCTATCCGCGGAAGGTCTCCGCGCTGTTTCGCGGCGGGGACTTTGTCGTACTCGGCCGGTACCGTGGCGGCGGGCGGCGCCAGGTGACGGTTTCCGGCGAGCTCGCCGGCAAGCCCCGGTCGTACACGTACACGCTGGACTTCCCCGAGGCGGAGGCGGCGGGCCGCGCGTACGTCGCCTCGCTCTGGGCCGCGCGCAAGGTCGGGTTCCTGCTGCAGGAGGTCCGGCTGCACGGCCAGGACAAGGAGCTGATCGGGGAAATCGTGCAGCTCAGCCGGCAGTTCGGCATCGTTACCGAGTACACGGCCTTCATCGCCGACGCCGGCGGCAACGTTTCGCTCGAGGAGGCCACGGCGCAGGCGACGGACCGGATGCAGAACGCCCACCGGGAGATCGGCGGCAAATGGGCCGTGGCCCAGGCCCGCAACGACCAGGCGCTGCAGCAGAAACTGAACGCGGCGCAGGCCGCGGCCTACGAGGACCGCGACGGGCGCACGCGCTCGGTCAGCCAGGTGCGGCAGGTGGGCCGGCGCGTGTTCTACCGGCAGGCTGACGGCAACTGGGTCGATGCCGAAGCCGCGGGCGAGCGCAAGACCCGCGCGGTGCAGTTGTTCAGCGACGAGTACTTCGCGCTGCTGCGGAGCGACCCCGCGTTCGCGGAAGCGCAGCAGGTCGGCGGTCCCATGACCCTCAACGTCGGCGCCGAAAGGATCGAGGTGAAGAAATGAACAGGCAGAAAGGTTTCAGTGTTCGGGTTTCAGTGTTCAGGGGGGCGGCCTGCGTGGGTGTCGCCTTTGCGCTGGCGCTGCCCCTTGCGGCGGGCGCGGCCGCGGAGCCGGTGGAGCAGGTACAGCAGCTGGCCGTTGCGCCGCTGCAGCAGCGGGCGTTCAACGGACAGCTGGCGCAGCAGCGCTGGTTCGGCGAGGTGGCCAACGCGCAGCTGGCGCGGCGCCCGCGCGAGCCGTTCAGCGGGCCGCTCACGGCCGCCGCCGTCAATCGCGCCGTGGCCGACGCGCTGCAGTACTTCCGGGCGCTGCAGACGCCGGAGGGGGCCATCGGCGAGAACAGCGGCTACGCGACCGGCGGCTTCACCGCGCTGGCGGCGCTGTCCATGCTGGCGGCGGGCGCCCACCCGGCCACCGACGAGGCGCTGCAGCGCGCCTTGAACTGGCTGGCCGGCATCGAGGTCGACAACACCTACGTGCGCGGCATCCGCGCCAACGTCTGGGAGTACGCCCTCCGCAAAGTGCCGAACGACGCGCGGATCCGCGCCGCCCTGCAAAAGGACTACGACTGGCTCATGGCGGCGCTCGGCGACAAGGAAGGCTGGCGCTACCAGCTGACCTCCACCGACTGGGACAACTCCGTCACGCAGTACGGCGTGCTGGGGGTCTGGGCGGCGGCGCGGGCGGGGATCGACCCGGGCGACGCGTTCTGGGTGCGCATGTCGCGGCACTTCCGCGCCGTGCAGAACGAGGACGGCGGCTGGGGCTACCAGGCCGGCAGCTCGACCGCCAACATGGCCACCGCCGGGCTGGCGACGATGTTCCTCGTGTTCGACAAGTACCACGGCAAGAATTTCTACGAAAGGGAGAACCCGCGCGCGTTCGCCACGGGCGACGCGGCGGCGTGCCTCGCCTCCATCGGGCGGGGGATGCAGTGGCTGGCGCAGCACGGCGGCGGGTACGACCAGGGCTACTACCTCTACGGCATCGAGCGGACCGGCGTGGCCAGCGGCCGCCGGCACATCGGCGGCGCGGACTGGTTCGCAAAGGGCGCGCGGGAGGTGCTCGGCCGGCAGCAGGCCGACGGCTCCATCCCGCTCGGCGGGCACGGCGGCACGCTGGGCAACACCGCCTTCAGCACGCTGTTCCTCGTCTACGGCGGCGCCCCGGCCGCGTTCGCCAAGCTGCAGTACGGCAAGGAGCAGGACTGGAACCTCAACCCGCGCGACCTGGCCAACGTGACGGCCTGGCTGTGGTCGGCCTACGAGCGTCCGCTGAACTGGTTCTCGGTGGATATCGGCGCGCCGGTCGAGGAGTTCGAGGCGCCCATCCTCCTCGTGACCGGGACGCAGGCGCCGGCGTTTGCCGCCGCCGAACTCGACAAGCTGCGGGCGTACATCGAGCGCGGCGGCACGCTCCTGCTGGAGCCCTCCGACCACAGCCCGGCGTTTGCGGCGGGCGCCGCTGCCCTGCTCGAGCGCCTCTATCCCGCGGCGCAGTACCCGGCCTGTCGCCTCGCGCCGCTGCCCGCCGACCACGGCATCTTCTCGGCCATGAAGCAGGGCTGGCAGGCGCTCCCGCGGCTGCGCGGGGCGTCCGACGGCGCGCGCACGTTCTTCCTCGTCTCCGACGAGTACCTCTCCGCCGACTGGCAGATGAACCGCACGGAGGCCGACGCGTTCAAGCTTGCGCTGAACCTGCTCTTCTACGCCACCGACATGCGGGAGCTCGAGGGGCGGTTCGCCGGCGTGGCGCCCGCCGCGCGGCCCGCGGAGGGCGGCCCGTCCGCGCCGCGGACGACCGTGGCGCGGTGGCGGTACACCGGCTCGGACGCCGGGCCGCTGGACTGGGCCGCGGGGCGCGGCTGCTGGCAGCGGGTTGCGCCGCACCTGCAGGGCGCGTGCGGTTTGGAGCTGGAGGAGCGCGAGCCGGTGAGCCTGGCGGACGGGTGCGCGCCGGAGGTCGGTATCTGCATTTCACCGGCCGCGGGCGCGTCACGCTCGACGCGCGGGAGCGGGCGGCGCTGCGGGCCTTCGTCGCGGGCGGCGGCACCGTGCTCGCGGATGCCTATGCGGGCAGCGGGGCGTTCGCCGCGTCCGCGCGGCGGGAGCTCGAGGGGCTGTTCGGCCCCCTGGCGGCCCCCGCGCCCGATGCCCCGCTCGTGGCGGGGCGGTTCGCGGGCGGCGCCGACCTCGCGCGGAACACGCGCTACACCCTGGCGGCGCGGCGGCTGCTGCGCGGGCAGGGCGCGCAGTCGGGTGCGCACCGGCTCGAGGTGATCGAACGCGACGGGCGGCCCGCGGTCGTCTTCTCCGCGTTCGACCTCACCGCAGCCCTGGCCGGCATCGCGAACTTCGGCGCGGCCGGCTACCAGCCCGAGTCCGCCCGGCAGATCGTGGCGAACGTCATCGGCTGCGCGAGCCGTCGGCCGCAGTGAGCCTATATGGCGCCGTCGATACCGAGTCGCTGCGCGTGGCAGGGCGTGGTCTTCTCTGCGCTCGGCAGCGGCGGTGGGCATGATGGCTAAACTATACCTCTGGCGGCCACGCCGCCCCCGTAGCTGCCGCCGTGAGGCGGCGGACAGGACGCTTTGCGAGCCCCGTCCTTCTATGGCCTTCTATTCGCGCGCCGTGTACTCGCTGCGTGTTCGCTGCGGGCGCTCGCGGTTGTAGACCGCGGCAACAGCCGTCGCGTCGAGCGCGCGGTGGTGGATGCGGATTTCGTCGAGCAGGCCGAGGAACGGCTGCCAGTCGCTGCCGAGCTGCAGGCTGCCCCCCGGCGCGCTCACCTCGCCTTGGAACCCGTCCGGCAGCGGCAGGGTCGTGTCGAGACGGCCGTTGAGGAAGTAGCGAACCTGCCGGGCCTCGCGGTCCACGGCCACGACGAAGTGCGACCACGCGCCGGCAGGGATTGCACCGGAAGGCCAGCCGGCGAAGTCCACGCCGCCGGAGTCGCGCATCTCCAGGTACGGGCGCCCGTCGGCCGTCAGGTTGAGGTTCCACCACGTCCGCGGGAAGTCGCCCTTGCTCATGAAGCGCCGGCGCTTGTCGGCCGAGGCGATGTCCAGCGTGGCCGGGCAGAGCCACAGTTCGACCGTGAAAGAGCCGCGGCCGAACTGCAGCGTGGGGTCGTCCGGCACGACCGCGCACGGCTGGGACGGCTGCGCGCACAGGGCCGACCCAAACGGCCCCACGCCCCACAGCGCGCTGCTCATGTCCGCGCGATTGCCCCAGCCGGAGCTGTCGCGCGCCGAATCGCCCGTGCCTTCGCCGAATCGCCACTCGGCGGCAAGCGCCGCGTCGCCGCCGGCGGGGGGCTGCCTCCGCGGCCGCGCGCACTGCGCCAACTCCTGCGCGGTCGGCAGCAGGCGCGGCGGGCGGGCAAGCGCGTCCGGCGTGCCGCACTTGAGGTTGTCGAGGTAGAACGCGCTCGATGCCGTACCCAGGCTGCTCACCCCAAACCACGTGAGGCGCTCGAACTCGGGATGCGCGTAGGGTAGCTCGAGGCGCACCGGATCACGGCCCGGCACGGTCAGCGTCAGCCGGTACGTGCGCGGCGCCCCCGGACCCAGCGTGAACGCGAGGTCCACGTGAGCCCACACGCCGGGCGGCAGGGTGCCGACCGGGCGACCGCCGGCCGTCACGCGGCCGTCGGCTTCCACGTACACCGACGGCCCCGTGCGATAGGGGTTCACGTCCCACTGCCGCGCCTCGATGCAGAAGGAGTCCGGCGCTTCGCGGCTGTTCAGCATGTCCCAGGCGATGCTCACCGCCCCGGTGTCGCAGAGCGGATTGAAGTAGATATGCGGCGTCCACGACTCCGCCTGTCCGGGCGCATCCGTGAACCGCAGGGACTGCTGTCCGGAGGCCGCCGTGTCGCGCGAAACGCGAATGGATCCCAGCGCGCGGCTCAGCACCACGCTGCCGCCGGCCGGCTCCGTGCCGGGGTCCGCACGCTCGAAGTCCAGGTTGACCGGCGCCGGCTGTCGCGGGGCAGGCGGAACCTCGTTGCGCGGGCGATTCGGATAGCGCCGCGGCAGCCGCACCCATTCCTTGTCCCCGTAGAGCCCGGCCGCGGCGGGGTCAATGGGCTTGAACCCGAGCGCCAAGGCCGGCGAGCCCGGCTTGAGGCGGAAGTCGCCGGCCGCGGGAGCGACAAAGAGCGGGTCGGCCACGATCGAGCCCACGTCGTACCCCTTGGCCTGCCACGCGGTGAAATCCATGCCCTTGAAGCGGGGCGCGCCGGCCGTGCTCCAGTAGAGGTTGCTGGCCACGCGCCAGTTGCCGCTGTCCCAGACGCCGCCGAGCATCTGCGGGATGTCGGCGTAGACGACGTTCCGCTCCGCAATGTAATGGCACGGCACGTCCTCGCGGCAGCGCTGCAACTGCCCCTCGCCGCCGAAGGCGAACACGTTGTTCCGGAGAAGGTTGTCCTTGCCGTAGTGTTGAAAGACCGGGCAGGTGCGCACCCGGTAGACCACGTTGTTCTCGATGAGGATCTCCGAACTGCCCTCGTCGGGGTAGATGCCGGAGCCGTGCGAAACGGGGGCGTAGTTGTAGACATCATGGATGCGGTTGCCGCGCTCGGTCGTGCCGGGCGAAATGCCGAGGGTGTAGATGCCGCCCATGTCGCTCAGCCCCTCCCCGTTGCCGAGGTGATGAATCGAGTTGTAGTCGAGCGCATTGTGGTTGGCGGAACTGGGCTGGAAGCCCCACGACCAGCCGCAGGAGATGCCGGAGTAGTCGAAATCGGCAATCTCGTTGTGCGTGACGGAGTTGAACGAGCTGCAGCCGATCCAGACGCCATGCGCGCCGTGGAACACGTGGCCGCCGTCGTGAATGAAGCAGTTGTCCACGACGTTGCTCCGCGCGGGCCGCTGGTCGTGCACGCCCCATCCGCCGCCGACGTAAACGCCGCCGCCGGCCAGGTCGAAGAGGTGGCACTGGCTGAGCACGCAGCCGTCGCAGCCCTCGGCCAGCCAGACCGCATGACCGCCCGCATGAGCCACTTCGCAGCGCTCGAAGCACACGTTGCGCGCGTCGGTGAGCATGATCAGAGCGTTCTGGTTGACCTCGCCCTGCCCGCAATTCCGGATGCGGGTGAGGCGCGCGTTCGTGTGCTGGAACGCGAGGCCCGCAAAGCGCAGGTGCTCGACGCGCCCGCCCGTCCCGTCGTCCCCGCGCAGCTCGAGCAGCGTTGTCGTGAGCGTGGGCGCGACCACCTCGGCCCTGGACATGTCCTCGCCCTCGCGCGCGCAGTAGCGCAGCGTGCCCGCGGCGCGGTCCAGGTACCATTCGCCCGGCGCGTCGAGCGCCTCGGGGAGGTTCTCCACATAGTAGCGCTGCTGCGGCTCCCACGTGCCCATGGCCCAGGGCGCGGGCTCGCGCAGACAGGCCACGTGGTACGCCTCGGCGATAGCCGTGAGGTGGTGCAGCGACGTCTCCCACGAGTGGTACACCACAACCAGCGCGTCCGCGGCGCGGACCCACGGCCGCAGGTCGCCGGGGTTGAAGAGGAACGCCGTCGCGTTGTCCTTGGCCACCGGACCGGCGGTGCGCAGGAAGCCGCCGAGGTTCGGGATGCGCGCGCGCACGCAGCGCCGCCCGTTGACGAAGAGCTGGTTGAAATCCCAACCGCCCTCGCCGCGGCACTCCGGCAGCTCCGCGCACCACAGGGTGCCTCCGCCTGCCGCGACGCTCCGCGGGCCCTGGTCGCGCTTCCACCCCGCGATGCGCCGGCCGCCGCTGATTACGGGGCGCTCGTCCGCATACGCTTGAAAGGTGACCGGGCACGCCTCCGTCCCGGAGTCGGCGCTGGTGAAGACCAGCGGCCGGGCCAGTGCATACATGCCGGCGCGCACGTACACGGTCACGGGCTGCTTCAGTCCGCCGGCGCCCGCCTTGAGGGCGCGGACCGCGTCCCGCGCCCGCTCCAGCGTGGCGAACGGTCCGTCGGAGCGTCCCCAGTTCGGCCCGGCGCGTGTGCCCGACCACGCGTCGTTGCCCGCCGGGGAGACGTAGTAGCCCCCCCCGTCCCGCCCCGCCGCTGCCACCGTCGCCGCCGCGCCGCGCGCTGCCGCCAGCGCGCCGACGAGGCACAGTAACGCCGTTCCCATTCTCCGCCCGCCGATCGTCATCGTTGTCCCCCGATTATGATTACGATCAGGATTACGATTACGATAGCAATGCGCTCCGCGTTCCTCATAATCTTAATCGTACGCTTGATCGTAATCGGCATCCTCCTGTCCCAACAGCGCTACTGAGCCTGCTTCGCGCCAACGCGGATGGCCCGCCTCCTCCATTTCAAGGCTACGACTCCCGCCGGCGGCGGTCAACGATAACGTGCCTATGGCGCAAGGACTTCTGACGTAGGAATGGTGCCCGGAGGAATGGTGCCAGGTGATTTGTGACACGCGGCCTGGGTCGGCTTGCTTTGGCAAGTCGGCGAGCGGGTTGATGGATCGCATCAAGAAGCCGAAGCGGAATAGGGTTAGGCGATCTGTGCGCCTTCACTGGGAGCGGGGGCGTCTCGCCCCCGCAAGGAGAAGGCCGGGGGCGGGACGACCCCGCTTTCAGTTACGCGGTCGGCTGTGTTCGCATGAGAGCCTTGCCACCGTTGACATCGCACAACCTATGCCGTGCGCGCTGGACCTTCCAGTTTCCCCTCAAGTGATTTGCCTGGCAGGCACCAGTAGCCCGCTGTGGGCGGCGAGAATCCTTGGAAAGGGCGGGGTAGCGGCTGCTCGGAACCCTTGGCAGCGAAGCGTCCGCGTGCGCGCCTGCCGCACAGGCGGCGCAGGGGACGGGAAGAGGGCGTGGGAGAGCTGTTCGTGGAAGCGGCGGACAGCCATCAACCGGCCGACGATGTGTCGGCGACAGAATCACCTGCGCTGCGAAGTGCCGCGGCTACAACGTCAGGGTGCGCAACCGCTTGTCGGTGTAGCCGCAGAGGTGCCAGGCACAGGCACACATCGAGAACGGGTGTCATCCTGAGCGAAGCGAAGGATCTCGGCGTATCCGCCGTGCGGGGCCAGCGACCCGCCGCGCGGCGGGAGATCCTTCGCTTCGCTCAGGATGACTGGGACACTGGCAAGCAAGGACGCGAGGCGGGAAGCACAGCAGAACGCTTTGGCCATTTCGTACGACGTGTTCAAGAGCCAGGTACTCTCCTTCCTGGCGCCCGAGTGCCAGGCTCCGTATGCCGATCCCGCGGTGTGGGACGATTTGGTGCTGCGCGTGGCGGAGGCGCTGAGAGGAGATGCTTCATGAAACTCGTCGACGCCCTGAGCCGACTCCAACGACTCGATCAGCCAGTTGTGGAAACGGGCGATGCGGCCATCGTTCTTGGCCTCTTCGGATTCGATGTCCGGGAGGCTCACCGCATGATCGCCAGAATACCCTCTTCCTCGCGTCGGAACATGGTGGCTGAACGATTCAAGCACTGGCTTGTCGAGGGCTGAGCGGCGCTATGCGCCCCCGCACCCAAGAACTTCGCGGGCGTTCGCCGTCGGCGAATAGCACGTAGATACTAATGTTGTCGCGATAGGCGCTCTACCGGCCGAGGACGGCCGGCTCCATTTGTGCTGGAGACGGCGGTCTCCGCCGTTTCTGCGCAGGCAGCGACAATTCCGAGACGGCTAGTAAACCCGTTCAAGGCACAACCTACCCCGCCTGCGGCCACCCCTCCGGCGGAGGGGAGTGGCTGTCAGGCGCTCCGTCACAACGCGCTCCTTGGAAGGGGTACGCGTGGCAGGGGTGGGTGCGGAATGGGGGGCGAGCGTCCGCGCGAGCCGCTGACGCATGGAAAGAGCAGATTGGGCAGTATGCAGACAAGTACTCCCGCCGAACGGGGCCGCGCCTTTCGCCGTTGTCGGCGCGCGGGCTCTCTGCTACCGTATGGTCGACATGAGCGCAGCAACTTCCACTGTGGCGGTCTTGAAAACGTCGCCGGCGACGGTACTCGAGGATTATCACCGCGTGATGAACCTGGCCGGGTACCAGGCCGTGCTGCCGCGCGACAAGGATACCGCGCTCAAGATCAACATCAGCTGGCACTTCTTCATGCCGGCGTCCTCCACGACGCCCTGGCAGCTGGAGGGCGTCGTCCGCGCGCTCAAGCGCGACGGCTATGCGCCCGACCTGATCCACGGCTGTCACAACCGCACCGTCGTGATCGACGCGCGGCTGGGCGAGCGCGAGAACAAGCAGGTCAACGTGCTAGACGCCCACAAACTGCGCAACGTCCACCTGTACGAGCCCGACGTCGAGTGGATCAACGTCCGCGACGCCGTGGGCGACCTGGCGGACCGCTTCCTCTGCCTGAACCAGGTCTACCCGGATGGCTTCCTCATTCCGAAGCGGTTCATCGGCGAGAACATCATCCACCTGCCGACGGTCAAGACCCACGTCTTCACGACCACGACCGGCGCGATGAAGAACGCCTTCGGCGGACTGCTGAACGAGAAGCGGCACTGGACCCACCCCGTCATCCACGAGACCCTGGTGGACCTGCTGATGATCCAGAAGCGCATCCACAGCGGCGTCTTCGCGGTCATGGACGGCACGTTCGCCGGCGACGGCCCCGGGCCGCGCTGCATGGTGCCGCACGTGAAGAACATCCTGCTGGCGTCGGCGGACCAGGTGGCGATCGATGCCGTGGCCGCGCGGCTGATGGGCTTCAATCCGCTCGACATCAAGTTCATCCGCCTGGCGCACGAGCGGGGGCTGGGCTGCGGCGACCCGCGCGATATCCGGCTCGTCGGCGACACGGCCGCGGCGGCGGAGAACTGGCATTTCGCGGGGCCGTTCGAGAAGATGACCTTCGCCAGCCGCATGCAGCACAAGATCTACTGGGGCCCGCTGCGCAAGCCGGTGGAGTGGTCGCTGAAGACCGTGCTGGCGCCGTGGGCGTACATGGCCAGCGTGCTGTACCACGACTCCTACTGGTATCCCGCGCACCAGAAGCTGATCGACGAGACGCTGCACAGCGATTGGGGGCGGCTGTTCTTCAACTGGGAGCGGCTGGCGCTGCCCCCGGACGACCTCACCCGGACGGGGTGGCCGGACGTGGGGGAACCGCCGGCCGCGTTTCACCCGGAGACGATGAAGCTCTTTGCGCAGTCGCTGAAGATCCTGGGCACCTGCATGCGCGAGGCGCCCGAATTCTCGGCGAAGCGGCGGCGGCAGGCCGCGGCGGGGGGTCCGCCGCCGGCTGGACCGTGATGCGGCGGGGCGCGCACGGGCGCGCGGAGTAACTGGCACACACAGCAGGAGCGTACACCATGGCGAATCTGGCAGCAACCTACCTGGGCATTCCGTTGGCGAACCCGCTGATCGTGGGCAGCTCGACGCACACCGCCACGCCGGAAAAGGTGCAGGCGCTGGCGGCCGCGGGCGCGGGAGCCGTCGTGGTCCGTTCCATTTTCGAGGAGCAGATTCGCGCCGAGATGGCCGAGACCACCGACGCGCTCGAGGGCTCCATGCACCCGGAGGCGTACGAGTACCTGCGCGCGGACGTGGCCATGCGGCTCGGGCCGCAGGCGTACCTGGAGCGCGTCGCGGCGATCAAGCAGGCCGCCGGCATTCCGGTCATCGCCAGCATCAACTGCACGACCGCCGCGGAGTGGGTGCGCTTCGCGCGGCAGATCGAGGCCACCGGCGTGGATGGGCTCGAGCTGAACGTCTACGACATTCCCGAATCGGCCGACGTTGACGGCGCCGCGATCGAGGCGCGGCACCTGGCGCTGGTGGCGGCCATCCAGCGGGAGGTCCGGCTGCCCATCTCGGTCAAGCTGGGCAGCTTCTACTCCTCGCTGCCGAACTTCGTGGTGCGGCTGGCGGCGCTGAAGATCGGCGGCGTGGTGTTGTTCAACCGCTTCTTCCAGCCGGATGTCGACATCGAGCGGCTGGAGCTGCGGCCCAGCGTCAACCTTTCGCGGCCGGAGGACATCCGGTTGCCGCTGCGCTGGATTGCGCTGCTGCGCGACCAGGTCGCGTGCGACCTGTGTCTCTCCACGGGCGTGCACGACGGCGAGGGGGCGGTCAAGGCCCTTCTAGCCGGCGCCGACGTTTTCCAGATCTGCACCGTGCTCTACCGGCAGGATCCGGGCTGCATCGGCCGCATTCTGGAGGGGTTGCGCGGCTGGATGAACCGGCACAGCGTGGGCACGCTCGCGGAGGCGCGCGGGCGCCTGAGCCAGGCCCGGGCGGGCGCGGGGCTGGGGTACGAGCGGGCGCAGTACATCAAGACGCTGACCGCGCTGGACTGAGGTCCGGCGCGGGGGGGGGAATGGCGCATGCACGCGGGCCTGACACAACGCTTCATCGAACGCATTCCCAAGACCGACCTGCACCTGCACCTGGACGGGTCGCTGCGGCTGGCCACGCTGATCGACCTCGCCATCCAGGAGGGGGTGGATCTGCCATCCTTCGAGCAGGCCGGGCTGCAGGAGCTGGTCTTCAAAGAGCGCTACGCCAACCTCGGCGAGTACCTGCGGGGGTTCGCCTACACCTGCGCCGTGATGCGCAACCGGGAGAACATCGAGCGCATCGCGTGCGAGCTGGCCGAGGACAACATTGCCGAGAATGTGCGCTATATCGAAGTGCGCTTTGCGCCGCAGCTGCACATTGACGACAGCCTGCCCGTGGGCGCCGTCGTCAAGGCGGTGGCCGACGGTCTCGACCGCGCCCGCAAGGCGCACCACGCCACGGCGGGCGTGCGGGATGGCACGGACCTGCCGTTCGAGTTCGGGATCATCTGCTGCGCGATGCGGTCGTTTCACGAGAACATGAGCCCCTACTACCGGCGGCTGATGAGCGTCATGCCCCGCGCGCCGCGGCGCGAGGTGATTGCCGCCGCGTCGCTGGAGATGGCGCGCGCGGCCGTGCAGCTGCGCGACGAGGAGGGGCTGCCGATCGTCGGGTTCGACCTGGCCGGCGAGGAGCACGGCTTCCCCGCGGCCTACCACACCGCGGCCTACCAGTACGCGCACAGCCGGTTCCTGCGCAAGACCGTGCATGCCGGGGAAGCCTACGGCCCGGAGTCCATTTTCCAGGCCATCACCGAGTGCCATGCCAACCGGATCGGACACGGCACGTTCCTCTTCTGCAGCGACATGATCGAGAACCCGGCGATCGAGGACCGCGAGCGTTTTGTCATGCTGCTGGCGGACTACATCGCCAGCCAGCGGATCACGGTCGAGGTGTGCCTGACGAGCAACCTGCAGACCACCCCCGCCATCACGAGCGTCGAGCAGCACCCTTTGGCGCAGATGCTGAGCCACAACCTGTCGCTGTCGCTCTGCACGGACAACCGGCTGGTGTCGCGCACGACGCCGGCCCGCGAGCTGGCGCTGATGGCGTCGCGGCTGCCGATCTCCCGCCGCCAGTTCCGCAACGTTGTCTGTGCGGGGTTCAAGGGCAGCTTCTTCCCGGGCAGCTACAACCGCAAGCGCAACTACGTGCGCCAGTTCATCGACATCTACGAACGGCTGGAGCGGACGCTGCTGCCGCCGCCCGAGCGCCCGCCGGCAGGCGGGGCGGAGGGCGGTGAAGAGCTGTGCGTGGAATGAGCGCGCGGCTCGCGAACGACGCGTTGTTTCGCCCGGCGCGGGAGAGCATCGTCACGCTCCTGGACTTCGAATCCACGGGGCGGGTGGGGCGCCACCCCGACGAACCCTGGCAGCTCGGCCTCGTGCGCTTCCGCGCGGGGCGGGTGGCGGACGGGGAACGCTACGACAGCCTGCTGCGCGTGGGCGCGCGCCCGTTCAACCGCCATGCCCCGGGCCGTTATGCCGCGCTGCGCGCCGAACTGGCTGTCGCGCCGCTGCTGCCCGCGCTGTGGCCGTCGCTGCGGTCGTGGCTGACGGCCGGCCCGCTTTGCGCGCACAACGCGGGCACCGAGCGTCGCTTCATCAGGCGGGCCTTCCCCCTGCAGGCGTTCGGCCCGTGGATCGACACGCTGCCGCTGGCGCGAGCGGCCTGGCCCGGCTTGTCGTCTTATGCCCTCGAAGAGCTGGTCCGGACGCTGGGGTTGTTGCCGGCGCTGTCCGGGCTCCGTCCCGGGCTTGCCCCGCACGATGCCGCGTACGATGCGGTCGCCTGCGGGCTGGTGCTGGAACGGTTGCTGGCGCTGCCGGGTTGGGAGCAGGTGACGCTGGCTGCACTGGTGCAGGCAGGGCAGGGCTCGCGCCTGCGGACCGGCAGGGCTTAGGGCGTAGTAGCCGGAAGGAGGTGCTGCGCCAGTCGCCTAGTTCAAGACCGGAGCGTTCTCTTCGATGACGTACGTGAAGCGCCCGCCTGCGCTGCGGAACTGCCCGGACGCCAGGTTGCCGTCGTCGATCAGTTTGTCCAGATCGCGGAACATGCCGTCGTCAGCCGTGGCGTCGGCGAACGCGATACCGGCAAACCCCTTGATATCCGGGCCTTCCCACTCGTAGTGACCGCCGAAAGATGTCAGGGCTGTCCACTGCTCCACGCGGATGTTCGCTTCGACATCCACGCCGGCGGGCAGGTTGCTGGCGCCGTCCAACCCGCAGTCTTTCGGATATGCCCCCTTCTGCAGCGAGTACATCTGGAAGCCGTTGGCAAACACACGCAAATCGTTGGCCACGCGCCGCACCTGGGCGCCGCGCCGCGACTTGGCCATGGCAGGTATGGAAATGGCTGCCAGTAACCCGACCAGCGCGACGACCATCAGCAACTCCACCACGGTGAAGCCCCCGGATCCTCTGCGCGTTCCCGATATCGTCTTCATGATCTCGCACCGTCAATCGCCTTGCTGTCTCGTCTCAAGCACCACAACCTTGCTTGGCTTGTAAGCAGAGATTGTGCCATCCCCCCGTGTACGGCTCGCAACCAACGGCACGGTTCGATTCGCACGCACGGAAGAACCCTGTCGGTTGTTCCAGAAACGGTTATTGGATAGATACATGTATGAATGCCTGGCGGGTTGGCTGTTCCGCAAAGGCTAAGACCGGCAGGCTTCCGGCCAAACCAGCCCAGCGCCTCTGGGATTCGCAGAAGCGGCGTAAAACAGCGCGCGCGCTTTCGCAACAACGGGAGATTGCCGGAATCGACAACACGTGAAAACAGCTGAAAGCGCGTAGATTTACATTGAAGCCGGCAGGCGTTTTTGATTTCATGACCAAGACGATCATGTAAATCGCTTGCTTGTGCGGGAAGCATGACGTTTAAACCGACCGGAAGGTGCAAACGCGGAAAGTGCGGGTCAAGATGATCAGGCTGTCAACCAAGGGCCGCTATGCCACACGCATCATGGTGACCCTGGCGTTAAGGGGGGGCGCTCAGCCGGCGCGCAAGCAGGAAATCGCCGAAGCCGAGAACATCTCGGCCGACTACGTGGAGCAGATTCTCATGCGGCTGAAGGCCGCCGGACTGGTGCTGAGTCATCGCGGGGCGCGGGGCGGGTTTTCGCTCGCGGTGAAGCCCGACAAACTGACCGTGTACACGGTTCTGGTCGCTACGGAGGGGCCGCTCGACCTGGTGCCCTGCGCGGAGACGGATTGCGATCAGCTAACCACGTGTGTGACCCGCGAAGTCTGGGAAGCCGCCAGTGCGGCCCTGGAGAAGGTTTTCAAGTCGACAACCATCGGGGAACTGGCCCGCAACGCTCTGCGGCATCGCAGTGCGCACGCGCCTTCCTACGTTATCTAGCCGGCAGCCCGGGGGCTGCCATCAATAGGAGTACAAAGCCATGACACCATCCGCCCAGCATCCCGAAACCCTCGCTCTGCACGCCGGCCAGGCGCCCGACCCGGTCACCGGCGCGCGCGCGGTGCCCATCTACCAGACCAGCAGTTACGTCTTCAAGAGCAGCGAACACGCCGCGAATCTCTTCGCCCTGAAGGAATTCGGGAATATCTACACCCGGCTCATGAACCCGACCAACGACGTGGTCGAGAAACGCATCGCCGCGCTCGAGGGCGGGACGGGCGCGCTGCTGACCTCCAGTGGCATGGCGGCCATCTTCCTCAGCATCCATACCCTCGCCCAGGTGGGCGACCACATCGTCTCCTCCGCTTCGCTGTATGGCGGGACGGACACGCTGTTCCGCTATACGCTGCCGCGGCTTGGCATCCAGGTGACTTTCGTGGAAGATCCGACGCCCGCGAAGATCGCGGCTGCCATCCAGCCCAACACGCGGGCGGTCTATCTCGAAACCATCGGCAACCCCAAGGGCGACGTCGCGGACCTGGCGGGCATCGCGCAGGCGGCCCACGCCGCGGGTGTGCCCGTGATCGTGGACAACACCTTCGCCCCGATTCTCTGCAGGCCCATCGCGCACGGCGCCGACATCGTCGTGCACTCCTGCACGAAGTGGATTGGCGGGCACGGCACCTCCATCGGCGGCGTGATCGTGGACGGCGGCACGTTCAACTGGGGCGCGGGCCGGCACCCGCTCTTCACCACGCCGGATGGCGCCTACCACGGGCTCGTGTATTGGGACGCCCTCCAGAATGTGCCGGGCATGGGCAACGTGGCGTTCATCCTCAAGGCGCGCTTGGACGGCATGCGGAACATCGGGCTCTGCGCCAGCCCGTTCAACTCCTTCCTCTTTCTGCAGGGGCTCGAGACGCTGCCGCTGCGCATCGAGCGGCAGAGCGCCAACACCCTCGCGCTCGCCCGCTGGCTGCAACAGCAGCCGCAGGTGGCCTGGGTGAACTACCCCGGCCTGCCCGACCACCCGTGGCACGCCGCCGCGGCGAAATACCTGCAGGGCGGCTGCGGGGCCGTGCTCGGTTTCGGCATCAAGGGCGGCCGCGCGGCCGGCGCCGCATTCATCGACGCGGTCAAACTGGCCAGCCACCTGGCCAACGTGGGCGATGCCAAGACGCTCGTTCTGCATCCGGCCTCCACGAGTCACCAGCAGATGAGCGACGAGGACCAGCGCGCCGCGGGCGTGACGCCGGAGTTCATCCGCGTCGCTGTGGGCCTCGAACACCTCGACGACTTGAAAGCCGACTTCGCGCAGGCCCTCGCCGCCAGCGTGCGGTAACGCTGGTCGCCGCCCGTGTGAACGCCCGCGGTTCACCGGGCACGGCGTTGCATTCGAAAAATGCGTGCCGAGTGTGCCAGGTGATTTGTCGCGAGTTGCACGGCGTTATCAGGCAGCACTGGGAGCGAGGGGCGTCTCGCCCCCGTAACGAGAAGACCGGGGGCGGGACGCCCCCGCTCCCAGTTACCGGGTCGGCTGTGCCGGATGAGATTTGTGCCACCGTTGACATCGCACGCATGCCGTCCGCGCATTGAGCTACAGCCTGAACCCCTACAGCCGACTACGCTTTCCAGGTTCCTGGCGCCGTATGTGCGCCCGCCTCGCACGCGGCTCCGCGGAGCGTCGCCCTCCCGATGCGCTTCCAGGCAGCCTGCATGACACCGCGGGGGAGGGGTGGCGCATAGGAGCGTAGAAGCGGGGCGTGATGCCAGGCGATTTGTGTCGTCTCGGACCCCGTTGTCAGTCAATACGATCCAATTCGGCCGGCATCCTTCCCTCAACCCAGCGGTCGGACCGTAGCGTCGCGTTGACTTCGCCAGAT
>CAYOBW010000009.1:0-16511 GCA_964402115.1 uncultured Victivallales bacterium
TTGTGGACGGCCGTCCCCGGCCGTTATGGGGCATGGAACCCCCCTGCGTGATCGAGGGGTTACACCCCGGCGCGTGCCAAGCCCCCCCCCCCCCCCGAAGGGCTGCCCGGGTCAGCGCACGATCAGGACCGTGCCGACGGCCGTGGCGCGCAGGACGATCCGGCTGAGGCCGCCGTCGTCTTCCGCCAGGTAGAGCCCCTGCTCCCCATCCACCGTCAGGGCCACCGCCGCCGGACCGCTGTAGGCTCCGTACGTGAAGAGCGTGGCGCCGTCGAGGCGTCCCGGCTGGATCAGATTGACGCTCAATTCGAGGCTCGCCGGCAGTGTCAGCGTGCCGGCGACGGCGACCGCATCGGCCGCGGCCGGCGTGAAGTCCCAGTCGAGGCCCGCCGCCTGGGCGAGAGCCAGATCTCCCTGCACGTGCAGCGTGCCGACCCCCGCGCTGCCCGGGGTCAGGCCGCCGCCCGCCTCCACCGTGACGTTGCCGCCCACGCTGCCCGTTCCGCCCAGTTTGCCGCCCGCGCGGACGGCGACCGCTCCCGTGCCCGTGCCCGATCCGCTCGGGTTGTTCACCAGCAGGGTGCCGGCGTTGACGGTCGTGCCGCCGCTGTACGTGTTGATGCCCCCCAGCGTTTGCGTGCCGGCGCCGGTCTTCAGGAGGGCTACCGTGCCGCGGCCGGCCTGCCAGCTGTCCTGCACCGTGCCGCTGTACGCGGCGTTCCGGCTCAGGTCGCCGATCGCGAAGGTCAGTGCGTTGCCGAGGGCCTGATCGTTCCACAGGGTCCCGCCGCTGCCGTCCAGCGCGCCTAGCCTGATCGTCCCGCTGGTCGCGAGCAGGCCCAGCAGCCCCCCGCCGTTGACCTCCCAAACCGCGCCGGCGCTGCCGGCCGCGGCGTTGGGCAGGTAAGTGGAGCCCGTGACGATGGCGCGCCCGCTGAAACCGCTGTTGTCGCCGTTGAGCCGCAGGGTTGCCCCGCCGCTCGCAAGCGTCACCGTGCCCGCGCCGGACAGGTTCCCGTTCAGCTGCAGGTAGTTCGCGAAAGCGGCGCCTCCGCTGGCGATCGTGTTGGTCGTGGCGGCTGCGAGGACGATGGCATTCGCCAGTGTGCGCTGGGCATTGTCGGTCGTCAACGTGGCGCCGCTCAAGGTGACGGCCCCGGCGCCGAAGGCGGCGTTGTTGCCGGCCGCCAGCGCACCGCCCGCAACCCACGTGCCGCCGCTGTAGGTGCTGGCGCCGCTCAGCGTTTGCGTGCCGGCGCCGACCTTGCGCAGGCCCAGCACCGTCGGGCCGCTGGAACCGCCGGAATTTCGGATGCTGCCGCTGAACACCTGGCTGCTGTTGTCGCCGCCGACGGCCAGCGTCAGGCTCTTGCCCGCGCCGCCGTCGAAGAAGTCCACGAACCCGGAGCCCTGCAGCGAGCCGATCGCGATGGTCTGGCCGGCATTGCCGTAGATGTAGAAGGCCGCCGTCGGCGCCAGCAGGTTGATGGCCTGCGCGGGGCCGATGCCCGTGCCCTGGCCGGCGTAGGTTTCCTCCCAGAGCTTGCCGGTGGCCGTTACCTGGATGGGCCCCGTGGCCGTGCTGACGGCGGTGGCGAAGCCGACGCGGTTCTGCCAGACGTTGCCGGCGCCCGACCCGTCGATAACCCACGCGCCGGAGCCGGCGGTGGCGGTGACGATGCGCGGATAGCCGTTGTTGCTGACGTAATGGAAGATCGTGGCGTTGTTGGTGATGGCGCCGACGGCCGGCATGGCGACGTTCTGCAACAGCAGCGCGCCGCCGTTCACGACCGTGCCGCCGGCGTAGGTGTTGGGCGTCGCGGGCGCAAGCGTCAGCGTGCCGGCGCCGCGCTTGGTGAGGCTGCCGCTTCCGGTGATGCGGCCCCCCAGCGTCAGCGCCTGGGCGTGGTTGAAGACGAGGCTGCCGTCGTTGGTGACCGCGCCGCCGATGGAGGCCGCGCCGCCGTCGCCGACAGCCAGCGTCCCTCCGCCGATCCGCGTGCCGCCGGCGTAGTCGTTGAGCGTCAGCAGGGTCAGCGTGCCGGAGCCCGTCTTGGTCAACCCGGTGCGACCGCTGATGTGTCCGGTCCCCCCGAAGAAGTAATTCGTCGCGCTGGAGACCGTGACGGCCGCGGGCGTCAGCGTGCCTGCCAGGCTGACGGTGCGATTGGTCGACGTGTCGTCGAAGGTGACGCTGTCCACATTGAAGTACGTCAGGCTGTTGCTGTTCCAGTTGGCGGACGCGTCGATGTCCCACGCGCTGTTCGTCCCGCCCGACCAAACCAGGTTGGACGCTTCGCCGCCGACCACCAGGTTGATCTGGCCCCCCGTGGTTTCATCCAGCGTGCCGCTGTACCGCGTGCCGGTGACGACCACGCCGGCGAATGCGCCGGACTTGCTGCCGCGGTAGGTGAAGAGGCGGTACGATCCTCCG
This sequence comes from uncultured Victivallales bacterium, assembly GCA_964402115.1. Lineage (GTDB taxonomy): Bacteria > Verrucomicrobiota > Kiritimatiellia > UBA8416 > CAYOBW01 > CAYOBW01. The sequence goes on from CAYOBW010000009.1 coordinate 2,435, forward strand.
CCGGTCAGCGGCCGAAGGGCGTTGACGACGATCCGGCCCCCCGCCGCAAGGTTCCCGTTCACGCTGACGAGGTCGTTGACCCCGCCTCCCGCCGTCGTGGCCGTTGCCAGATCGAAGACGTTGGTGACGCCGTCCGCCAGCGTCAGGTCGTTGCCGAACGTGAGTGTGCCCGCGGTCGCTGCGCCGCCCGGCTGCAGACGGGCGCCGGCGACCGCGGTCACCGCCCCCGTCACCGTGCCCGAGCCCTGCAACGTCTGCCCGGCGCCCAGGCTGAAGCCGGCCGCCGCGGTTACATCGAGCCGCGCGCCGGCCGCCACCGCGATCGTCGCGCTGTCGGCGAGGCTGTCGGCCGCGCCCAGCGCCAGCGTGCCGCCGTTGATGCTCGTGGCTCCCGTGTAGGTGTTGGCGCCGGCTAGCGTGAGTGTGCCCGCACCCGACTTGGCCAGGCCTCCGCTGCCGCCGATCGCGCCGGCGTAGGTCGTGGCCGCGGCCTGGTTCACGGTCAGCGTCGCCGTGCCGAGCCTGATGGCGCCGCCGCCGGAGAGGGCGCCGACGGTTTGATTGAAATTGTTCAGGGCGAAGGCGGCTGTGGCGCCGCCGGCGAGGGTGAGTGCGCCGCCCGCAGGCAGGCGATCCGGGGCGCCCGCCAGCGTCAGCACGCCGTCGCTGATCGTCGTGCCGCCGCTGTAGGTGCTGGCGCCGCCGAGCGTGAGCGTGCCCCCGTTAACCGTCACCGCTGCCGTGCCGGAGACCGCGCCGTTCAGCACCAGCGTGCCGGCTCCGGTCTTGGTGACATTCCGGTTCACGGTGCCCCCGGCGGGCGACAGCGCCAGCGTGCCCGTCGCCTGGGTGATGTCGAACGTGCCGGTCCCCTGGTCAATCCACAGGTAGCGCGACGTGCTGTTCGTGCCCGCGCCGGTGTACCGCAGCGTGCCGTTCTTCAGTGCCAGGTAATTGCCGCCGGCGCCCGTCACCCCGATACGGCTCGTCCCGGCGTCGGCAATCTGGTCCACGCTCAGGACTCCGCCGGTAATCGACGTCCCGCCGCTGTAGGTGTTGGCGCCGGCCAGGGTCTGGGTGCCGGACCCGATCTTGAGGAGGGCGAGAACGGTTGGACCGGTGGAGCCGCCGGAATTCCGGATGCTGCCGCCGAACACCTGGTCGCTGTTGTCGCCGCCAATGGACAGCGTCAGGCTCTTGCCCGCGCCACCGTCGAAGAAGTCAACGAATCCGGAGCCCTGCAGGGAGCCGACCGCAATGGTCTGGCCGGCATTGCCGTAGAGGTAGAAAGCCGCTGTCGGCGCCAGCAGGACGATGGGCTGGCTGGGGCCGATGCCCGTGCCCTGGCCCGTGAGGATCTCGTCCCAGAGCCTGCCGGTGGCGGTCACCTGGATGGGGCCCGTGGCCGTGCTGGCGGCGGTGGCGAAGCCAACGCGGTTCTGCCAGACGTTGCCGGCGCCCGAGCCGTCAACGATCCACGTGCCGGGGCCGGAGGTAGCGGTGATGACGCGGGGATAGCCGTTGTTGCTGACAGTGTGGGTGAGCGTGGCGTTGTTGGTGATCGTCCCTGTCGCGGGGAGCGCGACATTTCGTAGTAGCAGCGTGCCGCCGTTCACAAGCGTGGCGCCGGTATACCCGAGGGCGCCGCCGAGGGTCAGCGTGCCGCCGCCGGCTTTGACCAGGCCGCTTCCGGCGAGGGCCGAGCCGATCGTCGCCGTGACGCCGGTCCTGGCCGTCAGCGTGGGCGTGGCGCCGTTGAGCGTCAGCGTGCCGCCCTGCACGCTGTAGCCGGTCGTGTCGAACGTGAGGTCGTTGGCGGTCACGCTGCCGGAGATCGTGACCGTGCCGGCGGCATTGGTGAAGATGGCGTCGTTGTCGAGGCCATTGGTCGGCCACGCCACGTTGGCGGCCCCGTCGTACCAGCGCGTGGCGGTGACATCCCACGCCCCGGTGCCGCCGGAGGCCGGGGGTGTGCCGTCGGCGTCCCACGTGTACGACGCGGCCGGGGCGGTCGCCGACCAACCTGCCAGGCAAAGCGCCAGAACGATTCGTCCGGTGCCGCGTGTCCCGTGTCCTGTCCGTTTGACGATCTGCATAAGCCCAGACCGGAGAGATGATCCTGAAAGCCGTAGTTGCGAGTACCGCCGTGTCGTGGCTCTCCTACCTGTACCTCAGGGGATACTGCTCTGGATGGTCAATCATATCGAGGGTCAGGTCTATGTCGAGTTCCGGCCAGTGCATATGGTCGGCGCCAAAACGCTCCACGCGCGTGATTTGCCTGATGGTGGCTTCCGCGAACCAGGGAAATGTATCGAAGGGCAGGTAATGCTCTCGTCCGTCAACATAGAGCCAGAAGCCCCGGGTGTCGATGTGTGTGACCTCAAGTACCGATGTGCTGCCGCCAAGCGTCTCTGATTTCATCCCGATGCTCCTCGACAAGCCGACAGATTTCGCTCACACGGTGCGGCGGAAGACCGTACTGCATGGCCAGCTCAATCTCCGGTTCCAGCCAGAACTTCGCGTCCCCGTCCGCTCCTTTGACGTGCACATGCATGCGCTTCTCTTCGAGGGAGAAGAAGTAGAACCGATAACCCTTCGCTCGGAAGACCGTTGGACTCACGGGCCGTAGCATAGCACACAGACTGATTGGGTCAAATCAATCAGAGGCGAACGCCCGGCCCACCGCGCCGATTGGTGCCAAGCAAATTGTCTGCACATTCCTCGGGGAAAGGGAAGATCTCGCTGCTGCTTCTATGCAGGGGCAGGGCAAGTGCCCAGCCGCCGCAAGGAGGAAGCCGCCATGCGCTAGCCACGACTCAAGCCCGTTGGTCGGGACGTCTTCTACCAGGCGTTTGCTGCAAGAGGTTGCGTGCTCTCGAGCGAGTGAAGCCGAGGATCAGGTGCATCCTCGCGCGGCGCATCGGGCTGTTCGACCCCATGGCGCGAGAAAAGGCGCGCAATTCCCGGAACGAACGGGTACGGTTGAGACGGAAACCCAAGCGCATTGGAGCCCATGAACGCTCAAGACCAATCGCCCTCGAGAACACGCACGCGCACGATCCTTGCGCTGGCCGGTTGGCTGGCCGTCTGTTTCGCTGCCGCCGCGCTTGGGGGCCTGGCCGGGGCGGGGCCGGGGGAGTGGTATGCCGGGCTGCGGAAGCCTGCCTGGAATCCGCCGGCCTGGATCTTCGGGCCGGTGTGGTCCGTGCTCTACTCGCTGATGGCCTGCGCCGCGTGGCTCGTGTGGAAGCGCGGTGGCTGGGGCCTGCGGCGGGGGCCTCTCGTGCTGTTCCTCGTGCAGCTCGCGCTGAACGCCGCCTGGTCGCCGCTCTTCTTCGGACTCCACGCGCCGGGGTGGGCCGCCGTGGATATCGTGCTTCTGTGGGTTGCCCTTATCGCCACGGTGACCGCCTTTCGCCCGGTCAGCCGGATCGCGGCCGTGCTGCTCCTGCCGTATGCGGCATGGGTGAGCTTCGCCGCCGTGCTCAACTTCACGCTTTGGCGGCTGAATGCGTGAGGCGCGGGAGCCCGCGTAGAACGGGCTTCAGCCCGTTCACCTCCACTCGCAGGCCGGATTCTGGCAGGAACGGCCTGAAGGTCGTTCCACTTCGGAAACGTCGGCCGCCCGGTCGCCTTTGCCCCGGAGCGAGTCAAGAAACGCAACTGCACCGCGGTTGCTCCTCCCCCCGCCTCCTTTTTTGCTTGCGCGGTTCGGGGGCTACATGGACAATGCGCCCCGTCTTGACTTCCTGAGGCGGGATACTCAAGTGGTCAACGAGGGCAGACTGTAAATCTGCTGGCAATGCCTTCCTAGGTTCGAATCATAGTCCCGCCACCACCCCCCGAAACCCCTTGCCGTGGAAGTCTTTGCCGTTTGCTTGCTTCTTTCTATCAAGCACTTACAACTTCATCGGTCTGCCGTGAAACCACCACCTGGCGTCGACATGTCGTTTCCAGTCAGACCGTGGCAATGGCTGTCAGGGGCATTTTCGTTGTGCTAAAGGGATACAATTGGGGGATACAGTGGCGAGCTGTTTTGGCATTGTTGTGCTCACGCTTCTCGGCTGACGGGCGGATGTCCTTGCCATCTCAACATGCACTGATAGAGTTCAACGCATGAACAAGGACGCAAAGCCGGGGTGGGCACAAGGGGGACAAGAGTGGCTGCGCTGCCTGTCGTGGATTTGACGCCCGTCTTCAAGCCCCTCCTCCCCGTGTTCATTCTGGCCGGGGTGCTGGGAGTACTCGCCAAGCTGCTTATCAGCGCGAGAAAGACAACCCCACAAGAGCGAAAGCACTATGAAGAAGGCCAATGACAGAGAAATGGCAGACGAGTTGCGGCCTGAGTACGACTTGTCCCTGATGAAGGGCGGCGTGAGGGGCAAGTACGCGAAACGCTTCCGGGAAGGGACGAACCTCGTTCTGCTCTCCCCGGACGTGGCCCGGTACTTCCCCGACGAAGACTCCGTGAATGCCGCACTCAGGTCTCTGGTGGGTGTCGCCAAAGCCCAACTCCACCACGCCCACTGAAGCAGGAACAGAGTGGCGAACCACGGCGTGGTAGGCTCGCAAACTCGCCACCATGACGCCGGACGATCCCGAAAGTGGTCCGAAGACTCGAAATCGGGCACGGCGTTGCCGGGTAGCCACGGATTGCACAAGGCCATCCCTCCTGAAGCGGCCACGGGTCCGTCCAGCAACCCTACTACCGTCTCCCCCTTCGCAGGCCAGTCCGCCCGCCGTCTCGCAGCCGCCACCCCGGAGGCACACCGACAGAACCGAGTCGCCAGGATGACGTCGTTGCGCTTCGAATGGGATGAGGAGAAGAGCCGAGAGAGTCGCCGGAGGCACGGCGTATCCTTATGAAATCAGAATACGATCTGACGAAGATGAAGAGCCGGCGCAACCCCTACGCCAAGCGCTTGAAGAAACAGCTCACGATCCGAATGGGGCTGGATGTCATTGAACACTTCAAGCGCATGGCGGAAGAAACGGGCATTCCCTACCAGAACCTTATCAACCTGTACCTTCGGGACTGCGTCCAAGCGAATCGGAAGCTGCACCTGAAGTGGGCGTCCTGAAAAGGCGGCCAACCAAGCGTCCGAGGTGACGGGGCGCAAGCTCGCCGAACCTCAACGCTCACGTTGGCAAGCCGCTGAATGTCGCCAGGGCCTCCGCCAGCACGTCCAACCCTGCTGAAGTCGGTCAGCGTGATGTCAACCCGGAGCGGCTCGGTGACACAAGTCCCGTCTCTGGTGAACTGGACAGTTCGCCGGATGGATCAGCGGAAGAGCCGCTGCGCGAAGGCATACAGGCAGTTTCCCCAATGCGTCGGGTCGTGGCCATTGCCGTCCACGTGCCAGACGTGCGGCACGTCCTTCTCCTTCAGGTAGGCGTGCAGGCCCTGGCTGATGTTGATAAGGCCGTCTTTGTTCCCGCAGGTGAGCAGGAGCAGCTTGAGCTGCTTCTGCGCGGCGGCCGGATCCGGAACGAGTTCCGCCGGCGCCTTGGTGTTCGGCGCCGGGGAAAAGGCCCCGAGCCAGGCGAAGGTGTCCAGGTGCGCGAGGCCGAAGTTCAGCGTCTGGCCGCCACCCATGGAAAGCCCGGCCAATGCCCGGCCTGCGCGTTCTGCGCGCGTGCCGTACCGCGCTTCGATGGCGGGAATGACGTCGTCCAGCAGATCGCGCTCGAAGTTCGCGAACGCCGGGGCCGTGGCGAAAACGTTCCCTTCCGGGCGGTCATTCTTCTGCGCCCGGCCATTCGGCATCACGACGATCATCGGCACCGCCTTGTTGTCGGCGATGAGATTGTCCAGCAGGGCGCCCACATTCACGAAGCGCTGCCACTCGTTCTCGTCGCCGCCGATGCCGTGCAGCAGGTAGAGCACGGGATACTTCCCTGCCTGCGCGTAACCGGGGGGCGTGTAAACCTGCATGCGCCGCTGCGTGCCGACGGTCCTGGAGTCGTATGCGACCATCTCCAGCTTGCCGTGGGGAATAGCGTCCCGCTGCGCATTGAAGCCGGCCGGCGGGGCCTCGAACGCCGGCTTGTCATCCGGACCAAGCACGATCGTGCGGTTTCCTGCACCTCCGCGCGGTTTCCCGGCATTCGCCGGATTGCGTCCGGAGACTTCCGCGCCGCAGGCAAGCAGCGCGGTCGCGCAGATCGTCAGGCCTAGGGCTGCGGTCTTTACGGTGTTCGATTTCATGGCATGTGATGTGTTGCGTTCATTTCCCGTTTCCGGCAGGCGCCTGTCGGCGCGGTCTCCCTGACCGCGTGGGTATGCTCGTCCAGGAACGCGACGATGTCAACGGGCAAGGCGCGGCCCTTGATCCGCAGGGCGCATCTGTGATCTATTGACTTGCGCTCGCCCCACCGGTCGGCGCAACGTCAGTCTCGAGGTTCGGCGAGCTTGCGAGCCGTAACCCACCCGATGGTCGGCGACGTGTATTTGTCCAGCCTTCGATTTCCCATCGTCCTCGTCCTCGTCCTCGATTCCCTCGTTTGTCTCTTCGAGGACGACGACCGTTCGCTGTGCTCACTGAGGACGAGTACGATGGATCGCCTGCCTACAGCCTAACAGCCCACAGCCTAACAGCCTAGACGCCCTTCCAGGGTCAATCAAACGCAGATGCGCCCTGATCCGCATACTCGTCCACATACTGCCCAAGCTGTTCTCCCCATGCGCCAGCGGCTCGCGAGGACGCTCGCCCCCCAATTCCGTTTCCACACCTCCGACTTGACAGAACACCACTGGAGGGGGATCCTTTACGCCATGAATCACGCCGACAAAGCCGCCGCCCTCTTCGCCCAGGGGCTCGCCTGCTCGCAAGCCGTCTGCTCCGCCTACGCCGCCGAGTTCGGCCTCGATGAGGAGACCGCCCGGAAGGTCGCCGCCGGCTTCGGTGGCGGGATGGGTCGCATGGCGCAGACCTGCGGAGCCGTGACGGGGGCCTACATGGTGCTCGGCTTGAAATACGGAGCCGCGACGGGGGACCGGGCGGCGAAGGAGACCGCCTACCGGCAAGTCCGCGCGTTTGCCGAGCGGTTCAAGGCCAGGAACGGTTCCCTGGTCTGCAAGAAGCTGCTGGGCTGCGACATCGCCAAGCCCCGCGGCTTCGCGAAGATGCAGAAGCTGGGCCTGCACGAAAAGGTGTGTACGCAGCTCGTGCGCGACGCCTGCGCGATCCTGGACGAGCTGCTGCAGGAGTAGGGGGGCTGCCCCCCATGCCGCCCGGCGGAAGCGTCGAGTCAGTTGCTGCGACGCCGTGGGCCGCACGACGAAGATCACGCACGCGGCGACTGCCGCTCACCCCAGCGTCTGGCCTTGAATGAACTGCGGCATGAGCTGTCGAACATCGAATAGATGGTACACATCGGAACGGCCATGTGATCGATGGCATGCCGACCATCCTGTCCGTCGTCGGCGCGAGTTACCCGACGCAGCACAACGGCCACGCCGTGCTCCCGCCGGACAGCTCCTACGTGGCATGGGCCTGCGGCCCCTCACCCCGGCCCTCTCCCCGCCGGGGAGAGGGAGACTGGTGAAAGGACCGCGTCCCCACCGGTACGGTGCTGTGAATGGGCAGAGAAGAAGTGGAGGGCTACTCCCGTTTCCAGGTGCATGTCCGGCCTGTTTGCACGATTCGCGGGCGGCCGCGCGGTTGCCGCAGGCGCAACCGAGTTTCGGCAGCCTGCCGGCCCGCCAACACGGGACAACAGGCCGACCACGTTGCGTAGAACGGCAAACCCCGAGGCGTTCCCAGGAGCGGGGCGTTACTTCGTGGCGGCGCCGCGGTCGGCGTGGAGGCGCGCGATCTCTTCCGGGCCGAGCGCGCGGCTGAACCACTGCACCTCGTCGAGGTCGCCGACGAAGCCGGATTGTTGCCGCGGGTAATCGTCGTTGCAGAAGCCGATCCGCACGGGGAGGCCCGCTTCGTTGTGCCGCGCGACCTCCATGCGGTCGCCGCCCACGAGGCGTCCATCCACGAAACACTGGACGTTGTGGCCCTCGCGCGCGGTCGATACCGAGACGGCGACGTGGTGCCACTGCCCGTCCGCGACGGGCGCATCCGTGACGGTGACGCCCACCCAGCCGACGTCGAATTTGAGGCGCCCGTCTTCCACGAACATGACCTTGCCACCCTGTTTCCATTCGCGGCCAGGGCCCGACCGCGCCAGGATGGCTCCGCCCCGGGTGGTCCGCATCCACGCCGCCCAGGTGAAGGCGCCGTTCGCGCGCAGGTCGTCGGCGCGGTCCAGTTGCGCGTAGCTTTTCCCGTCGAGATGGAGCGCCTTGCCGGCGACACCCGGCACCCAGGCGGCGGTGCCGCGAATGGCGCCTTCATGGCCGCCCGCGCTGTCCTTGATCGTCGCCCCCGCGCCCTCGTCCAGGCACCACCTCACCGGGGCCGGCGGCGCGCCGGTTTTGGCGCGGCCCACCGGCGACCACGCCGTCTCGTTGAAGTACGCGTCGCGCGCCTTGACGCGGTAGGCCACTGCGCTGTCCGGCGGCAGCCCCGCGTCGACGAAGGTCCGGTCCTCCTGCCACCCGCAGCCGCGGCCGGGGCCCTCGCAGCAGTCGAAGAGGTATTCCGTGCCGATTCCGGGAAGGGCCGCGGCCGACATTGCGATCGCGAAGACATCGTTCGTGGCCATTCCGGGAACAGCCGCCCACGCCGCCGGCTTCCCGCGGTTCGTCGAAAGCTCCGGTTTGGCGCCGCGCAAGGTGAAGGTGACCGGCGTTGTGGCCTGGCGCTGCAGCCAGACCACGAGCGACCGTCGTCCGTTCGGGTCCCACACCGTCCCCTGGCGGAGGGTCGGGCCGTCGGCCTGCTTAGTGGAGTCGATGCTGACCTTGCCCGACTCCTCGGAGTTCCAGTTCCGCACCACGAAGCACGGGTTCACGATCGGTCGCTCCGGCGAGGCCGCGACGCGGAAGGACGGCGCCTCGCCGGTGGCGCTTAGCACGTAGGCGCGTTGCCCGGGATCGTAGCCGGAGCCGCGGCAGTTCGACAGCGGTTCCATCGCCGGCGCCTGCAGCCAGGAGCGCGCCAGCGGCGCCAGTTCCTCGGCGCCCTGCTTGGACAGGCCTTCCATCAGCAACTTCTCCTGGTACGGCCGAGCGCCGAACCGCGCGCGGTAGTCCGGCATATACACATGCGTCAGGGAGCAATGCGCGGCCCTGTCAGGGAAGCTGGCGTAGCGGCCATCGGACGGGATCTGCGCCACCGGCCAGTGATTCCAGGATGGAAACACCGAGTAGGGGACCGCTCCGCCGCCATAGACGTTGCCTCTGGCGAAATCGCCGATCGTGAAAGGATCGTACTCGGCGCGGTAGTTCACCACGTGAATCTTCTGATCCCGGTAGTTGACGCCGCGCGGCGGGCCCTTGGTCCAGCTGTAGGCCGTCGCCTTGCCGCGCAGGTCAGCCAGCGTCAGCGCCGGATCGGTGGCAACAACCTGCTCGGGATGCTGGTTCGGGCCGAGGATGGCCATGGACTCGTGCCACTCGTGGTTGCGCGGGCCGTCGGTCCACAGGTGCATGGTCTTCACCGCCACACCATCGGGGTAGATGTAGTAGTACCAGTCCGACCAGTCGCCCCAACCGGTGGCGGGGTTGTAGTTGGCGATGACATTGCCCCGCGTGTCCACCAGGGGGAAGCGCCATTGCACCACCACGCGCGCCGGCGTGTTCTCGAGCACGCGCGCATGATTGAAGAGCGACTGCTTGTCGGACATCGGCTCCTGGCAGCCGCTGCCGCCGGATCGGCCCCAGGTCTCGTTGAACTCGTTGCTGTACCACTGGTCCTTCTCATTCACGAGCATCGGGATGTATCCCGTGCCGCGCCAGAAGACGAACTGCCCGGGCAGCAGGTCGAAGCCGACCACCACATCCGGGTAGGGGCCGAAGTTCCAGAGGTTGTCCCAGGCATCGTAGTACTTGAGCCGCGTGTAGTGGGCGCCGAACCGTCCGCCCGTGTCGAACGCCGGCAGCGCGCGCGGGTCCATGCCGACCGGCGGCGGCGTGCCCGCAAGCGCCGCGGCCGCGGTCACCTGCGCCGCGCTCAGGGCGCGGTCGTAGATGCGGACTTCGTCGATCAGCCCGTCGAACGCGTACAGCGCCTCGCCCGCACGGCCGACGGGGTCCGTCCACGGCCGCGGCTTTCCCCGGCCGATCCGGATCGGATCGGACGTGGTCCGGATCCGCCCCGCACCCACCTGCTTCGTCACCAGCGGCTTCCCATCCAGGAACAGCGCCATGAGACCGGTCCGCCCGTCATAGGTCCCGGCCAGGTGGTACCAGCGGAAGCGCGCCAGCTGATTCGTGGCAACCACTGCGTGCCACGTGCTGTCAAGCTTCAGCTTGAACCCCGCCTCTGCGTGGCTGCTGACGCCAAGAAAATAGCCGTCATCGTCGCCCTGCTGCACGATCGGGCACCAGTTCCAGGGATACGCGCCGATGGCAATCCACGCCTCGAGCGTGAGCGCGTCGGCTATGGCAGGGGCCTTGGCCGGGGGAAGGCTGAGAACGGTGTTGTAGCCGTCGAACTGCAGACACGTCCCGGACACCCCCTTGCGCCACAGGCTCTTGCGGCCCGGAATCCCGCCCGGTTCGCCGGTCACGGTCTCGCTTGCGACATCGCCTGCGCCCTCGTCAAAGCGCCATTCGCGCACCGGCGGGATTACCGGCGGCCCCTGAAGGGGGCTGCCCGGTACGGCAGCCGGCGCCGGCGAGTGGCGCGGAGCGGTGCGCGAGAGTTCGCGCACACCCTCCGGCGCAAGCTGGAGCGTCTGCACCGTCTGATTCAGCGGGTCGTTCCAGTCGTCGATCTTCGCCGTGCCCTGTTTGATGGTGCGGGTGAGGCTGCCCTTGGGCGTGATGACGAAGCACTCCTCCACGAAGTTTGTGGCAGCGGCGCCGCGGTACGGATTGCCGCCCTCGAAGCGCGGCAAGTAGCGCCAGCAGACCGTGACTTGCCGGGGCGTGTCCTCCACCAGCAGGACGCGCGAGAACGCGTTCACCCGGTCGGGCTGCGCCTGGCTGCCGTCTCCCTGCCGGGGAACGAGCTCCTCGAGGAACCATTTGCCCTTGGCCGTCTCCCAGTACGGCAGGTAGCTCGACCCGCGCCAGAACACGAGCCGGCCTTCGGGTGCGGGGAGTCCCACGACGATATCGGCGAAGTCTCCGACCCGCGCGTACTGCTCGAACGGCTCGCCCGCATCGAGGCGTGTGTAGTACGCATGCAGGTTGGCGGCACAGGCGGCTCCGACGCCCCATGCCGACGCCAGCAGAACCCCCAGAATCAGCGTTCTTCGCCTTCTGCTGCTCATCGTATCAGCCTCCTTCAGGCAAGTGCGGTCGGCGCCGTGCGAATGGCCAGCACCGGACGGCGCCCCCGGCACGTCGCGTGCAGGGAGTCCATCCCTGCTGCCGTCACCGGACAAGCAGCACCGTCCCCCGAATCACCTTCACGAGGTAGCCCAGCGCGTCGATGCTCACGGGACTGCCGCCGATGGTGATCATCTACGGAACCTGGCATCCGAAACCCGTCCGACCGCCGCCACCCACCGCTACCTATAGCGTGAATCGTAGCGCGAGTCACGCAAACGGCGCTACTGCCGTTTTGAAAGAAGATGGACGGTACGGTAGTTTCGCTCCCCGCGAAGTGCGATCCCGACGATGCCGGCTCGACGCAGATCAGCCTCGAGGACGAGGAAACGGTCGTGATCTTGCGGTAAATGAGCGGCGACATGGCCTTCGCCGGCATGCTAGGATCCCGTCCATGAACAGATTTCAGCGCTGCATATGGGTCGTCCTCGTGTTCGCGAGTGGCGAGGCCGCCGCGAGCCCCTTCCTGGAGCAGACGAACCTGTTCGCGTCGGGGCGGGAGGGGTACGCGCTTTACCGGATTCCGGGCGTCGTGGTCACGGCCAAAGGCACTGTACTGGCTTACTGCGAGGCGCGGCGTACCGGCAGCGACTGGGCCGACATGCATGTCCTCCTGCGCCGGAGCACGGATGGCGGCCGGACCTGGGGGGAACGGTGTAACATCGCCAGCGTGTCGGGGCCGAAGCCCAAGAATCCCGTGCGGCAGAATGCCAACCCCGACGAGATCACCTACAACAACCCCATCGCCATCGCCGACCGCGACGGCACCGTTCATTTCCTGTTCTGCCTGGAGTACATGCGCTGTTTTCACCAGCGCAGCCTGGACGATGGCGTCACCTGGTCCAAGCCGGTGGAGATCACGGGCGCATTTGACGCATTCCGGCCCGCGTACGACTGGCGCGTGCTCGCCACCGGGCCGGGGCACGGCATCCAGTTGCGGAACGGGCGGCTGCTGGCCCCTGTGTGGATCTCGCCCGGCCGAGGCGGCAATAACCACTCGCCCAACGTTAACGCCGTCATCTACAGCGACGATCACGGCGCATCCTGGCGGGCTGGCGAGCTCGCCGTCGCCGACACCGAATTCACGCCCGGCGCGAGCGAAACCGCGCTTGTCCAGCTGGCCGACGGGCGGGTGCTCCTCACCGTACGCGCCCAGGCGAAGGATTCCCGGTGCGTGTTCGCGGTCAGCGCGGACGGGGTGGCGGGATGGTCGCGCCCCCGCACCAGTCCGCAGATCTACGCGCCCGGCTGCATGGCCGGCCTGGTGCGGCACTCCAGGCCGCCGGCCTCCGACCGGAATCGCATCCTCTTCTCCCTGCCTGCGCCCCAGGATGGTCCGGGCGGCACGATCCTGCCGGGTGCATCGCGCGAGCGGAAGAACCTCACCATCCGCCTGAGCTACGACGAAGGCGAAACCTGGGCCGTCTGCAAAACGCTGGAGCCCGGGCCGGCGGCCTACAGCGACCTGGCCGTCCTTCCCGATGGCACGATCATCTGCTTCTACGAAGCAGGCAATCCGCAGGCTGCCAAACCCTCGCCCTATGGGTTCCTGACGCTGGCGCGCTTCAACCTAGAGTGGCTGACCGACGGCAGGGACAAGGGGGAACGCTGATGGCTGTTCAGGGGCCGCCGGGCGGAACGTATAGCGTACAACCCCGCCGCACTGGGCAGTGGCTGGTGTGGTTGCCGCGACGTTGGCGTGGGGCACGCCCTCCAGCCCGGTTGTCGCGGCGGACCGGCCCAACATCATCCTCTGCATGACGGATGACCAGGGCTGGTATCGATCTGCTGGGCATCATGCTGCCCGGCGAGGGCGGGCCGATCGACGGCATCAGCCTGCTGCCGCTCATCGATGGCAAGATGGAGAACCGCCCGAAGCCGATCCCGTTCCAGGATGGCAACCAGACGCGGCTCATCGACAGCGCATACACGCTGGCGAACGGCCGCCTCTTCCGCTTTGCCGAGGGCGGGCGCAAGGACGTGGACATCACCGATCAGGAACCGGAAGTCCTCAGGCGGATGACGGATTGGATGAACGCGTGGAAGGCTTCGGTCAAGAAGGATGCGGCTGCGTACACCGCCAAGGCGCCCGGGAAGCGCGCTGCGGAATGAGGCTGGCATGGCCACCGGCAGGAACGCGACCGTGATGTCCCGCGACGGCGCCACCAGCACCATCCGTATCGACGCCGGCGGCGAACTGAGCTTCAAGGAAGCGCAGGCCATCACGTGGACGGGCCATATGAACATCGAGGGCACGCTGACCGGCACCTCGCTGCGGTTCGGTACCACCCGCGAAAGCCTGGCCGCGACGCAGTTGCAGATGATGCGCTGCAACGGTAGACGCGTGGGCATCGACGGCGCCGGCTACATCATCGAGGGCCTTCAGGGCACGGTGCTCATTGTGCGGTGACCGGCCTGCGTTTCGTCCGTTGCGGCTTGAGGGGGTGCCGGGTTTGACCAGCGCGTGCTCGCGGGCGTGGATGGCGGCGGCGTTGCGGCTGACGCGGCCGGTGAGCTGGTCGGCATGGTGCGTTCTGAGCAGCCCCTCGCGAATCTGTTGCCGCAAGTCGTCGCCGGCTCTACATTACTCCACGCCATGCAAGCCGTGAGGAGCAGCGTTGCGGGGGGGGGGGGGGACAGGGGGCCCGCCATGAAACCTACCGGGGGGGTGACAGCGCGCGGGAC
>CAYOBW010000009.1:16521-64133 GCA_964402115.1 uncultured Victivallales bacterium
CGGGCCGCCCCCCGGGACCCGTGGCCCCGCCGGGCGCCCCCGCTCCCCCCCCCCCCCCCCCAGGGGGGGAGGGGGGGGGGGGCGGGGGGGGGGGGGGGGGGGACAGGAGGCTCGCCATGAAACCTACAGGGAGTGTGACATCGAGCGGGACCACATCGACCGATGATCGGCACGGTGGAATTCGGCGTGAAGGTGAAAATGCCATGCTGTCGCGTTTGCCGCCGCTGTTGCTGCGTGCACTTGCGGGCGCCATGCTGATGGCAGCAGGCGCCGGCATCGCGCAAGCCGGGAGCGTGGCGGTCGTCAATCCGCGCTGCGAATACCTCGTCAATCCTCAGGGGATCGATGTGACGCGGCCGCGATTAAGCTGGATGATGGAGATCGGAGACCAGCGGTCAGAGCCCAGGGGGCAGAAGCAGAGCGCCTACCAGGTGCTGGTGGCCTCGACGCCGGAACTGTTAGCCAAGGACCAGGGTGATTTGTGGGACAGCGGCAAGGTGGCGTCCAGCCAGAGCGTGCATGTGGAATATGCTGGAAAGCAGTTGGAGTCGCGGCTGCGCTGCCATTGGAAAGTGCGCGTCTGGCTTGCCCGGAGCGGAGTCGAAGGGGACGAGAAAGGAACGGCGTCCGCCTGGAGCCCCCTGGCGCAATGGAGCATGGGCTTGCTCAAGGCTGAAGATTGGCAGGCGCAGTGGATCAGCGACCCCGTCCTGGCCGATCCTGCCAACCGCCCCCTGACGCCCATCCATTGCTATCGCAGCGAACTGGCGTCCCGGCCCGATGCCGCGAAGTGGATTGTCCTCGATCTCGGCGCCGCCAAACGCATGGATGCCGTTGATGTGATCCCGGCGCGGCCCAAGGGCCAGAGTTGGGATTTTCGCACGGCGATGTTTCCCGAACGATTCAGGATCGAGGTGGCCGACACGAGGGACTTCCTGAATGCCCGGACGGTGGTGGATCGGACGCGGGACGATGTCCCCAATCCGCGGGCGAACGAGTGCCGTTGTGGTTTCCCGGCGGTTACCGCGCGTTTCGTGCGACTGACCGTCACGCGGCTTGCCCGTTGGGATGGGCGGGACTACGGCCTGGCCTTGGGCGGACTCGCCGTATGCGATGGCACGCAATCCATTGCGATCGGGGCCGCGGTCGAATGCTCGGATTCCCTCGAAACCGAGAACTGGTCGAAACGATTCCTGGTGGATGGCAAGGCGGCCGTGGCTATCGCGGCCGATTCTCCCGCCCTGGCCGCGGACGTGGCCGATGTGCCGGCGAAGTTCACGGTGTCACGCGTGCCGATGCTGCGCCGGGAGTTCACCATCGATGGCGAGGTCCGCCGCGCGGTGCTCTCGATCAGCGCCCGGGGGTTCTATGAGGCCCGCATCAACGGCCGGCGGGTCGGCGACGAGCTTCTGGCCCCGGGTTGCACCGACCCCAGCCGGCGCATCCAGTACCAGAGCCACGACGTCACCGCCCTGCTGCGGCGGGGGTCCAACGTCCTCGGCGCCCTGCTTGGCTACGGCTGGTATGCCGGGCATGTGAACCTCTTCGAGAACCGTTGCATCGACGGTTACTTCCCCCAACTCCTGGCCCAGCTCGACGTCGAAACGGCCGACGGACGGCGGCTCACGATCGCCAGCGACGCGAATTGGCGTAGCACCCTGGCCGGACCGGTGCGCAGTTCGGACCTGCTGGACGGCGAAGCCTGCGACTACCGTCGCGACCTGCCCGGTTGGGATCAGCCGGGGTACGATGACCGGACCTGGGGCAAGGTGTGGTCGCAACCGCGCGATGAGGTCGCCCTGGTGTGGCAGCGCAGTCAGCCGGTGCGGGCGATCCGGGAAGTGCGGCCCGTGGCGGTGAAGGAAACCAAGCCTGGAATCTATGTCTTCGATCTGGGACAGGAGGTGACCGGTTGGTGCCGGTTGAAGGTGGATGGTCCGACCGGCACGCACCTGCGCCTGCGCCACGCCGAACTGGTTGCCGCGGACGGCAACATCGACATGCGCAACCTCTGGGGCACCGCCCAACAGGAGGACTATTTCCTGGACGGCAAGGGGCTTCGCATCCTCGAACCCCATTTCACCTACCACGGATTCCGGTACGTGGAACTCAGCGGCCTTCCCGGGCCACCGGACGCCGAAACCCTGGTGGTGGTCAATCTCCGTTCCGCCTTGCCCGACGCCGGCCGGTTCGAGTGCTCCAATCCGCTGTTCAACCGCATCATGACCGCGGCGCGCTGGACGCAGTGGAACATGCTGTTCGATGTCCCCACCGGCTGCGCCGCCCGCAGCGAGCGTCTCGGCTGGCTGGGCGACATCAGGCCCTGCGTGCAGACAGCCAGCTTCAGCATGGATGCGGCGGCGTTCTTCGCCAAATACGCCGTGGACATGCGCGATGCCCAGAAGTCCGACGGTCGCTTCACCGACATCGCGCCACACGCCCACCTGCGAGGCAGCGAGGTCTGCGTCGGTTCGCCGGGTTGGGCTGACGCCGGTGTGTCGTTGCCGTGGCAGCAATGGGTGAACTACGCCGATCGCCGCGCCTTGGAGGAACACTGCGCTTCTGCCAAACGCTGGGTGGATTTCATCCACAGCCGGAATCCCGACCTGCTGTGGAACCAGGCGCGCGGCCAGGATTGGGGCGACTGGATGAGCGCCGGCACCGCCACGCCAAAGGATCTCGGCGCCACG
This sequence comes from uncultured Victivallales bacterium, assembly GCA_964402115.1. Lineage (GTDB taxonomy): Bacteria > Verrucomicrobiota > Kiritimatiellia > UBA8416 > CAYOBW01 > CAYOBW01. The sequence goes on from CAYOBW010000009.1 coordinate 19,212, forward strand.
GCCTTCTTCGCCCATTCCGCCGATTTGGTGGCGCGCATGGCCGCCGCCCTCGGTCGCCATGACGAGGCGGAACGCTACCGCACGCTGTTCGCCGGCATCCGGCAGGCGTTTGGCAAGCGCTGGGTAGCCGACGATGGCATCATTGCGGCCGGCAGGGCCGGAGGTGCCGAGGCGGATGTCACCGCATGCCTGGCGGCTGCGGTCAAGGACGGGCGCGTTTCGTTGGTGGTGGGCAACGAGACCCTGGGCGGAGATCCGGCGCCCGGTGTGGTCAAGAGGTTGCGCCTCGTCTACAGGCTTGGCGGGCAGGAAGCGACCCGGGATCTTGCCGAGGGGGCGACCCTGGAACTGGCCGCACCGGCAGGGCAACGCCTGGAGATACTCAAGGCCTCCTACGGCGGCGCCAGGACCGGTTCAGGCGTCGGCGGCGACGCGCAGGGCAGCTATGCCCTGGCCCTGCATTTCGGCCTGCTCGAAGAACCGATCCGTACCAGGGCGGTGGAGCGTCTGGTCGAAGCCGTCAAGCGCAACGGTGGACATCCCAGCACCGGTTTCTGGAGCAGCATTGAATTGCTGCTGGCCCTGTCCGCCAACGGACAGCACGCGACGGCTGCGCACATGCTTGCCCTGCGCGACAAGCCGTCCTGGGGCTACATGGTGGACAACGGCACGACGTTCTGGGAGGCGTTCAACGCCCCGGAGGGGAATCTCTCGCTCAACCACTGGACCCACAGCGCGGTGGGCGAGTGGCTCTGGCGCAACGTCGCCGGCCTCAGCCCCGATGAACAGCATCCCGGCTACGCAGGCTTCACGATTCACCCGCGCCCAACCCAGGAAGTATCCTGGTGCAAGGCCAGCTACGATTCCATCCGCGGCAAGATCACCGTCAATTGGCAAAGCGAAGGCGACACATTCACGATGGAGGTTACGATTCCGGTCAACACCACGGCAACCGTGTTCGTTCCAGCGCGGGACACCAACGCGGTTACTGAGTCCGGAGAACCCGCCGCGAATGCCAAAGGCGTGAAGTTCCTGCGGATGGAAAACGGCGCTGCGGTGTACGAGGTGGGATCGGGAGCGTACCGCTTTGAGTATCGATAGAGCAGCGGTGTGATTACGGCCAAGGGCAAATGAAGAGGCACCAGGAAGAACCGAAAACAGTAATCATTTGAGGCCGAACAGATGACTAGCAGACAAAGCATCACGGTTCAGTATCTGGCAATCATCGCCGCGATGCTGCTTGCCTCTCCGGGTGCTCATGCCGCTGCGCTGGAAGACGGGTTCCGCAGTCCGCCGCATCCGGCCAAGCCTTGGGTCTACTGGATCAATATGGATGGCCATTTCACGAAGGAGGGAATCACGGCCGATCTTGAGTCCATGAAGGCGGCCGGAATCGGGGGGATGATCCACATGGATGTCGATGTGGGCGTGCCCCGGGGAAATGTCCCCTTCATGAGCGAGACGTGGCAGGCGAACTTCCGGCACGCCGTCCTTGAATGCGAGCGGCTCGGGCTGGAGTTCACCACGATTACCGGGCCTGGCTGGACGGGCACCGGAGGTCCATGGGTCAAGGCAAACGAGTCGATGCAGCACCTGCTCCCAGTCAGCGTGAATACCAGGGGGCCGGCAACGTTCAACGAGGTCCTGCCAAAACCACAGCCGCGGGTTTCTGGGTATCACGCTGCACAAACGCCGGAGATGCGCGAAACACTCAATGCATTCTACGAGGATGTTGCGGTGTATGCATTTCCAAAGAGCGATCCGGTGGTGGAGAATATCGATGAGAAGGCACTGTTCGTTCGCAATCCCTACACCTCCATGCCGGGCGTCAGGACGCACTTCCCTGCGCCGGCCAGTTTCCCGGAAACCGATCAAGCGCAGGGGATCGATCCATCGAAGATCATCGACCTGACCGGCCGCCTGCAAGCGGACGGCCGCCTGCAATGGGAGGTTCCGTCCGGCGAGTGGACCATCCTGCGCATGGGGCGGCGATCAACCGGCGCCAACACCCGCCCCGCCCCCGCGGCCGGGCTTGGATTCGAGAGCAACAAGTTTGACAAGAGGGCTTTGGAATCCCATTTCGAGGCCTATTTCGATCCTCTTCTCAAGCGCATCGGTCCGCGGTCGCCGGATCGCACGACGGGTTTTACCGGTCTGGATGCCGACAGCTGGGAGATGGGCGCCCAGAACTGGACGCCCGGATTCCGCGAGGAGTTCAAGAAACGGCGGAGTTACGATCCCTGGCCTTACTTCCCTGCCTATTCCGGGCGCTTAGTGGGCAGCCGGGAAATGACGGAACGCTTTCTTTGGGATGTGCGCATGACGTGCCAGGAGCTGTTGCTGGAAAACCACATCGCGCACATGAAAACGCTATGTCACGCGCGCGGTCTGAAATTGACCATCGAGCCGTATGACATGACCCCGGCGAGCGACCTCGATCTTGGCTCCTACGCGGATATCCCCCAGGGCGAGTTCTGGCTGAACACGTTCAACTCGGCTTGGAGCTGTGTCGAGGCCGCCTCCATCGGGCATATCATGGGCAAACCCATTGTCGCGGCCGAGGCGTTCACGGCCGCTGGGACCGCTTGGACCGAAAAGCCATGGGCATTGAAGAATCAGGGAGACTGGGCCTTCGCCGCCGGCATCAACCGGTTTGTAATCGTGTGTTTCTCCCACCAGCCGTGGCTGGACCGAGCCCCCGGGATGACCTTTGGCAGTTACGGTCTTCATTGGGAACGGACGCAGACCTTCTGGCCGCTGCTGGGCGGCTACCACCAATACCTGGCGCGCTGCTCTCATCTGCTGCAACAGGGGGTGACGGTTTCCGACGTGCTTTACCTGACCCCTGAAGGCGCACCGCACGTATTTCGCGCGCCGGACAGCGCTCTCGATGATGCCGCAAGCATGCTGCCGGACAAGAAAGGTTACGGCTTCGACGGATGCTCGCCGAAGATCCTGATGACCAGGGCAGGGGTCAAGGATGGGCTGATAGCTTTTCCTGGCGGGAGCTCATACCGCCTGCTGGTCCTGCCGCAGGTTGACCCCATGACGCCGGGGTTGCTCGCCAAGATAGGGGATCTGGTGAAAGCCGGGGCCACGGTGGTCGGCACGCCGCCGCTCAAGTCGCCCGGCCTTTCGGGCTATCCCGCCTGTGACCGTGACGTCCAGGCGTTCGCCAAGGAGATCTGGGGGAGCACGGACGTGCCGCAGAAGGCAACAAAACGCAGTTATGGCAAGGGCTTCGTCCACTGGGGTGGCGGGCTGTCTCCTGTAGACAGGCTTCAGCAGGCCCCACGATCAAACAAGGATCCCAATACAGCCAACGCGTGGATCTGGTACCCTGAAGGGAATCCCGCTCAGGGCGCACCGCCGGGCACAAGGTATTTCAAACGTATCATCCAGGTGGACGGGGCAAAGATCCTGGAGTCCGCCGCCGCCGCGGTGACCGCGGACAATGCTTTCACCTTGTGGATCAACGGGAAGAAGGTCAGCGAGGGCGATAACTTCAACGTCACTGTCAGGACATCGATCACATCCTTCCTCCGTCCGGGAGCGAATGTCCTTGCCGTAGTTGTCACCAACATCGGGGAAGCGGCCAATCCCGCCGGATGGATCGGCTCATTCGATCTGAACTACAAAGACGGTGCCCACGAGGTGGTTGGAACAGGCAAGGAGTGGTCTGCTGGACTGGTTGCGCAGCCGGGTTGGGAGCAGGCGGCGACAAAGCCGGGAGATTGGAAGGACGCCCTGGTTCTTGGCGCTTACGCCATGCCGCCATGGAACCGTGGCGGGGAGGGCAAAACCCTCCCGCCGCTCTATCCGTCGTATGATCTGACCGCCGCCCTGTTGAATGGCATGGGCGTGAAGGAGGATTTCACCGCAACCGGTCCCGTGCGCTACAGCCACCGGCGCACCGAGGAACGGGATATCTATTTCGTGGCAAACCGGACCGGTAATCCGATCAAGACGGGCTGCCGTTTCCGGGTCTGCCAAGGCAGCCCGCAACTCTGGGATCCCGTGACTGGCGAGCAGCGGCCACTGATGCAATTTGAGCGTGCCGATGGTTTGACGGTCATTCCCATGGAGTTTGACGCCTTCCAGAGCTTCTTCGTTGTCTTCGGCGGGAAGGACGAAAAGCCAATATCGAAGGCTGAAACTGATTTCCCGAAGGTCAAGCCAATCCAGGAACTGTCCGGCGCCTGGCAAGTCGCGTTCGATCCGAAATGGGGCGGGCCGGAGAAGATCACGTTTGATGCCCTGCAGGATTGGACGACGCGGCTGGAGCCGGGGATCAAGTTCTATTCCGGCATCGCCACCTATCGAAAGGATTTCAACCTGGCCCAGATTCCGGGAGGGAGAACCTATCTCGATTTGGGAGTTGTTCATGAAATCGCCCGGATCCGTGTGAATGGCAGGGATCTTGGCACAGTCTGGTGCGCTCCGTGGCGGATCGACATCTCCACCGCCTTAAAGGAAGGAACGAACGACTTGGAAATCGAAGTCGCCAACCTGTGGCCCAACCGGCTGATCGGAGATGAGGCCAGAGCTGCGGACCAGCGTTTTACCCGAACGATCATGGGCCACCCGTACAGGATCGATAGTAAACGTCTTTGTTCCGGCCTGCTGGGACCGGTGCGACTCTTGACCGACGGAAGATGAGCACCATGACAGAATCATGTGGAACGAAGATGAAAAGGATCTGATGAAACTCACCATCCTATCGCTCACCGGCCTGCTACTTGCCTTGCCGACCGGACTGCATGCCGCCGGTCCGACTGAATGGCGATATGCGCTGAACATGGACGGAGCTTCGGTGGGGAAGCAGCCGTACCCGGCATTGAACGGTGGCGCTTTTGACGGCCCTGTGGTCAAGGAGTCGCCCGACCCGCTGGTCGGTTATCGGTGGAAGGAGACGAAAGCGGATGACGGGTTGCAGGTCTACGTGCTACGGCCGGTCGCCGCCGTCGCGGATGCAGATGCTTCATTCGCGAATCTCGATTCGGCGACCGCCGGGACGACGGATATTGCCGTGAAGGGAACCGGTTCCATCCGTCTTGACTTCGGGGTGGAGAGCGCCGCCTGGCTGGAATTCGACAGCCCGGATCTTGCCGGCAAAGTGGAGCTGAGCATCAGCGAGTACAACGAGCCTGCCAAAGTGAACAGCGGTCCGCCACATCCCGCGAAGACGGGCGTCCCGGTGAAGTACGGGAACACATACCGCCTGGAGCTGAATAGCGCGCTTTGCGCAGATGCTTCTGCAGCTGGATGTCGTGTATGCCGACGGCGGCAAGGAGCGCATTGTCAGCGACGAGTCCTGGAAAGCATCGGCCGGACCGGTATATTGGGACCAGCTGCGCATGGGCGTGATGTACGACGCGCGCCGCGAGCAACCCGGTTGGAGCACGGCGACTTTCGACGACTCTGCCTGGGAGCCGGCTGCCCTTCGGGAGGGTGTCAAGGGCCGGCTCGCGGCGCAAGTGAGCGAGCCGATCAAGGTGATGAGGACCCTGAACCATCCAATGAAGTGAGGATGAAATTGTTTCTTGCTGTTGTTGGCTTGTAAGGCACTATTGATGAACGAGTCATGAGTGACAGAGCAATGGGAGAGCAGAGTAAGGCGGGGGCTACAATATGACCAGAACGCTGATGAAAATTGGACTCTTCGGCATCGGACTCGACACCTATTGGCCGCAATTCGCCGGGCTCAGGGAAAGGCTGGAAGGCTATCTGCAGCGCGTCGCGCAGAAACTGGCCTTGCCCGGCGTGGAGGTCGTCAACCTCGGCCTCGTCGACACGGCGGAGCGGGCGGTGGCGGCGGGTCATCAGTTCCGCCAGGCCGACGTGGACCTGATCTTCCTGCATGTCACCACCTACGCGCTTTCGTCCACCGTATTGCCGGTGGTGCGGCGGGCCAAGGTGCCGGTCATCATCCTCAACCTCTCGCCTCTGCCGGCGATTGATTACGAGTGGTTCAACCGACTCGGCGACCGCGCGAAGATGACCGGCGAGTGGCTGGCCCATTGCGCGGCCTGTCCGGTGCCGGAGATAGCCAACGTCTTCAACCGCGCCCGCATCCCGTTTCACCAGGTCACCGGCATGTTGGAGGACGACGCGACATGCTGGCGCGAGGTGGACGAGTGGGTCGAGGCAGCCCGCGTAGCGTACGTCATGGAACATAACCGCCTGGGTGTGATGGGCCACTACTACTCGGGGATGCTGGACATCTACTCCGACCTTACCCAGCAATGCGCGAGCTTCGGCGGCCACGTCGAGATCATCGAGGTGGACGAACTCGCCGCGCTGCGCAGCGAGGTGAACGCTGCGGACGTTCACGATCGCGTCGCGCGCTTCGGCGAGGCGTTTGACGTGCAGCCCGAATGCCCGCAGGCCGAATTGGAGCGCGCCGCACGGACCTCGGTCGCGCTGGACCGGCTCGTCGGGCAACACCGGCTCGGTTCTCTGGCGTACTACTACATGGGCACCGGCAATCCGTCCAACGAGGATGCCATCAGTTCCATCATCCTCGGCACATCGTTGTTGACCGCACGGGGTGTGCCGGTCGCCGGCGAGATGGAGATCAAGAACGTGCAGGCGATGAAGATCCTGGATAGCTTCGGCGCGGGCGGCTCCTTCACGGAATACTATGCGATGGACTACCGGGACGACGTGGTGCTGATGGGCCACGATGGTCCCGGCCACATTGCCATCGCGCAGGGCAAGACCAAGGTTCGCCCGCTGACGGTCTATCACGGCAAAGTCGGACGCGGCCTTTCCGTGGAGATGTCGGTCAAGCACGGCCCGGTGACGCTGCTTGCGGTGGTACAAACCGCGGACGGCCGACTCAAACTGCTCGTCGCCGAAGGAGCGTCGGTGCCCGGTCCGATCCTGGAGATTGGCAACACGAACAGCCGCTACCGCTTTTCCATCGGTGCAAGGAAGTTCGTCGAATCATGGAACGGTCACGGCCCGGCGCACCACTGCGCGGTTGGCCTCGGCCACATCGGCGGCAAGATCGAGAAGCTCGGCAAGCTGTTGCAGATGGAAGTAACGAAAGTATGCTGAGGAGGCTCGGGAGAAGGGAATTGCCTTGAATCGGTCACTCGGCCTCGCACGCAGGAGTCGAAAACACGCGAAGGGAGAAGGATATATGAGATACGGATCCGGAATGTTGCTTGTGCTTGTACAAGCTGTTGTCAGCATGACGTGTGTGACGGCCGGTCACGCCGACGAATTGGCCACGCGGTTTCGCAATGGTCCGGATGAAACCAAGCCCTGGTGTTACTGGTACTGGTTGAACGGCGACATCACGGTGGACGGAATCACGAAAGACCTGGAAACCATGGCGAAGGTCGGGATCAGGCGGGCCATGATCGGCAACATCGAGGGCGGCGGTCCGGTCAAGATGATGTCGCCCGAGTGGACGGCGCTCACGCGGCATGCGCTGAAGGAAGCGGCGCGGGTGGGCGTGGAAATCATGATGTTCAACGCACCGGGCTGGAGCCAGTCCGGCGGGCCGTGGATCAAGCCGGAACAATCGATGCGCCGGGTCACTTGGACGGAGTTTCCCGCCAAGGGCGGACCCTTCGCGCAGGTCGTGCGATCCGGCGGCAATCCGGTCGTGCAGGATATCGCGGTGGTGGCGGTTCCCAGGAAGGAGGCGGTGACACTCGTATCCTCTCCCCGTCCCGGCAACGATGTCGCTCCGTCGCTGGCGCAGGCGTCCTGGATCTGGCACCCTGCCGAGGATGGCGCCAGGAGTGCGCCGGCCACAACGCGCTACTTCAGACGCGTCATCCAGGCAGACCCGGCCACGCTGAAGGCCGCATCGGCCATCGTGACCGCGGACAACGCCTATGTCTTGTGGATCAATGACCAGGAAGTGAAGCGTGGGGCCGACTGGCAGGTCCAGGAGATCGTATCGATCAAGGCGCACCTGAGGCCGGGATCCAATGTCATCGCCATCGCGGTCAGTAACGCCGAGGTGGGGCCGGCAGGACTCATTGCCAGCATCGTATTGCAGGACCAGGGTGGGAAGACAACCCATGTCGCCACCGACGCGTCGTGGCAAGCCGCCCTGAGCGAGACCCAGGATTGGCGCAGCAACGTTGAGAATGCAGCAGCTTGGCAGGCCGCCCGCGTGCTCGGCCCTGCATCCGTCGGGCCATGGGGGCTGGCCGGCAAACGGCCGGGCGACAACACCATGTACTTTCGTTCTACAGCCCCATTCAAGGCCCGGGCGCTGATCGTCAAGGGCAGTGTCGGCGCCAAGCTGTTCGCCTTGCGCGATGGCAAGCGCGAGCTGGTAGCCGACATTCAAACCGGCGGCAGGAATCCCACCACCGACTTCCTGCCGGACGGCATCGAAACCTTCAGCTTCAAGGAGGTGACGGCGCAGGAGTTCGAGCTGGGTCCTTGCGGATTGCCCGACGGGGCGGTGGAGCTTACCTCCGAGCCGAAGGTTGCCCAGGTCATCGAGAAGCAGATGGGCCGGATGCATCCCGACCCGAGCCCCTCCTGGCAGTCCTATATCTTCCCTGAGACAGTCGAACCGGATGATGCCTCGACGGTGATACGGCAAGCGGACCTCATCAATCTGACAGAGAAGCTCGATGCCGACGGCAAAGTGTCCTGCCAGCTTCCGGCGGGCGATTGGACGATCATCTACTTCGGCATGATCACCACCGGCAAGAAGAATGCGCCTGCGCCGCCCGAGGCGACCGGGCTCGAGGTCGACAAGATGAGCAAGCCGCTTATCGAGTATCATTTCAATTCCATGTTCGGCGAGTTGCTGAAACAGTTGACGCCCCAGGAACGGTCCGCGTTCAAGGGGATTACCGCCGACAGCTATGAAATGGGCTCTCAGAACTGGACCGACGGGTTCGCGGCGGAATTCAGGAAGCGCAACGGCTACGACCCCATTGCCCTGCTTCCCGTCATGACCGGCCGGGTTGTGGACAGCGCCAGGACTTCCGACCAGTTCCTGTGGGATCTGCGCCGGACCGTGGCCGACATGATCGCCGAGTACTATGTGGGCGGGTTGAGGGACGTCGCGCACAAGCACGATATGACCATGTGGTGCGAGAACTACGGGCACTGGGGTTTCCCGAGCGAGTTCCTGATTTACGGTAGCTACTCCGACGAAATCGGGGGCGAGTTCTGGACCACTGGCGGATTGGGTACCATCGAGTGCCGGGCCGCCAGTTCCTGTGCGCATATCTATGGCAAGCGGAGGGTCTATGCCGAGTCGTTTACCAGCGGCCTGAACCTCGGCCACCACCCGTACAACATCAAGGCGCGCGGCGAGGAGCTCTTCTGCGAGGGCATCAACCAGACGCTCCTGCACGTTTATGCGCATCAGCCCCGGGACGGCGTGCCAGGCAAGAATCCGTGGTTCGGCACAGCCTTCCATCGCAATACACCCTGGTTCGTCCAGTCGCGCGACTGGGTGAAGTACCTGCAACGCGTCAACTACATGCTTCAGCAGGGCGAACCGGTCGCGGATGCGGCCATCTACATCGGCGATTTTGCCCCGCAGATGACTGGCCCGGCCCATCCCGTGCCGGGTGGTTATGACTATGACTACATGAACTCCGACGCGCTGCTGAGGACCGTGCATGTCGTCAATGGCGAGTGGGTGGTCTATGACGAAACAAATCCGAAGCAGATCCTTGCCCGCTACAAGCTGCTGGCCATGCCCAAGCTCGACTACATCCGGCCCCACGTGCGGAAGCGGCTGGACGAGCTTCAGAAGGCGGGAGGTAGGATCGTGGACGGCGTGCCGGTTCCCGCTGCCACGTTGCAGGCGGCAGGCGTCGTGCCGATTGTTTCGGACACGACCTGCAGCATCCGCTGGAAGGCGCGTCGGCTTGACGACGGCATGATCTTCTTCCTTTCCAATTTCGAACGAACCGGATCGTTCGAGGCCACCCTGCGCGTGGCAGGCAAAGTGCCGGAACTGTTCAATCCGGTTACCGGCGAGGCGCACACGCTGGCGCGGTACAAGGCGGAGAAGAACGGCACCCGGATTTGCATCAACGTGAACGACAGGGCTGATTCATGCTTTGTCGTGTTCCGGGAACAATCAGCCAAACCCTCTGTTCTGACAGTCCGTTGCGGCGGGAAGGACGTCGCCCCCGCGGAGCTGGGGCTTTTCTACGACCAGCAAGGTATTCTGATGGCGGAATCGGCAAAGCCGGGTGTGTATGCCCTCACGATGAGTGATGCTTCGGAGAAAAGCGTGAAGATCGATCAGGCGGCGCAGGCCTACGCGATTGCCGGGCCGTGGAACAACGTCCGCACGGAGGCCGGAGGGTTCACGATCGTGCAGGAAACCTCTTTCGACCTGCCGGCGGGTTTCGGCAAGGACCAGCGGGTTCTTCTCGACCTCGGCCAGGTGCAGGTCATGGCCCAAGTGACGCTCAATGGCCGGCGCTATGACACGCTCTGGATGCCGCCCTTCGAGCTGGACGTTACCGACAGCCTGAAGTCAGCAAGCAATCGACTCGAGATCCTGGTCACATCAACCACCCAGGGGAAACCGGCTCTCGGAAAGTCCGCACAACTCAATACCGTTTCGAGGGTTGCAGTGAAATGAAAAGACAAAGCGCCTATTCCTGGCGTCCCGGCAGCGGAATCGCGTGAGAAGAGCATGACCATCATGCCAACCGCCAGGATTTCGGCCATCTCCGCCTTGCTTGCACTTGCGTTCACCGGCAGCAGCGCCGGGGCGGCTCTGGCCGGGCGGACGACATGCCTGCTGCTGGATACCCGTATCATCGAGGGCACAGACAACGCGAAGCTGGCCGTTGGTCCGTTGAAGAAGCAGCCCGCAAACCCGCTGTTTGGCGAGGACAAGCCGTGGGAGAAGCGTTTTGACAATCTGTATGCCAATGTGATCTACGACCGGGACGACAAGCTTTACAAGTGCTGGTACAGTCCCTTCATCGTGGACCATTCGTCCAAGGGCATGCCCATCGGGCAGCGGAACGTAACGCCGTACAAGCCGCCGCGCAACCGGGAGATGGGCGTGTGCTATGCGGTGTCGCACGACGGGTTGAAATGGGAAAAACCCGAACTGAACCTCGTTGAGTTCGAAGGGAACAAGGCGAACAACCTGGTATTGCGCGGCCCGCGCGGGGCCGGCGTCTGCAACGACCCGCGCGACCCCGATCCGCAGCAACGCTACAAGATGTTTCACGCCATGGATTCCCTGCGCTTTTCCGCCGACGGCTTGCACTGGGGCGCCCCGCTGCCGTGCCCGGAGGTTCTTTCCAAAGGTGATACCCATAACAACCTGCTCTGGGCGCCGGAGCTGAAGCGCTATGTCGGCTTTGTGCGGCTGCGGGACGGCAAGCAGCGGACCGTCGGGCGCACCGAAAGTGCCGACCTGAAGCAATGGACCAAGGCGGTTGAGGTGCTGCGCGGCGACGCGCAGGACCAGGCGTACTCGATGCCGGTATTCCGCTATGCGGATGTCTATCTCGGTCTGGTGGCGGTCTTCCGCCCCCGGGAGGACCGCGTGCATACCGAACTGGCCTGGAGCCCGGACTCCATCACATGGCACCGCATCGAGCCGGGCACGCCGTTCATCGGCAACTCGCCTAACGAAGGGGATTACGACTGGGGTTGCGTCTATGCCGCGGCCGGACCGGTGGTGCTCGACAACGAGATCCGCATCTACTACGGCGGCTCGAACGGCAAGCACACGGCCTGGCGCGACGGATTCCTTTGCCTCGCCACGTTGCGGCCCGACGGCTGGGCCGGGTACGAACCGCTTGACCATGACAAGCCGGCGGTGGTGACGACCTGCGCGATCCGCCCCGACGGGCAACCGATTCGCGTCACTGCCGATGTCACCGAGGGCGGGTCGGTCAAGGTGTCGATTGTCGATCCGAACGGCAAAGCCCTCAACACCGCCCAATCCATCGTCCAGTCCGTGACCGATGGGGAATTGCAGTGGGACCGAAAGATCGAGGCGGGTGCGATTCGGCTCCGGTTCGAATTGAGCCGCGCCAAGGCGTACTCGTTCACCTTCGGTTCACCCTGAAGCGGAGCGACTGTGGACCGGCGACCGTTAACAGGAACGCGGCTCCCGCGCCCGGCACGTCTTGAAACAAGATGCACCTTGTTGTCGAGGAATTCCCCGCCGCCGCATAGGCAGTTTTGCGTATAGCCTTCCCCATCGAATGGGTGGAATATGACAGGCCAACACAGGGGGTAATGGTGAAGCGACTAGCTTGGCTGGTGTGCAGACGGGGGGTTCTATCTGTCGCTCTCGTGACGGCAGGGGCAGGGGTGAGCGGCGCGGCGGAGCGGGTAGTCGAGCCGCCACCCAACGCGCCGGCGGCCGCGGCGTGGAATGCCGGGAAGGGGAGCCTGAGCCTCCGCTACCACGGCGGCGAGATATTCGAGGCGACGGTGGGCGCCGAGGACGCATCGGGACGAGCCGTGGCCGGCTACGAGGTGAGGCTGGAGCTGGCTGAACCCGGCGGTCCCAAGGACAAGGTCGAGCAGCGCCTGAGGTTCGTCCCCATCAAGCCGCAGGACGGCGTGAAGCTGGTTCTACGCGGCACGCTCACGGCCAGCGTGGAGGCGTTTCCCGCCGAGACGCAGGGCGAAGCGCAGCGGCGCTTCCCGCTGGTGCGCAACAGCGTGGGCCTCAGTCGCAACCTGCGCAACAACGCCACCTACGACCGCCGCTGGGACTGGGTGCTGATCGGACCGGGCGACGGAGCGACACGCATCGAGCCGAAAGCAGCGCGCAAGCATGAACTCACGTTCGCATGGGAGTGCCGTGGGTCCGCCATTGACCTGGTGTTCCGCCCCCGCTTCTATCAGAAGCACCGGAACTTCGCCTGCTACGAGCCCTGGACCTACAAGACGTGGAAAGGTTCGGTGACCGGCTACTGCACCTGGTGGGCCTACAAGTACGACTTCACGCAGAAGACCCTCGACGAACTGGCGGATGTGTTCAGCCAGAAGAAGCTGCCGGACTTCGGCTACCGGTACATCCAGCTCGACGACACGTACCAGATCGGCAATGGGAGCTGTCCCACGAACTGGCTGACCTGGAACCAGAAGTTCCCCGGCGGCGCGGATTACGCGCTCAAGCGCATCAAGGGCGCCGGCATGCAGGGCGGCATCTGGGTGCATCGCGTCCATCGGCCCAGCGACCCGCATGTGGCTGACATCGGCAGGGCGCATCCGGACTGGTTCGTCAAGCAGGCCGACGGCTCGCTGTTCACGGCTCACGGGTTCTACGTCCTCAACACGCGCAATCCCGAGGCGATCGACGGAATGGTGCGCCCGACCTATCGCGAACTCAAGAAGCAGGGCTGGGACTACGTCAAGATCGACGGCGCCGGTGACCTGCTGAGCGCCTACAAGAACAGGGAGTGCGAGGATCACTTCAAGAAGATCAACTCGACCCCCGAGGCGTCGCTGCGCGACTGGGATGTGGCGGCCCGTGAGGAACTCGGGCCTGACATCTACATGCTCAACTGCTGGGGCGTGGGACCGGGGCTCAACGTCATCGGCCTGGCCGACGGCTGCCGGCTGGCGGGGGATGGTTTCCAGCCCGAGACCCTGGCCAATCACAGCTCCTACGAAGGCGTGCTGTGGCGCAACGATCCCGACCACTGCGACATCTTGGGAACCTGGCTCACGGACGAGGATGCCATGATGCCGGTTTTCGGCCAGGCCGCGCCCGTGCCGGTCCGGACCGTTGTGCGCCCGGCCATCTGCAGCATCGCCGGGAGCGTGCTCATGGTCAGCGACAAGGTCGAGGTGTACAAGGACGAACGCAACATCGAAGGCCTGAAGCGCAGCGCGCCGGTGCTGCCGACCGTGCCGGGGCAACTCTACGACCCCGGCCACGGCTCGGCCACCTGGTGGCTGCAGGAGCTCGAGCGGCCGTTCGACCGGTGGGCGGTGCTGTCGCGCGTCCAGTGGGCGAAGAAGCGCGAGACGGAGTGGAAGTTCGATCTCAAGGGCCTGCCGGCACAGGAGGTCAAGTTTGCGGATCTCGGGCTGGAGGCGGACCGCGAGTACGTGATCTTCGAATTCTGGACGCAGAAGTTCATCGGAAAGGCGAAAGGATCGTTCGCCGCCCCGGCGATGGACGAGAACAACGGGATGCAGGTCTTCGCTATCCGCGAGGCGCGGGAGTGCCCGTGGGTCCTCTCGACTACCCGCCACCTTTCGCAGGGTGGCGTCGATCTGCAGGATGAACGCTGGGATGCCAGGAAGCAGGTGCTCTCCGGCAAGAGTGCCGTGGTCGCCGGCGATCCGTATGTGCTGACGGTCCATGTGCCTCAGGGCTATCGCGTCCGTGACGCCGAGGTGCAGGGCGGGAAGGCCGAGGTTGCCGCGCAGCAGGAGACCGCCACGGTGCGGATGGCGCCGACGGCGACCGGGACGGCGGAGTGGCGTATCCGGTTCGCAAAGTGAGCGAAGGAGACAACCAGATGATGACCAGAGGGTTTTCGCGGGCAGTGGTGGTGACGTCGTTCGTGTGTGCGTCCTTGTGGCTTGATCCGGCGCGTGCAGCGGATGATCTTGTCGTTGCCGACTTCGAGGGCGCCGACTATGGCGACTGGAAGGCCGCCGGCGCGGCGTTCGGCGGCGGGCCGGTGAAGGGTAACCTCGGTGGCCAGATGAAGGTCTCGGGCTACGAGGGCAAGGGCCTTGTCAACAGCTTCCTCGGCGGCGACAGGCCCACGGGAACGCTCACATCGCCCGCGTTCACCATCGAGCGGGACTTCATCAAGTTCCTCGTCGGCGGTGGCGGCTACCCGGGCAAGACCTGCGTGAACCTGCTGGTGGATGGCAGAGTCGTCCACTCCGCAGCCGGTCTCAACACCGAACCCGGTGGCCACGAGGCACTGGACTGGGAGACGTGGGATGTGAAGAAGCTCAAGGGCCAGAAGGCCGTCATCCAGATCGTCGACGATGCGTCCGGCGGCTGGGGCCATATCAACGTGGACCAGATTGTCCAGAGCGACACGGCCGCGAAGAAGCGCCCGCCGCTGGCCCGCCGCGCGCAGGCCGCGCCGCCGCTGGAGAACGCCCGGGAACTCAAGGTCGCCGGCAAGTACCTGCTCTTCCCGGTCTCCAACAAGGGGAAGCGGGGCCGGCTGACCATTCACGTCGGCGAGCAGCTCGTGCACAACCTGGATTGCGACTTCGCGCCGGACAAGGACTCCATTGACTGGTGGGGGTGGCTGGATTTGTCGGAGTACGTTGGCAAGACGGCCCGGATGGCGGTCCAGGCGGCGCCGGAGATCGCGGGCATGATCGAGTGCGGGGACCAGCTTCGTCACCTGCAACCGCTTTACAGCGAGGCGCTGCGCCCGCAGTTTCACATGAGCCAGATGCGGGGGTGGAACAACGACCCGAACGGGATGTTCTACCACGACGGCCGCTACCACTTCTTCTGGCAAAGCAACCCCGGGGGGACCCCGTGGCAGAACATGTACTGGGGCTACGCCACCAGCACGGACATGGTGCACTGGACCGAGCACGCCCACGCCATTCGGCCGTTCGGCGGCGACGTCGCCAATCGCCATCCGTCCATGGCTGACAAGAACTGCTTCTCGGGCAGCGGCAACGTCGACGTGGACAACACCGCCGGATGGCAGAAAGGCAGCGAGAAGACGCTCGTCCTGGCGTTCACCGACACCGGTTGCGGCGAGAGCCTCGCCTACTCGACCGACGGGGGCAAGTCGTGGACGTACTACGAAGGCAATCCCGTCATCAAGCACAACGGGCGCGACCCGAAGCTGATCTGGTACGAGCCCGGGAAGCACTGGGTGATCGCCGTGTACGACGAGCGTAACCCGATCGGCCGGAACATCGCCATTTACACCAGCAAAGACCTCAAGACATGGGAGTATGCCAGCAGCCTCCCCGGGTACTTCGAGTGCGCGGAGATCTTCGAGCTTCCCGTGGATCCGCCTTCGTCCGACTCCGGCGTGACAAGTAACGACCCGGCCAAAAAGAAGTGGGTCATCTTTGCCGCAGACGCCCGATATGCGATCGGGCAGTTTGACGGGAAGACGTTCACGCCGGAGCACGAGGGTAAGCGCCAGGTCCACTGGGGGCCGTACTACGCGTCGCAGTGCTTCAGCGGCGCGCCGGGCGGGCGCGTGGTGCAGGTCGGCTGGGCGCGGATCGACATGCCCGGCATGCCGTTCAACCAGACGTTCAGCGTGCCGACCGAGTTGACGTTGCGCACGACCGTGGACGGGATCCGGATGTTCGCCACGCCGATCAAGGAGCTGGAGACGCTGCGCAAGCCGGGCGCGAAGTCGGTCGCCAACAAGGAGCTGACCGCGGAGGCGCCGGCGGTGGAGTTCGACGTCGAGGATCAGCTCTTCGATATCGTGGTCAGCGTGAAGAAAGGAACGGCAGCGCAGGCGGTGTTGCGTTTCGGCGGCAGCGCAGCGACGTACGACTTCGGCGCGGAGAAACTCGACGACATGCCGCTGAAGATGAAGGACGGCCGGGTCACCTTCCGCGTGCTGGTGGACCGCCCGATGTACGAGCTGATCGGGGGCGCCGGCGCCTGTTTCAAGACCAGCGGCCGCGGCGATCGGGGCAAGCCGCTGGGCAAGATCGCGCTGACGGCCGAGAGAGGGACCCTCACACTCGAGTCGTTCACGGCCCACGAAATGAAATCAGCGTGGAAGTAGCAACGGAGTCTCCACCACGTGAAGGTGTAAGGTGAGCGGAGGTGAAAATGAATGGCCGCGCTGTTCTCCGCGTGTTTGTCACCCTCGTCTGTAAGGAACATACAAGACAAGGGCCAGCCCGACTTCCGTCCCGTTCCGACCTGGGAGTCCGCGGTCGGGATTCCACCGCTTCCTGCGGATCAGCGGCGAGGCGCCGGGGAGTGAACCTGGAAAAGCGTTAGTGCCTTAACCCCGGCTACGGCGAAGAAAAACAAGATAATTCCGCCCTCTCCCACTGGGAGAGGGACGGGGTGATGGTTGTGGGCAAAGCCCACATTGGGTTCAGGGAACGTTCAGCCCGTTGAGATCGATCGTGTTGTAGTTCCACAGCTTCTTGCGATCCCACTGCCGCAGCCTGCCGGCAATGGGTCCCGACAACCCGCCTGAGTTGTGACCGATGCCGATGCAATGGCACGCTTCGTGAAAGAAGAGGTTCATCGCCTTCCAGACCGCCCACGACGGGGCTGCTATGCCGCCGCCGCCACCCACCGGGGCATGGTACTGCTTGCCGGCTGTCACGCCCAGGCGCCGGTTGACGTTCCGGAAATGATTGTAGGCCTCCTGTGAAGAGACCCGGCCCTTCGGGCTGATCCTGTACTCGCCCCTGAAGGTTCTGACCGTATCCTGGAACTGCGGCAGCGCCATCAGTTTCCTCAGCCGGTTCTCCATCACGGGCACGACATCCGAACCTTTCTCCTGCTTTCTCGCAAAGAAGGTGAGGCGGAAATTCACGTCGAGAAACTGCTTCAACTTGTAAATGGGCGCCGTCTGTCCGTTCGGCAGCGTGATGACTCTGTCCGGCGGGTCCCTGTCGAGAAAGTTCCTGTCGAGTCCCGAGTTGTGCGCCAGGAGCCACGCCAGCACATCGCCGCGAATGACGGCGCCGCCGCCGCCACCGCCACCGCCGCCACCCCCTCCGCTGCCTTTCTTCGAACCCTTTCCGCCTGCCTTGCTCTGCTTGCCGCCTCCGCCTTGCTTGCCTTTCTTGCCCTGCACACCTTGCTTGCCCTTGCCGCCTGCCTTCCCGGGGCCGCCTTTCAGATGTTGCCCCTTGGGCGCTCCACTCTTCTGCGGCTGGGGTTTCCGGTTGCCGCCCGGCTTGCCCTTGCCTTGTGCCTCGGGTACGGCTGCGGCCATGAGAACGGCAAGCAGCATGCACGCTGCCGGGCGCAGCGCCATCCGCAGGAATCCGGCCAAACGCGAAACAGGACAGCGTCTGTGTTGAGGGTCTGCCGTGCTCATGTTGCCTTTCATGCTCGTTTCGTCGCCGTCCTCGCTGCTGACCATCGTCGAGACTATGCTCGCCAAGGCGCCGCCTGATGTCAACCCTTTGCCGCCGACTCCCCCCGCGCGCGCGGTTTCGCCGGCTCGCTGGCGCGGCGTTCGCGCCGTTGGTGCAGCCGGTAGGCGTGTGGAGTCAGGCCCTCGGCCTCCCGGAACGCGCGATAGAAGTGCGGCTGGGTCGCAAAGCCGGCCGCGCGCCCGATGGCCTCCAGTGTCAGGTGCGAGTTCTGCAGCAGCTCCTTCACGCGCCGCAGTCGCAGCAGGCGGATCTCCGCGCCCACGTTGCGCTGGAGACACCGGTGGAAGGCCTTGTCCAGGCGGCTGCGCGACATACCCACTGCGGCAGCCACTTGCGGCACGCCCAGCCCAGCCTCCGCGTAATGCAGCCAGATGTGGCGCAGGGCCCGGGCGACATCGAGGTTCTCGACCGCCAGGATATCCGTGCTGTGGCGGGTGACGAGCCCCACCGGCGGAAGCAGGATGGGCTCGGGCGGCGGCGCCTCGCCGCGCATCAGCCGGTCGAGCAGGGCGGCGCCTTCGTAGCCGATCCGTTCCCAGCCCACGTCGATGCTCGAAAGGGGGACAGGCAGGAAGTCGCACACCAGTTCGCTGTTGTTGACCCCCAGAACCGCCACCTCTTCCGGAACATGCATGCCGGCCGCCAGCGCCACCTCGATGAGTTCGGCTCCGTCCTTGTCGCGCGAGGTGAAGACCGCGAGGGGTTTCGGCAGCGGGCGCAGGCGTCGGGCCAGCCACTGCCGCCGTACGGTCCAGGTGTCCGGCTGCCGGCCGCGCTCGCGCTCCCAGCCCATCACGGTCACGCCGAAGCCCTGCGCTGCCAGGCTCTCCTGGAAGCACTGGCGGCGGCGCAGATCCACGCCCAGGCCATAGCGCCCATAGTACGCGAAGTTCCGGAACCCGCGCTCGCGAAAGTGTTCGGCGGCGAGCCGCGCGACTGCCGCGTTGTCCACAGAGACACGCGGCAGCGGGATTTCCGCCCTGCTCAGCGCCAGGTCCACCACCGGGCACTTCATCTGCAGGGCAAACCGTACTTCTTCCGGCTCGGCGCCCAGCAGCGTGATGACCCCGTCGCCCTGCCACCCCCACGGCAGTTCGGCGTCGAACGCCATGTCCGCGTGCAGCAGCCACCCGCGCTCCTTGGCATAGCGCGCCACCCCGCGGTGAATGTCCACCAGGTAGGAGCTCAGGGACAGCAGCACGCGGCGTTGTGGTTTCATGGCCCGATGCTCCCCAATCACGAGACGGCTAAAAACAGTACATATATATGCGAAAGTGACAACTATATTCCGCGCTGTTGCGGCTGCTAGGCTCCCGGAGAGGACCAAACAGGCTCTCTGCGCGAAAAGGAGGATCCGACCATGAAGGCGTTACCTCGATCGTCCGTCTCCCGGGCACTGGTCGTCGTCGTGACGGCTGTGTGGGCTGCAACCGGGGTACGGGCACAGTCCGTGGACAAGTACAGTAGCGGCACGGACCTTGCGGCGGCAGCCAGTTGGGGAGCCGGCGCGGGTCCCGTGCCTGCGGCGTCCGACGTCGCGACCTGGACTTCAACCTCGCTCGGCGCAGGTCTGACGCTTGCCACTTCGGCGGGCTGGCTGGGCATCGACGTTCAGGGAGCGGCCACCGCCATCGGGATCACCGGCGCCGGGACGCTGACGCTGGGAGCCAGCGGCATCACCATCGCGGCGACGGGACAGAACCTGACGCTGGGCAACGGCGTGACGGTCGGATCGAGTCAGGCGTGGAACGTGGGCAGCGGCCGCACGCTGACCTGCAGCGCGGCGGTCACCTGCAGCGGCGCACTGACCCTGGCCAAGGAAGGCGCCGGTTCCGTGATCCTGACCGCCAACAGCACCGGATTCACGGGGGTCCTCGCCGTCAACAACGGTGCGCTCCAACTGGGCAACAACAGCACGGCGGGTGCGGTTTCGGCTGCGAGTGTGACGATCGGCTCCGGCGGCAATCTGATTGTCAACCGCAGCAACAACACCACGCTCAGCTACCCGATTTCCGGCGCCGGCACCCTCACCAAGCAGGCCGCGGGCGAAGCGAACATGACCTACGCCAACAGCTTCAGCGGCACGCTGGACGTTCAGGCCGGCAAGCTGGCGGCCAGCCACATCGACGCGTTGGCAGGGAAGCCAACCCTCGACATTGACGCCGGCGCGTACTTTTCGCTGGGCACACCCTTTGTCGGCGCGAGTGGTACGGTCATGGCGCTGACCGGTTCGGGGACGGTCAATCCGCAGTACGGCGCGACGACCGGCGTCCGAACGTTGAACGTGGAGCCCGGCGCGAATACAACCTTCGCGGGCGTCCTCGCGGACGGCGGGTCCAGTCGTTACCTGGCGCTGACGAAGAGCGGCGTGGGCACACTGATCCTCGGCGGCGCGGGCAACGGCGTCGCCTACACCGGGGCCACGACGGTCAACGGCGGTGTGCTGCAGGTGGGCGGCGCCGAGTCGTCCATTGGCTTGTTCGAGCTAACGGGAGCGCGCACCGTGGACGTGAACGCGGGCGGAACCCTGCGCTTCGTCTACCGCAATTCGATGGGCGCGCTGGGCCAGACGTCCGCGACCCGGGTTGTCGTCGATGGCGGGACGGTGACCAGCTCCACGGGCGCGAACGGCGCGCTCACCATGCTGACGGACCTGACGCTGAGGAACGGCGCGCTCCTGGAAGTCACCAAGCCTTTCTCCACCTATGGCACCTATCAGTTGAAGGGCGCGGTCACGGTATCCGGCACGTCGCCATCGACGATCGCGCTGGGCACGGGCGGGACCGGCTGGGTCTGTGTTGGCAACGGCAGCGACGACACGGGCATAACCACTTTCGACGTAGCCGATGTGACCGGCAGCAGCGCCGCCGACCTGACCATCAGCACGGTCATCAAGGACGGCGTGAACAACACCATGATGGGCGCGCTGACCAAGGCGGGGCTCGGCACTCTCGCGCTGACTGCCGCCAACACCTATAGCGGCGGCACGACCGTCAACGCGGGCAGCATCACCGTCAGCGGCTCCGGTACGCTGGGCACCGGCACCGTGACCGTCAACGGCGCCGGCGTCGTCGAATGGAGCGTGGCTTCCGGCAACAAGACCGTGGCCAACAAGCTCGATGGCGCCGGTTCCATGGGCAAGACAGGCGCCGGTGCCCTCATCCTCGACGGTGCGAACGGCTTCAGCGGGGTGTATCAGGTTGACGCCGGCAATGTCGTCTTCCACACCGCGACATCCGAGGACGGCAAACCGGGGCTCGCGGTGGGAGCCTCCGCCCAGGTCACCCTGGCCCAGGCCTTTGCCGGCGGCACGGCCACCTTCAGTTCACTATCTGGCAACGGCGTGGTCACCATCAACTACGAACCCGCAACGACGCCCCGCACGCTCCAGATCGATCAGGCCGGCGATACGACCTACAGCGGCAGTCTGCTGAATGCCAACGCCGGACGCATCCTCGCCCTGCACAAGGCCGGCGCCGGCACGCTGACGCTCACGGGCACGTGCACCTACACCGGCGCTACCACGATCAGTGGCGGCACGCTCAAGGTTAACAGCGCCCTGGACAGCGGCAGCCCCGTCACCGTGAAGAACCTCGCCACCCTGGCCGGCGGCGGCAGCGTGGGCGCGGTCACGGTCGAGAGCGGCGGCGCACTCTCCCCCGGCGCGGGCATCGGCACGCTGACGTGCACGGCCCTGACGCTGCAGGACGGCGCTCGGTTGGTCTGCACTCTGGGTTCTCCTGCCGACAAGGCGATCGTCGGCGGCGAGCTCAACATCGGCGCCGGCACGCTGGGCGCCAGCGACCTGGACCTCACGTCCGCGCTGGACTTCGCGCCGAACCAGCGGTATGTGCTGGTCGACGGCGCCACGCTCCACGCGGGCGACTCCCTCGATGCCGCTGACCTGCGCGGCCAGGTTGACGGTTTGCCCGTGAGACTCGCGCTCGACAGCGCCAACGCGGATCTCGTACTTGAGGTGCTATCCGGCCAGGGGACAGTCGTCATCGTGCGCTGACGCACGACGGCCCTGTGTTGCGCTACTCTCCCGCCGCGGGGAAAATGTTGCGTGGGGACACGGCAGGGCGACCGCCGGCGCGGAAGCGAACAGGGACAACCAAGCGGGATGTAGCACGATGAGGACGACTTGGCACATGCGAGTGGGCGGCGGACTGGCAACCCTGCTGTGGGTTGGTGTCTTGACGGACTGCGGGGGTTTGCGTGCGTGGGGGGGCGAGTCCTCCAGGGCCGGGGCTGAACGGCCATCGGCCACTGTCGCCGACCCGAGTGCCAAAGAGGCGACCACGTTCTCCTGGTCCGCCCTGCCTGACCTGCCCGATGCGCTGGGTGTCGCGGGGCCGGTCGCGGGCGTGTCGGGCGATGCGCTGGTGGTGGCAGGCGGCGCCAACTTTCCGGGCGGCTTCCCGTGGGCAGGCGGCAAGAAGGTCTGGCACGACGCGGCCTTCATCCTGCCGGCGGGGGCCACCAACTGGCTTTCCGGGCAGAAGCTGCCGCACCCGCTGGCCTACGCCGTCAGTCTGACCACGCCGCGCGGCATCCTGGTGGCCGGCGGCAGCGACGCCGACCGGCACTACGCCGACTGCTTCCTGCTGCGCTGGAACGGCAGCCGGCTGGAAACCGAACCTCTGCCGCCCCTGCCGCTGCCCGTGGCGAATGCCGCCGGCGCCATCGCGGGCGACACGGTGTTCGTCGCCGGCGGAGAGACCGCGCCGGGCGCAACGGCAGCCATCACGAACGTTTGGATGTTGAACCTGTCCGGGACGGCCGCCTGGATGCCCCTGCCGGCGTGGCCGGGCCCGGCGCGCTCGCTGGCTGCCGGAGGCGCGCAGGCGGGCCAGTTCGTGCTCGTGGGCGGTGTCGCCCTGTCCGCCGATGAGGCCGGCAAGCCCCGGCGCAGCTACCTGCGGGACGCCTACGCCTGGAGCCCGAAGACGCGCGCCTGGCGGTCGCTCGCCCGCGCGCCGTACCCGATCGCCGCGGCACCTGCGCCGCTGCCGGCGGTCGGCGCGTCCCACTTGTTCGTGATGGGTTGTGACGACGGCTCGCGGTATGGCTTCGAGCCCGCTCTTGAGCATCCGGGCTTCAACCCCGGCCTGCTGGCATACGATCTGGTGACGGATACGTGGGCTCGGTTCGCGTCGCTGCCTTGCGCGCGGGTCACGGTTCCCGCCGTCACATGGAACGGTTCCCTGGTGGTGCCCAGCGGCGAAATGCGGCCCGGCGTGCGTTCGCCCAACGTGCGCGCCTACGCGTCGGTCAGGAACCGGCGGGCGTTCGGCTGGCTGAACTACGCCACGTTCGCGCTCTACCCGGTTCTCATGCTCGGCATTGCCTGGCGCGTGGGCCGTAAGGGTTCGAGCGAGGAGTTCTTCCGTGGCGGCCAGCACATCCCGTGGTGGGCAGCCGGCATCAGCATCTACGCCACGATGCTCAGCTCGCTCACCTTCATGTCCATCCCGGCCAAGGCGTACGCGACCGACTGGGCCTTCTCGCTGGGGATCCTGACGCTCGCGCCGCTGGCGCCCATCATCATCCGGTACTACCTGCCGTTCTTCCGGCAGCTCAACATCACCTCGGCGTACGAGTACCTCGAGCGGCGCTTCAACCTCGGGGCTCGCTGGTTCGGCAGCCTTTCGTTCATCCTCTTTCAACTCGGGCGCACGGCGATCGTGCTCTACCTGCCGGCGCTGGCGCTCGCCACCGTCAGCAATTTCGCCATGGAGTGGTGCATCTTGATCGTCGGCGGCATCTGCATTCTCATGACGTTTGAGGGTGGACTCGAGTCGGTCGTGTGGACCGACGTGGCGCAGACGATCATGCTCCTGGCGGGTGCGTTTGCCGTCCTGTTCTTCGCGCTGCGCGACACCCCGGGGGGCTTGGCCGGTATGGTGAAGGTCGCGCACGAGCAGAACAAGCTGTTCGGGGGGCTGCGCTGGGACTGGGATCTGACCGTGGCAACCGGCTGGGTCGTGCTGGTGGGCAACTTGTTCACCAATCTTGCATCCTACACCACGGGGCAGGACGTCGTGCAGCGCTTCGTCGCCACCAAGGACTCCCGGCAGGCCGCCAAGTCCATCTGGACCAATGCCCTCATGTGCCTGCCCAGCACCGCGTTGTTCTTCGCCGCCGGCACGGCGCTGTTCGCGTTCTACAGTGCCCACCCCGAGCGGCTCGACCCGACGCTGACGAAGAGCGACCAGGTGTTCCCGCTGTTCATTGTCAACGAGTTGCCGATGGGTTTCGCCGGGCTGGTCGTCGCGGCGATCTTCGCCGCCGCCCAGCCCACCAGCAGTCTCAACAGCATCGCGACCGCCTGGGTCGTCGACTTCCAGGCGCGCCTGAAGCCGGCTACTTCCGATCTCGCCCGGTTGCGGACGGCCAAGGTGGTGACCGTCCTGTCCGGCTTGGTGGGCGGCGGCTGCGCCCTGCTGATGACCCGGCTCGACATCTACAACGCTTGGGATGCGTTCCTCGGCCTGCAAGGCATGGCCGTCAGCGCCCTGGCCGGGCTGTTCGCCCTCGGCATCTTCACCCGGCGCACGCATGGCCGCGGCGCCCTGCTGGGGGCGCTGCTCAGCGTGGTCGTGATGCTGTCCCTCAAGTGGCACAGTCCGCTGCATTTCCTCGCGTATTCGGCCGTCGGGTTCCTGGTGTGTGTGGCGGGCGGCTACCTGCTCAGCCTCGTGCTCGCAGCCCGGCCGCGCGATCTGACCGGTCTCACGGTTTTCACAATGCAGGGCGTGGATCGCCCTGGAACCTGACAACACAGGCAGCCGGCTCCCATTCCCCGTCGGCGGGGATCGGGGCCAGCGACAGACAGGAGATGTCCACATGCGGATGCACGGGTTGGTTGTGGCCGCGCACACGCCGTTCACGGCGGAGGGCGCTTTGAATCTGGCGATTGTCGAAAAGCAGGCGGAGCACTATCTGAGGCACGGCCTGACGCTCGCCTTCATCGGCGGCACCACCGGCGAGTCGCCCTCGCTGACCCTCGACGAGCGCGTGCGACTGGCGCAACGGTGGTTCGAGGTGGCGCGCGGCACGCCGCTCAGCATCGTCGTCCACGTAGGTTCCAACTGTCTCGCCGACGCCCGGACGCTCGCCGCCCAGGCGGAGCAGCTCGGCGCGAGCGCGATCGCCGCGGTGACGCCCAGCTATTTCAAACCCCGGAATCTGGACGCGCTGATCGACTGCTGTGCCGGGATCGCCGCCGGGGCGCCGTCCACGCCGTTCTACTTCTACGACATCCCCGGCATGACGGGAACGAACTTCTCCATGCCGGACTTCCTCGCGCAGGCGCCAGCCCGCATCCCCACGCTGGCCGGCATCAAGTACACGAACTCGGACCTCATGTCCTACCAGCTCTGCCTGCGCGCGGGGGCTGGCCGCTTCGACGTGCCTTACGGCACCGACGAGTGGCTCCTCGCCGCGCTGGCGCTGGGCGCGCAAGGCGCGGTCGGCAGCAGCTACAACTTCGGCGGGCCGATCTATCAGCGGCTGATCGAGGCCTTCCGGGCGGGCGACCTGGCCGCCGCGCGCGAGGAGCAGTTCCGCTCCGTGCAACTGATTCAGCTGCTCATCGGCTACGGCTACATGGGCGCGGCGAAAGCCGTGATGGGCATGCTCGGGGTCGACGTCGGTCCCGCGCGCCTGCCCAATGGTACGCTCACCGCGGAACAGGTGAAGGAACTTCACGCCAGGCTCGATGCGCTGGGCTTCTTCGAGTGGGTGAAGTGAGGGCCCGGGCTGCGATTGCCTGTATCGTCGCGTGCGTGCTTTGCACCCGCCTGCTCGCGGCCGAAGCGCTTGTCGTGGTCCGGGACGGCAGGGCGGTTGCCGTGCAATACGCCGGCGCCGCCTGGGAGGAAGTCGGAGGCGGCCTCGCGGCGTCGGGGACCGGGCGGTTCCTTTACGCCGGCAAGCACCTTGGCGCGGGCGACTTCCGCATCGCGGCGCGGCTGAAGCTCGAACGCCTGGACGGCACGGCGGCGGCATTTGTCATCACCGACAGCTATTTAGGATTCGACGGGGGCGGGCAGCGCTTCTTCGTAGAAGGCCCGCTCTTCGGCGGTCCGGCACGTTTGCTGGGTCCGGCCGAGGGAGTGGTGAAACCGGGGGCGGCCTTCACCTTCGAGGCCATCCGCGAGCAGAGCGTCACGCGGTTCCTTATCGACGGCCGGGAGATCGCCCGCAAGGAGCAGTGGAACGGGGCCGTGGAGCGGATCGGCTTCCGGCCGTGGCGCAACCGAATGACGATTGCGCACTTCACCGTCGAGGGGAACCTGGTCACTCCGCCTCCGCCGTCCCGCCCCTTCGGCGAGCCCCTGTTCGTGAGCGGGCAGGACGGCTATCACACCTATCGCATCCCGGCGCTGGCCGTCACCACGCCAGGCACGGTGCTGGCCTTCTGCGAGGGGCGGAAGATCTCCGGGGGTGACGCGGGCGATATCGACCTGCTGGTGAAGCGCTCCCGCGACCACGGCAAGACGTGGAGCGGTCAGCAGGTCGTCTGGGACAATGCCGGCAACACCTGCGGCAATCCCTGCGCGGTGGCGGATCGCGACACTGGCACGATCTGGCTGCTGACCACGTGGAATCGCGGCGACGACCATGAGGGCGCAATTATCGCTGGAACCAGCAAGGACACGCGCCGGGTCTTTGTCACCCGCTCGACGGACGATGGCGCCTCGTGGGCGAAACCGGTCGAAATCACGGCCGCTGTGAAGCTCACGAACTGGACCTGGTACGCCACCGGGCCGGGCAGCGGCATCCAGCTCGCCAACGGTCCGCACAAGGGCCGCCTCGTCATCCCCTGCGATCACATCGAGGCCGGTACGCAGCACTACTACTCGCACGTCATCTATTCGGACGACCACGGGCAATGCTGGCAGCTCGGCGGTTCGACGCCCAAGCACCAGGTCAACGAGTGCGAGGTCGTGGAGCTGGCTGGCGGCAAACTGATGCTGAATATGCGGAACTACGACCGCGCCAAGAAGAATCGGCAGGTGGCGGTCAGCGCGGACGGCGGGCTGACGTGGGGCGAACAGCGGTACGACGAGGCGCTGGTCGAGCCGATCTGCCAGGCCGCCGTCGAGCGCTGCCGCTGGCCGGCGGCTGGCCGGGACGGCGTGGTTCTGTTCAGCAACCCCGCCAGTCCGGCGGGGCGCGTCAACATGACCGTTCGCGCCAGCTTCGACGAAGGCCGGACCTGGCCGGTCTCCCGCGTGCTCCATTCCGGCCCCAGCGCCTATTCCGATCTGGCCGTGCTGGCGGACGGGCAGATCGCCTGCCTCTACGAGGGCGGTCCGGAGCGCCCCTACCAGGCGATCGTGTTCTGCCGTTTCCCGTTGGACACGCTGACGGCAACGGTCGAGCCTGGCCGCCTGCCGGTCGTGGACATATCCGCGGATACCAACCGTCACGTGGTCGTTGCCGCGGGCACGGGGTCGATATACCAGGGTCATCCCACGACGCTGTTGATGCCGGACGGCAAAACCCTGTTCTGCGTCTGGTCGGTCGGTCACGGCGGCCCGTGCGGCCCGCTGGCGCGCAGCGGCGACGGCGGATTGACGTGGACGCGGCTCGACGACCAGCTGCCCGCCGCGTTCCGGAAATACCGCAACTGCCCCAGCATCTACCGCCTGGTTGACCCGCGCGGCACGGAGCGGCTATGGGTCTTCGCGGCGCAGCCACAGATGCCGCGCATCGTCAGCGAGGACGGCGGGGAGCACTGGGCGGAGATGCCGCCGCTGGGCTTCCCGTGCGTCATGACGTTCAGCTCGGTGGTGCGCCTCGCGGACGGGCGCTACGCCGGCCTCTACCACCGGGGGCCGGGGGGCGCAGACCGCACGCCGCTGGAGGTGCTGCAGACCGTCACAGCGGACGGCGGCGTGACGTGGAGCGAGCCGCGCGTCGTGGCGAAGGTCGCTGGCAAGAACCCTTGCGAGCCCTTCGCCTTCCGCTCGCCGGACGACCGCGAGCTCTGCTGCCTGATGCGCGAGAACACCCACACGGGCCGCAGCCTCATGATGTTCAGCCGCGACGAGGCACAGACGTGGTCCCTGCCCGTCGATACGCCGTGGGGTCTGACCGGCGACCGGCACATGGGCGTGTACGCCCCTGACGGGCGGCTGGTGATCGCCTTCCGCGACCAGGCCCCGGGCAGCCCGACCAAGGGCCACTTCGTCGCCTGGGTCGGCGCCTACGACGACATCCGGCTGGGCCGTCCGGGCCAGTATCGGGTCAAACTCCTCCACAGCTTCGCCGGCGGCGATTGCGGTTATCCCGGCATGGAACGGCTGCCGGACGGAACCATCGTCGCCACGACGTACATCAAGTATCGCGAGGGAACGGAGAGACACTCGGTCGTCAGCACTCGCTTCAGGCTGGCAGAAATCGACGACCGGCGCAACGCGGACGCGGCGCGCGGCGCGGCTGAGGGGGCGAAGCCATGAAGCGAGCGGCAAGGATAGCGGTCGCGTTCATGTCGGGGCTTGCCGTGATTGCGGCGGCCGCGAACCTCCGCGCGGCCGCTACGCTTTTCATCGTTCAGGGCGGCAAGGCCATGGCGGTGCGGGACGCGGCGGGCTGGGCGAGCGCCGCCACCGGGCTGCGTTCGTCCGCCGGGGCGCGGGCAGTCCTGTCCGCGAAGGACCTCGGCCCGGGCGATTTTCGGATCGCGGCGCGGCTGAAGCTGGACCAGGTTGCGGCGACAGCCGCGTCGTTCACGCTCAACGACAGCCATCTGGGCTTCGACGGACGCGGCGCCCGGAACCTCTTCCTCGAAGGGTCGCTCTTCGCGGGGCATGCGTTCTCCCCGGGCGCGGCGGACCTCGCGATGAAGCCGGAGGCCTGGTTTGACCTGGAGGTGGCGCGCACGGGGGCGGTTACGCGGTTCCTGATCGACGGCCGCGAAATCGTGCGGCTGGACGGCTGGACGGCCGCGGTGCGGAGCATCGGCTTCCGGCCCCATCGCAACCGCATGACGATCGAGCGCTTTGAGCTGTCTGGCCACCTGGTCGAACCGCCCGACTTCCTGGCCTGCGCGGACTACGACTGGAACTGGAGCAACGACGTGTTCAGGTCGCCGGACTTCCACGAGAAGGCGGTTGACCTGTTCCTGGGCAAGCCTGCATTCGAACAGACGCAGATCTTCCAAGGAAGTCGCTTGCCGAACATCGTCGTGGCCTTGGACGGTACGGTCATCGCCGGTTGGGGCGTGGACCGGGTGCGGATTCGGCGCAGCGAAGACGGCGGGAAGTCCTGGCAGGACGAGACGGAGCTGAGCAAGGGAATCATCGGCGGTGGCTTCACCGTGGACGAAATCTCCGGCGACCTGCTCGCCTTCGTCGAGGAGAAGCACCCGCCCGCGCGGGCGCACCTCTTCCGTTCGAAGGACCACGGCAAAACCTGGGCGGAGCAACCGTTCACGCTCCATCCCAACTCGCTCGGGCACGTGCTGGCCCTGTCGATGAACGAACACGGCATCACGATCCGGCGCGGTCAGTTCAAGGGCCGGTTGATCCGGCCCGCCCGCTGGTATGGCCGGATGATCTACCAGAAGGATTTCGGCACCCACTACACCAGCGCGATCTTCAGCGACGACGGCGGGAACACATGGAAGTCGGCCGAGCCGTTTCCCGAATGGGGCACCGGCGAAGCCTGCATCGCCGAGCTGTCCGACGGCACGCTGTACTACAACACGCGACGCCACTGGGCCCCGCGCGGCGAGGACGCGCTCTGGCGCTACTCGGCGGAGAGTCGGGACGGCGGCGCGACCTGGCAGAACGCGCAGCGGTCCAAGGTTCTGCCCGACGGCAACCAGAACACCACGTACGGCCTCATGGGCGGCCTGGTCCGCCTGCCGGTGCTGGGCCGCGACATCCTGCTCTTTAGCAACATCGTCCACCCAAGCAGCCGCCAGAACGGCCACGTCTGGGCCAGCTTCGACGGGGGACTCACGTGGCCGATCCGCCGGCAGGTGTTCGAGGGCGCCTTCGCGTATTCCGCTCTGAATGCCGGCCGTCCCGGCACGCCGTCCGCGGGCTGGATCTACCTGCTCTACGAGGGCGGCCCGGAAGGCGGCGGCACCCTGGCCCGTTTCAACCTGGCTTGGGTGCTGGGCGGCGAGAAGACTGGCGATGGCGAATTGCCGGACTGGGCGAAGGGCGCCTCCGGCCCCTGACCCAATCGCGAATTCGGAACGGGCGAGCCTTCAAAGCACGGGAGTCAGAGTGATGCAGGCAATCGGAATGAAAACGGCGATCGCGGTCGGTTTCGCGGCGCTGTTGGCTGGGCCGGGACACTCCATGGAGGCGATGCCTTCGATCTCGGTGCAGGATGCGACGTTCGCTCCGGTGTTGCTGGATGGCGGAAAGCCGTCGGCGACAGCGGACGAACTATCCGTTGCTGCTGACAACCCCGCCGTTTCGGTGGTCGTCGACCTTGCCTCCGAATCGGCCTGGACTATTCGCTGCGACAACGGTCCGGCGAGGTCCATCAAGGTCACGGCGGGCGGGTGGAACTCGGATCAGCAGTCGCCGCAGATACCGTCGGCAGCGGTGAAGGACCATGTCGTCTATGAACGCCCGATCACGATTCCCGTGGAGGCCAAAGACCGGACCGTGACGCTTCAGTTCGGCGGCTGCAACTACGGCGCCGAGGTCTGGCTGGACGACAGGAAGATCACCGAACATACCGGCCCGATGACGCCGTTCGAAGCCGACCTGACCGGCATCGCCGAGCCCGGCACTACTCATCGGCTTCGCGTGAAGGCGTACACGAAGCAGCACTACGGCACGCCTCCCATCGTGCCGGCGCCATTCGATTTCAACAAAGGTGCTTCGACGTGTCCCAAGCATTGGAACGATCAGACAAAGTTCGCCTACGGCCTGATCGGGTACGTCCGGCTCGTCGTGTTGCCTGCGGTGTATGTGTCGGATGTGTTCGTGCAACCGTCTGTCGCGAAGAAACAAATCGCTTGCGATGTGTGGATTTCCAACAGTACCAGGAACGTCCGACGCGTCGAATTGGCCGGTGCGTTTTCGGCTTGGAATGGCAAATCGTGGACTTATCCGGCCGTGCCCGGACGGGAAGTCGAAGTACCGGCAGGCCAAACGGTGAAGGTGACGCTGGCCGGTATCCCGTGGACACTCGGCTCAGACAGTTACTGGTGGCCCAACATCCCGTTCCGGGAAGATTACGCAGCGACGCTGCACTGGCTGAATCTGTCGTTGCGCGAGGGCGGCAAGACCGTTGCGGAGAAACGTCAGCGGTTCGGATTTGTCGAGCATGGTGAGGGGGAATTCCACTACACGGTCAACGGCGTCCGTTACACCAGCTTCAGCGATAGCAACAGTTACGGGCAGGTCGGCGAGTACGATTGCTGGACGGAGACGCCATGCTTCCAGCGGCCGCACGGCAACGTCAAAGGCTGCCCGGAAACGTGGAGGCGCTATCAGCGGCTAGGCTTCAATTCGATGCGACTCTCTACCAGTGTGCCGACCGAGACCATGCTGGATACCGCCGACGAAGCCGGCTACATGCTGATTCCCGAGGGCGGTTCATGGGGCAATCGTACCGCGACCTTCCACCGTCAGCACTTCGGCCGGCAGTTGCAGGACATGATCCGCGTTGCGCGCAATCATCCCTCCGTCGCGCGCTACTCCATCTGCAACGAACCGCGCGAACCGCGCGATGCCAACTGGGTTTGGCGCGGCGCGATTGACGACGCACACGCCGCCGACGCCACGCGCCCGTTGGTCATGGAAACGCATCACCAAGGCACCGGTCGGGTGGAAGGTCTGGCGAGCGGCGCGCATGCCTTCCTTATTCAACATTACGACCCGATCGACAAGGTCGGTGCCGGCAAGGGCATCCGTAGCATGGGCGAAAGCGACTGGGGTACGGACCTGCTGGGCAGCTTTGCCGTGAATGCGCGGAAGTACCGCCAGAACGATTGGGCGCACTTCGCGCCGTGGAGCATGGTCAATTTCTGGCCAAATCTTCTGGAGGGGATGAGTCACGTGCGGCATCCGTGGAAAGCCAACAATCACGCGGACCGAACTGATGGCGTGGACGGCTGGAACTCGCCGATTGTCAAATTCCTTCAGCGCAGCCTGCACCCGTATCTGATCCAGGACCTCGGCCTGCTCGCGGAGAACCCGGGTCCGCCCCGCGGCCACGAGAAGGGGCAGGCTGAATGGCCCTATCAATTCCCGTCCGCGGTTGCCGGACGGTCCGTCGAGCGCGACGTGCACGTGTTTAACGGCGGTCTCGCCGGCAACCAGGTCACCCTGCGGTGGACGGCGCGCTGGGACTCGGCGACCGGCTCCGAAGCGGTAAAAGGCGGGGTGATCCCCTGCGAGATCGAGCCCGGTTTTCACGCGACCAAGACGATCATGTTCACCGTGCCGAGAATTGAGCAGGACAACCGGAAACTCTACCTCGTCTTGGAGTCCATCCTGGCCGGCCAGAGCGTTTTCCGCAGCGAGGAAACCTGCTTGAACGTCGTCACTCGCAAAGTCGAACCGGCTGCGGCGTTCTTGGGCGATAAGGAGACGCAGGCCACATCCGGTTCTGACGGCTACGAGTTGGTTGGGCACGAATCCAAGCTGCCGGCCTATGCGGGGTTGAACTGGTCGGAAGGCGCGGTGTGGATCTACAACAAGGCCACAGACGAGCCCCGTGCCCTGGCCTACTTCGCCAACCCGCCCACCGGGAAAGACCGCATCGCCGCCTGCCGGTACGGCGAGGAAGTCACATTTACCCTCGATGCGGGACAGGCCCCGCGTCGACTGACTCTCTATGTTGTCGACTACGATACCAAGGCCCGCAAGCAGACCGTCGAAATCCTTGACGCGATAACCGGTCAGGAGCTGGACAAGCAGCTGGTTGAGCAGTTCGACCAGGGCCGGTATCTGAGCTGGACTATCCACGGCGGGGTGAGGGTCATCGTCCGCAAACTCGCCGGCAACAACGCTGTCATCAGTGGGGTCTTCCTCGATCCGATGCCCCAATGATGCGCACAGAATCGAGAAGCAGGACAAGAGCATGAACTCGAAAGAACGCGTGATGACGGCGGTCCAACTCGGCCAGCCGGACCGGGTACCCATCGACCTGCTGCCCAACAAGTGGGTGGCCGAGCGGTTGTACCGTGACCTCGGCACGCGCACGCACCGCGAATTGCTGGAGCGCCTCCACGTCGACATGGTGGATCTGCGCGGCGTCGTGGATCCGCCGTACCGGGGACCGATCCCGCTGTCGAGCGAACGGGGCGATGGCGTGCGCGAGAACTACTGGGGCTGGCGGCAGAAGGTCGTGCAGACGGCGACCGGTCCTGAAGAGTGCTTCGTCGAGTTCGTGCTGGCCGAAGCCGCGTCAATCGAGGACCTCGAGCGGCATCGCTGGCCCAGTCCGGATTGGTTCGATTTCTCGGACTTCGCCGCGCGACTCGAGCCGTGGCAGGACTTCGCCGTCATGGCTAGCGGCCCCAGCGTCTTCCAGCATGCCACCTTCCTGCGAGGCATCGACAACCTGCTAGTGGACATGGCCGCCGAGCCGGAAATGGCGCATTGGTTGATGGATCGCTTCACGAACTTCTACCTGGCGTACTTCGATCGCATGCTGACCGCCGCCCGGGGCCGCATCGACATCCTGCGGGCGGCGGACGACATGGGGACCCAGCGCGGGCTGATCGTCAGCCCTGAGATGTTCAGGACATTCGTCGCCCCCCGGCTGAAGAAGCTGGCCGATCTCGCGCACAGTCACGGCGTGAAGTTCATGTTCCACTCGTGCGGGGCGATTCGGCCGCTCATCGAGGACCTGATCGAGATCGGCGTGGATATCCTGGATCCGCTGCAGGCCGCGGCTGAGGGCATGAACCCCCAGGTTCTGAAAGACACGTACGGCACCCGCATCTGCCTGCACGGTGGCATCTGCACGCAGTTCCTGTTGCCGCGCGGCACGCCGGACGAGGTGCGCGGCGAGGTGCGGCGGCGCCTGGGCATCCTGGGCAAGGGCGGCGGCTATATCCTTGCGCCCTGTCACGTGCTGCAAACCGATGTGCCCACGGACAACATCCTGGCGATGTCCGACGCGGGGCTGGAAGCCGGGCGCTACGTGTGACAAAGGAAGTGCCATGAAACCTCTGCCATCCGACCGCGTCCGTGGTAACTGGGCGACGCTGTTGTCGGCATGGAACGCGGACGACTCGCTCGACCTCGGGCGCGTGGCGGCCGAGATCGATGCCCTGATCGGGATGCGGGTGGATGGCATCTACTCGAACGGCACGGCCGGCGAATTTCACACGCAGACCGAGGCCGAATTCGACCTGATTTCCGAATGTCTCGCGGGAAAGTGCAGCGCAGCCGGGCTGCCGTTCCAGCTCGGGGTCAGCCACATGAGCGCGCAGATTTCCCGGGAGCGGCTGCGCCGGATTGTCGCCCTGGCGCCGGGCGCCGTGCAGGTGATCCTGCCGGATTGGTTTCCCGTGACCGAGGACGAAGCGGTGGCCTTCCTGGAGCGGATGGCGGACGTGGCGGGCGGCATCGGCCTCGTGCTCTACAATCCGCCGCACGCCAAGCGGGTGTGGCGTCCGGAGGCCATCGGCCGGCTGGCCGCGCGCGTGCCTGCGCTGATCGGGCTCAAGACGGCCGGGGGCGACGACGCCTGGTACGCGGAGATGCGCCAGCACCTGGCCCGGCTCAGCGTCTTCGTGCCGGGGCACCTCCTGGCCAGCGGCGTCCGGCGCGGCGCCTGCGGCGCCTACTCGAACGTGGCGTGCCTGAACCCCGCCGCCGCCCAGCGCTGGACCGACCAGATGCAGTCCGACATGCCGGCGGCGCTGGAAGTGGAGCAGCGGCTGCGGCGGTTCATGGACGGGTACATCGCGCCCTTCATCGCCGAACAGCGGTACTGCAACGCCGCCTGCGACCGGTTCATGGCCCTGCTCGGCGGCTGGGCGGATGTCGGCGCCCGCATGCGCTGGCCCTACCGCTCGATTCCGGCGGAGGAAGCGGAACGTATCCGCCCCGCGGCACAGGCGCTGATCCCGGAGTTCGTGACCCAGTTCAACTAAAGGGTGGTGGGCGTGCTTCGCCCGCAACGCTGCCTTCGAAACCCACACCCTGAACGTTGGCAGTAACGAGAGAATGTGGCTGGAGTTGAATCGCCCTCAGTGAGTGCCGTGGACGTTCCTTGGCGGGGACTTCCGCACGCCCTATCTATCGATTCCTCTCCCGCCGTCGTCAGCGCCGGTCGGATACCGGCGCCACGGGGGAGGCGGGCGGGTGCTGCCATGCGGCGCGGGTATCTGACCCGCGCGCGGAAAGAGAGGAACGGAGGTGCGGCTGCCGTGACCTGCGGTGCGCAGAACCGCACGCTCCGCTGTTCCTGATCGGCTATCTCGTCTGACCGCGCGAGCTGCTCACGCTGGAGCCGGCCGTCCCCGGCCGGTAGCCCGCGGGGCGCATGAGGCATAACGGCGGCGGACCGCCGTCTCCATGTCGGCGGGTTGGCATTGCCGCTTCAGAGCGGGTCTCCTAGCGTCGTTCAGAAACACACGCCATGATGTATTATAGCAAATGATTTGACAAGATGTCATACATTGCGGCAGGCTGTTACCCAAGAAAGCGAATAACAATGAGCATCGCGCGAATTCTGGAACTGCATGAACTGGCCAAGACTCAGTGCGCGGGTTACCCTCGCAAGCGTTTCATCTACGAGAAAATGGAGCGTCACGAAGGCAGGCATTTCACCGGCATTGTCGGGCCACGAGGCGCCGGGAAGACCGTATTGCTCAGGCAGTACGCCCTTTCGCATCAGGACGCCTGCTACCTCTCTGCCGATACCCTTGGGCCTGAGGACGATCTTTGGCGCATCATCGGTAAACTCGCCGAGCATTACGGATTCCGCACGTTTCTCATCGACGAAGTCCACTTTCTTGACGATGCCTCCGGACTTCTCAAGCGCCTTTACGACTTTCGCGACGTCCAGGTGCTCTTTTCCAGTTCAGTCGCCCTCGCCATGAGGGCTTCAGCGCACGACTTATCCCGCCGTGTGCGCTTGCTGGAATTGCACAACTTCTCATTTCGCGAGTATGCTGCATTCAAACAGGGGCAGACTCTACCCCTCTGCAGTCTGGATCAACTGGTCCAGCGCGAGTGGACACCCGAACATCTTCGAGCCGGCAGGCTTTTCGAGGAATACCTCATCCGGGCCGGCCTGCTCCCGTTTGCACTTGATGAGCCGGAACCCTTGCCATTCCTTGCCAACATCGTGGAGAAGATCATTGCCCGCGATATTCCGCGGGTCGCGCGCCTGACGATCGATGAGCTGGATACGATTCGCAAGCTTCTCCGGTTTATCGGCCGCTCCGCTGTTGATGGCATCAGCTACTCCTGCCTGTCGCACAACCTGGGCATCACCAAGTACAAGGCAGAACAGTACGTTGACTGCCTCGAACAGGCGTTTGTCCTGCAACGGGTTTATCCGGAGGGCACCAACGTTCTGCGCGAGCCGAAGATCCTCATGACGCCGCCATGCCGCCTCCTCTACAGAGATCCGGAGGATGCCATGGGAGGGCTGCGGGAAGACTTCTTCGTCGATATGCTGCGTCAGGCGGGAATCGGACTCAGCTACCTCAAGAGCACGCGGGGGGAGAAGACGCCAGACTACCTTGTTGCCGGCGGCCCCGACAAGCTGGTGGTCGAGATCGGCGGCCGGGGCCATGGTCGCCAGCAGTTCAAAGGTATTGAAATCGACCGCAAACTGGTCTTTGCCCATCCGGACGTCCCCACCGCCAGCACCATTCCGCTATTCCTGATCGGCTATCTCGTCTGACCGCGAGAGCTGATCGCGCTGGCGCCTCGCCCTCCCATAACGAACATTCCAACCTGTGTAGTACGACGTTGGGAGGGCGAACCTCCCGGTGAGCCGTTAGACAGCAGGCCGCGCCTGGTTTGGCCGTGTCACGGGCAACCGTTAGCCGAGGCTCAGGGCGCGAAATGGGCGGTTGACAACCCTGGGTGAAAGTGCTATCAGCAATATCAATTCGAGCGAGAGGTGCAACATGTCAACGAGACAGATTCTTATACGAGACGTACCTGAGTCCGTTTACGAGTGGATCGAAAACGAACGCCATGCCAAGCGAGTGTCCCAAAAGGACTTCTTGCTGAAGGTGCTTCAAAATGCCGCCGCGCACGCTTCGGCAGAAACCGGCACGGCGGGTCCGTCGACGTTCAGCAAGATGACGCTCGTCTACTGGAAGAGCAAGAAGTTCTGGCTTGGGAAGCTGCTGGAACACCCTGAAATCATGACTCAGGGAAGGACGTTGGAGGAGTTGGAGCGGAACATCCGGGAAGCCTTCATGCTCATGGCGCTGGATGAAGTCCCGGAGGAGTACCGAATCCGCGAAGTGGCAATGGCATGAAGAGGCGCGACCTTCTTCGACGGCTCCAGAAGGAAGGCTGCGTGTTGTTGCGCTCCGGAGGCAACCACGACATCTACGTAAACACCAAAACCGGTAAGAAGCAACCCGTTCCACGACACAGCGAAATTGACGAGCACTTGGCACGGCACATTATGCGATACCTCGGACTGGAGCAGTGAGTCGGTGGCAGCGAATGAACGATAACAGCGGACTTATCTTTGCCTTCGCACTGGACGGACGCGGAGGCGGCAGCCAACTGGACCTCGAGCGGGTCAAGAGGTGGCGTCCTGCGGACGGACCTCTCTGGGTCCATCTGGACTACGCCGGAAGTGCCGCGAGCGACTGGCTGCAGAACCACAGCGGGATTGATCACGTCATGGTTGAGGCCTTGACGGCAGAAGAACCACGCCCGCGGAGCCTGGTGCACAAGGGTGGCCTGCTGGGGATTCTGCGCGGCGTGAATCTCAATCCGGGCAAGGATCCGGAGGACATGGTATCCATTCGCTTCTGGATCGATGCAGATCGCATCGTGACGCTACGGCACCGTCGTGTGATGGCGGTCGACGATCTTCGTCAGGCCGTGGAGGCAGGAAGCGGCCCGGTCAGTTCAGGCGAGTTTCTGGAGGACTTGGCCGATCGCCTCGTGCTGCGGATGGGGGGCGTCATTTCCGACGTGGACGACGCCGTGGATGTACTCGAAGACGAAGTGATCGCCGACCAGGCCTATGAACTTCGCCGGAAGATCGCGGGTATTCGGCGGGCCGCTATCTCCATGCGTCGCTATCTGGCGCCGCAGCGCGACGTCATGGCGCGTCTGTACAGCGAGAAGGTGGATTGGCTCAGCGAGACGGACCGCATGCGTCTAAGGGAAATCGCAGACCGCACAGCGCGCTACGTTGAGGATCTCGATGCTATTCGGGATCGGGCTACCGTCACGCAGGAAGAACTCAACGGCCGCCTGGCGGAGCAAATGAACAAGACGATGTACGTACTGTCAATCGTTGCGGGGATCTTTCTGCCGCTGGGCCTTCTGACCGGGCTGCTGGGCATCAACGTCGGCGGCATCCCTGGCACGGAGAGCCACTGGGCCTTCACCATCTTCTGCGTCGTGCTGCTGATCGTCGCGGGCGGGCAGGTTTGGCTGTTCAAGCGCAAGAAATGGATTTGAGGGTTACTAACCGTCTCGGAATTATCGCTGCCTGCGCGCCGAAACGGCGGAGACCGCCGTCTCCAGCGCAAATGGAGCCGGCCGTCCTCGGCCGGTAGAGCGCATATCGCGACAACAATGAGACGGTTAGTAGCACGGTGAGCCAGGCCGGCATGGCCGAACGCCCTGGTGAAGGACCTCGCGCCCGCGGCAGGCGTGCCACATCGTCACTGTCCGGCTGGCAGGGCGAGCTGGAGGGTCAGGACGGCGTAGGACGTGGTCAGGGCGGGGTCGTTCTCCCAGAAGGTGTTGTCGGTGTTGGCCCAGCTGCCGTCCGCGTGCTGCACGCGTACGAGTTGCGTCAGCAACTCCTGCCGCCACGGGATGGCCTTGCCGGCTGGAGCGGCCAGCGTGTCGGTTCCGGCCAGGCTGAGGGCCTTGGCCATGATCGTGTAGTAGTAGAAGAGGCCCTTCGACCCCATGCCGGGGTTCTCGGTGACGCTCCAGTGGCGCGCAGCCCATCCGAGCGCTGAACGCACCCGCGGATCCTGCCGGTCGGGCTGCGCGTAGAGCATCGACTCCAGGCCGGCGTAGGTCATGCTGCCGAAGCCGCGCAGCGCCACCGCCCCGTCGCGCTTGACCGTCGTGCCGCCCCGCTCGCCGCCCAGCTCGTACCCGAATCCGCCCCGGTTCTCCGGGTCGTTCGCGTCCTGGTTCTGCAGCCGCGTCACGAAGTTCAGCGCTGCGCCCCAATCGATGTCGGCCGGCTGCGCGCCTGCCGCAGGGCCATCCGTTACGCCCTGCGTGGCGCGCATGGCCATGAGGGACCAGCCGGTATTGCTCAGATCCGGCCGCCCCCGCGGTCCGTTGGCGACGCGCTCGTAGCCGAAGCCGCCCGCATCGGGCGAATCCCCCTGCACCTGGCTGCCGGCCATGAACGCACGCGCCTTGGCAATGAGCGGGGCGTACTTCGCGGGGTCAAGGCTGTGCAGGGCGGTCATGCAGATGGCGGTGTTGTACGTGGAGAGGCCGCCGCTGCCGCGTCCGCCCGTCGCCACCTTGTAGATGCCGCCGTCGGACTGGGCGAAACCGCTGACAAAGGCCGCGGCCTGCGCGCAGACCGTTGCGCGATCGGGATGCGTGCTCCGCGCAAAGGCCCACAGCCCCAGGGCCGTCAGGGCAGGGTAGTTCTCGTCGGACCAGGCGCCGCTGGCCTTCTGGTGCGCCTTCAGCCAGTCCAGGCCCCGTTTCTGCGCGGCCAGGGCCTGCTGCGCGGGGTTGCCAGCGGTCTCGGGTGCGGCGCCACCGTCCACCCCCGCCGCCAGCAGGGCCAACAAACCGCCGCTCGCCGCCACAAAAGACCGCCGCGTCATGGTAACCATGTTACTTCTCCCTTCGGGTTCTTGCCGCTATAAACGTCGCAGGGGCGCGTGCGGTTCACTGCGGCTTCAGAACCTCTGCTCGCGCGCCGCGGCCTCTTCGTCCAGATTGGGGGGGGGCGTGTCCACGCGGGCGAGCTTGAAGTATGTGCCGGTGTGCAGGATCGTCGCGCCTGTCGGAATCCGCGCATCCATCATCGGCGGGCGGCCTCCGCCGCCAGGCCTGGCGCCGTCCCCGCGCCCGGGGCCGCGTGCGGGGCGATCGCCACGCACCGGCGCAGCAGCCGACAAGCCAGCGTCGAACGGCCGGAAATCGTCGGGCGGCCCGAACCCGTCAGGTGGGCCGAAGCCATCGGGCGGGCCGAATCCGTCCGGCGGCCCATCCGCCCGCATGCCCGGCGGGCCGAAGGCACCGTCCCCCCGCGGTGCGCCGTCCGGCGGGCCTCCGCCAGGACCGCCGTGGCGCAACTCCTCCAGGAACAGCACATCGTCGTAAGCCTTCCAGGTGCTCGCGCGCAGGGCCCGGGGCTGGGCCACGTACGTGTGCAGCACCCAGGCGGTCCACCACTCGAGCCCGTGCCGCGTCACGATCAGCGTGCGTGACGGCGTCTTCAGGCACGCCGTCAGGCTCTGCAGTTCGGCCTGCGCCCCGGCGTCGATCATGGCGTGCGCACGCCCGGCCACGCGCGGCAGCACGACCGCGGTTGACAGCACGGACAGGGTCACGGCCAGCAGCGCCCCCAGCCGGCGGAAGGCCGTGTGCATGAGCACGAAGAGCCCCGCGATCAGGGTGGGGAGGGCGGCCAGGAGCTGGAAGCGCGGAACGGTATCGCCGCTGACCCACGGCCCCGTCAGCAGCAGCACCGTGCCGGCGCAGCCCAGCACGACCGCCCCGTCCGCCGCCAGCACCGTGGCACGCCGGAGCCAGGCCAGCACCAGCGCCGTGCCGGCGAAGCTCCAGAAGAGGAGCAGGGTCACCCATGGCGGCAGCAGCATGCCGGGCAGGCCCCGTCCCGGCCCGCGCGCGAAGTCCCGCAGACCCGGGGGCATGTTCCCGTCGCGTCGCGGCGGGCGCTGCTCCCGCCGTCCCGCCGTCACATCCGCCGCCGCGGCGTCCGGCGGGCGCCCCGCCGGCCCCCTGCCGTGGCTCTGTAGGAACTCGGTCGGCTGCGTGAAGGCGCGCGCGAGGCGCTGCACGCGGGACGGGTCGAACTTCCACAGCACGAGGCCGGCCACCAGCGTGACGACCGCTCCGCCGGTTGCGGCCAGCAGGAGCACGGCGCGCCGGCGCGGACCGCCGGTTGCGTCGCGCTGGCGCCGCAGGCCGCCGATCAGCGTCAGCGCCGTCAGCAGCAGGGCGGCGCCGAAAACGCCGATGTGCGTCAGGCCGGTCAGCCCCAACAGCAGCAGCACGGCCAGTGCGCGTCCGGTTGTGTGGCGCTCCAGCCACTGGCGCAGCGCGAATACCAGTCCGGCGAGCCACACCAGGCCCAGTGCGTTCTTCTGCAGGTCGCCCACGACCGCCAGCGTGGCGGGGCAGAAGGCTGTGCCGCCTGCCGCGAGCACGGCGATCCACAGACCGCGGCCCAGCCGGTTGGCCCAGGCCCGACCGAGCACGTACACGAACCAGCCGGCGAGCGGCGGCAGGATCGAATCGGCGAGCTTGACGGCGAGCACGATGGCGGCGGCGCGGTCACCGCCGGTGCAGGCCTGGAGCAGCCACGCCAGTCCCGCGTGCAGCATGAAGGTGAGAGGCAGGTCGGGGAAGCCCAGTGCGCCGTTCTCGAGCAGCGCGCGCGCCTGGACGAGGTAGTATCCGCCGTTCATGCCCGGCACGTAGGGGGTGCTGAAGAGGACCCAGCCCCGCAGGATCATGGCACCCGCCAGCAGCACCCAAACCGCCGCCGTAGCCCAGTGTGCCGGTGAAGGGGGCCTGTCGACGGCGGCCGTGTTGTCCGCCCGCGTTTCGGTTGTATGCATCATAATGGATGAGATCTACGTGACTCGGAACGACCGGTCCGCGGGCGGCGGGTGCATGCGCAAGCGCGGCGGCAATCTGAGGGTGGGTATCCGTCGTTACCCAATAAACTACCCATTGGAAGGCACCGGTAAAGCCCGCCACCGCTTGCCGGACGACTTCTGTCTTCTCTCCCAAGGGCAGAGAGATGTTCTCGTACTGTACCCGCACGGTTGAACTCAGTCCAGCGAATGAGTAGGCAGGTCAAGCAGTGCCGGTGGCAGCCACACGTTGGCGCCGGCGGTTGTTGCGGGGGCTCGGCGGCGTTCAGGCGTCGCCGGTGGCGGACTGGCGATGTGCCGCTGCCGCCGGGCCTCACCGCTTCCGGTTCGCCGCGACCGCCGCGCGAAAGGCCGCCGTGAGATCGTCGAGGGATTGTCCCGTCAGCTCCACGAACAGCTCGTCGCGATAGCGCCGCTCGCGCACGGCGGCGCTCAGCTTCGTGACGAGCTCCTCGCCAAACCGCTCCGCGAGCCAGCCGAGAAACGCCGCGCCAGCCTGGTAGGTGGCGTGCGGCTGGATGTGTTCGGGGCGCGGGCGGGGCCGGCGCTCCACGGGTTCGTACTTCCAGAAGCGGGCGTAGTCGGCCAGCGACTCCACGAGCCAGGTGGGATCGTAGCGCGGGTAGCTCTGCACGACGTGGGCGATTTCGTGAATCACGCAGCCGTAGTCGTCCGGGTGCTGGCGGACCCAGTTTGCCGAGACCGAGATGTTCGTGCCGCCGGTGGCGGCCACCCCGCGGTCACGAGCCTTGAAGACGATGCGCAGGGCCTGCGGCGGCGTGTAGCCGGCGCTGCGGAAGAGGTTGGTGAACACGGGGTACATGCGGACGCCGTCCTGCCGCACCTTCTCGGCCCACTCCTGCAGGTCCGGGGCTTCCCCGCAATCCACGCGGATCGCCACTTCCGCCGCGGCATTCACGGCGAGCAGGACGAACGCCAGCAGCAGGGAGAGCGAGGTTGCCGTGTGCGGTGTTCGGCGTTCAGTCGGAGTTGCAGTCATCATGCTCACGTTCAGCGCTCCTCTTCCTCCAGCCACACCCGGCCGCGGAAGAAGCGCGGGCGGACGACCTGGTTCGTATACCAGACGGTTTGGTTGGTGCCAAGGATGCGTTCGAAACCGCCGACGGACTGCCAGGCGTGGTTCGCGAGGCTGGTGCAGTTATCCAGGGCATAGCAGCGCAGCCACCCGGCGACGGTTTCGTCGGCGCGCACGGTGTCGAACCGGACGGCGGGCAGGCCGTTGGTCCAGCGCAGCGCGACGGTGAAGGCGCTGTGCGCGTTCAGCGGGTCCGTGCCGGCGATGTACTCGGCGTTGTTCGACAGGCCGTCGCTATCGCGGTCTTCCGCCGCGCCGCCCTGCAGGGCGTTGGTGGCGCCGAACTGTTCGATCTCCCACTGGTCCGGCAGGCGATCCGCGTCGGCATCCACGGTGTAGGACAGTCGCAGTTCGGCGGTCAGAAACGCCGGGGTGGGGGAGAGGCTCTGGTACTCCGCGCGCATCCAGTCCGCCGACCGCGCCGCGCGGGCGACGCGCAGTTCATCCACTTTGCCGGTCAGGAAGCCGCTCGGCGTGCCGTCCACATTGCGGCAGCCGAGCAGCGGCGCGCCGGTGGGCACGATGCCGCCGCACGCGCCCATGGCGAGGGCGAGGCCGTTCACGTAACCATAGGCCTGCCCGCGGCTCAGCACGAGCCCCAGGTGGTCCCACGCGGTCAAGCGCGCCGCCGCGGTGCCGGTCGCGGCCTGCGCCGCCAGCCGCCACACCAGCCGGCCATTGCTTTCGAGCAGCAGTTTGCCGGCGCTCGTGGCGCTGTCGCAGCCGAACACGCCGTAGGAGCCTTCGGTCTGGCGGTAGCACCAGGCGCTGACGGTAAGCTGGTCCTGGTTGGCCTGGATCCACGCGGCCGGGATCCCCGGCTCGACATAGCTGGACGCCGCGGCGGCGAACGCGCGCCCGCCGCCCGCAAGGCCCGTGCCGGGCGTTGAGCCGTGGTTCACGGCTGCCAGTCGGTTCGACGTGGAATCGGCCAGGCCGTCCTGAAAATGCCAGACGCCGGCATAGCCGTTGCGCCAGGTGGAGCCGTCCTGCGTATACGGCGGGCGGGTCAGCAGCGTTGGCGTGCCCCACCGCGCCCAGAAAAAGCCGCCAGGGGCCAGCTGCGGCACGCGCACCCACACCAGCGAGACGCCATTCGTGTCCCACGTCTCGACTTCGTAGCTGAGCGGCCGGGTTTCGGTCGCGTCCATGAAGCGCAAGTCGGCGCCGCCGGGGCCGGCGAACTGCGCGTATTGGAAGCCGGCAATGTGGGCGCCCAGCCGCACGGGCACGGGGAAGTCGGTCAGCGTGGTTGTCCCGCTGTAACCCGTGCAGGTGAGCTTCAGCCGGTGCGTGTGTGCGGCGGGGGGCAGGCCGTTGACGGTGATCCGGCACACGGCGGAGGTGTGGCTGCGGCCGGCGGCGTCGACGACCACGGCGGTCAGTTGGTAC
This sequence comes from uncultured Victivallales bacterium, assembly GCA_964402115.1. Classification (GTDB taxonomy): domain Bacteria; phylum Verrucomicrobiota; class Kiritimatiellia; order UBA8416; family CAYOBW01; genus CAYOBW01. The sequence continues at coordinate 63,725 of CAYOBW010000009.1, forward strand.
GTCCCTTCGCTGCGCAATGCCGCCAGCTCCGCCGTGTAGGGCGCGGTGGCGTCGGAAGCCAGCAGCGTGGTCTCCGCCAGGAAGTCCACCCGTGCCACGGCCGCGCCGATGCCCGACTCGTCGACCGCCGCGCGCGCGATTTGCGTGATCGGCACGTCGTGGACGCTGCCCGATAGCGGCGCGATGATTTCGACCAGCGCCGGCCCGCGTCCGGGCGTGGCGCTCAGGCCAAGCACCCAGCTGTCCGGCACGTTGCCGGCGCCGCCCACCCCGGCGCGCCGCAGGGGCCGGCCGGAGCCGTCGGCGCCCTCGGGCCAGGGCGCGCGGTCGAAGTAGATGACCTCGTCCACGATTTCCCAGCCGAGGGGGTCGCCGGGCAGGTCGGGGGCGATGGGCCGCTCGAGGGCGA
>CAYOBW010000010.1:0-61236 GCA_964402115.1 uncultured Victivallales bacterium
CGACCGTGTTCCAGGACGCCCGCGGGCAGGGCGGCACGGCGGTAGACGTTGCCGTCAAGATCGTCTTGAAAGAGCCCTACGAGAAGGAGACCTTCATCCCGTTCAAACTGGTGACTAGAGACAATGTCGAACCATACCTTCAGCCGTGACGACCAGGAGCGCTGGCTCCACGGAGTTTGCAGCACGAGAAAGGGATAAGCACTCCACCGGTGGACAGCCGGAGACCGGCGCGGCGTTGCTGCGACGTGCTGTCGGTTGCGGCGTGAGCCTCAGCGCTCGATCACACGCCAGAAGCGCCGGTCCCCTCCCCCTCCGACGGAAGGTTCCAGGCGGAGCAGGCCGTTGGTGAGCGCCAGGGAGACCGGCAGCGGAGACCAGTGCGCCAGGTTGGTGCTGACCTGCACCTCAAACCAAGGCAGGTTCACGGGCGCCAATGCACCGCCGTCCGCATCGCCCGCGGTGATGCGCACCGCGCCCCCCGGCACTGCGTCGGCCGCCCGGAAGCGTTGCGGAACTCGCACACGCAGGGTGGCGGTCATGCTCTCGGCGCCCCCAAAGGCGTTGGTGATGAGGGCCGAGTAGGCGCCGGAATCCGACCTGTGCACGGCCGCAAGCACGAGCCGATTCGACGTGGCCCCCGGCACGGGCACGCCCTCCCGAAGCCACGCGACACCCAGTGGCGCCATCCCATCCACGGTCACACTCAACACGACCGTCTGACCACCCGTGGCCACGACGGGAACGGGCTGCGCGACAATCGCGGGCGCCAGCGCCGCCAGGAAGTCGCGGCCGGGCGTGGGCGCAGCGGCCGACCAGTTCGCCGGATCGTCCCCGAACGCGGCGAAGTTCCGGCGCTGCAACGATAGACCTGTGCTGACGGCCCCCTCCGGCCAGGGGGCGCACGCGCCATAGCGCACGGCCTCCACGGTCACGTACGGCACCGTCCCGTCGAGGTCCGCTGTGTCCGGCTGCTGCAATTCCAGCCGTTCGCCATCGTCCTGCAGCGCGCCCGCCCACGGGCCCAGCACCTGCACGCTGCCCGGTACGGCGTAGCGCGCGCGGAACGCGGCGGGGTCGGAGCCGACCAGGAGCAGCAGCTGCTGCGGCCCCAGCACAATGGCGGGCGGAAAGGCGTAGCCGAGCCCGCGCAACCTCCACGTGTTCGTCACCTGCGCGGGGTCGTAGAGCGCCACGCTGGCGTTCCCCGCGTTGCGCAGCTCGACGAACTCGTCGCCGTCAGCGCCCGGCGCGTACTGGATTTCGTTGATCACCACCGGACCCACGCGCGGGCCCGCGTTCACCGCGTTCAGGGTTAGAGCGCGTTGCAGGGGAAACAGCTCCCGGCCGGCGCTGTTGACGTGGCGACCCAGCGAAGAGCCGTTGAAGGTTGCGCCGAACTCGACCCCGTGGCTGTAGCCGGTCAGATTCGTGCCCCCATCCCCCGAACACAGGTAGGCGGCATCCCCGTGCGAATCGAGCGAGAACGGGGCCAGCACGCCCGGGCCGTTCGTCCAGTTGAACTGCGCCTCCGTAAACACCCGGTAGCCGCCCGCCGGAATCGTCGTCCCCTCCGCGATCCGGAACTTCCGTGGCACGGCGGCGTCGTCGCTCAGGAACCAGCCGCCGATGTCCGCGGCAGCGGCGGTGGGGTTGAGCAGCTCGATGCCGTCCGCCTGGGGCGGGTCGGTGTGGGCCAGCACCTCATTGATCAGCACACGTGGAAGGCCGGTCTCGGGATCGTCCGCGCCCGGCGAGCCGCCGGGTGAGGCGCTCGCGCGCCAGTTGGCAGCGTCGGCGAGATCCGCCCCGCTCCGGGGCTCGGCCAGCACCAGCGCGAAGCCCTGTCCGCGCGGCGCGATGGGCCAGGGCGCGCTGATCCCGTAGGCGAACGAGAATACGACCCGTCCTCCCGGCTGCGCCAGTGTCAGCGTCTCGCCCTCGTCGGCCAGCCTGCCCGCGTACAAGCCATGCACCGTCACGCCCGGGTAGCGCAACGCCATGCCGGCCGCATCGCGCGCGAGCAGGAACGTGCCGCCCGCCGCCAGTCGCGTGCCATCGGGAAACGCAAACGTGATGCCGGCGGAGAACGTCAGGCCGCTCAAGTCGAGCGTGTTCGTGCCCGCATTCCGCAGCTCCAGGAACTCGAAGCGGTCTCCCTCCAACCCCTGGAAGGGCGGCGGCGCAGACTGGATCTCGGTCACGAGAAGGTTCAGCGACAGCCGTGCCACGACCGGCTCGCCGGCCACGAACTCGACAGCCGGACTCCAGTGACTCCAGCGGCCGCTCTCGTCCTTGAAGCGGGCGCGCGCGCGGTAGGCCCGCCCCGTCTCGACATAAGCCGGCGGCACCGCGACCCGGTTGTTGAACAGCGTCAACTCGCCCGAACTCCACAGCGGCTCGCTCTCGTAGCGGTATGGCGTGCCCGCGACGTAGCCCGGAACGTGGGGGTCGTACACTTCACCCAACCGCCACTGCACCGCCGTGCACGCGCGAGTCGCCGGCGAGCTGAACGCCGAGACCTGGAAAACCAGGCCGTCCGACGGGTAGCCCGGCGGCCCGGCGTAGTCGACGGACGGCGTGGCCGGGATCGTTGCGTCGGCGCCCAGCGCGGCCAGTCGCGCTCCGCCGTGCGCGTCGCCCACGATGAAGGTCTTGACCCACGCCACCATGCCCGCGAAGTCGGCGCTCGCCAGGGTGCGGTAGAAGGGCTGCGGATAGGGACCGAGTCCCAGGTCCGGCACGGCACAGGGCGAGAGGTAGAACCTGCCCGTCGCCCGTGTGAGCGGGTTGAAGTCCCACATCCGGCGGTCCACCTCGACGAAGCCGGGCTCCGCCGGGCCGCCGGCGGTGATGTGCGCGACACACTCGTCCACGACCATCCCCGCCTGGTCCGCGTTGAGCAGCAGGTCCTGCAGCTCGCGCGCACGGTTCTGGAACTCGATCCGCAGGGCGTCGAGCTCCAGGCAACGGCGGAACTGCTCCAGCGCCGCGCCGGACTGCGTGCCCGCGGGTCCCCAGCGGTCGAACGGCTCGTAGAGCAGGTCGACATCCCAGGTGTGCATGCTCCACAAACCGGTCACGGGGTCGTGGAAGTAGGCGACGTTCTCCTGGTCGCGCTTGTCGTTGTCGTTAACCGCTTCCGCCACGGCGCGCCAGCTGTAGTAGGCCGGAAGATCGACGTGGCTCCGCCACCAGCCCAGCGGCTGCGTCGGCGTGGCGTTGTAGCCCGCCTCGACGCCTACGAACGCGTTCAGGTCGCTGAGATCGTCCGGCTGGCCGGCGCCCTGCGCGGCCAGACGGTTGTTGCCATAGCTCGACTGCATGTAGAACAGGTTGCCATCGGCCAGCCCGTGTTCGTCCTTGAATGCCTCGTCGAACTGCTCGAAGCCGAGGTACAGTCCCCACAGGTCGCCTTCGTACATGTTGGCGGGGTCACTTTCGAGAGCACCGTCGATGACCCGCAGCTGCAAATACGCCGTCTTCGGCGCGGCCGCGCCCGCGAGGTTGCTCAGCCGGAACGCCACCGCCTCGTCCAGCCCCGCCAGGCCGCGATTCCACGCCGCCCACGGCGCGGTCAGGGCGGAGAGTTTCAGCGTCTCCCTGCGCGTCGCCAGCGGCCGGCCGTAGTCATCCACGAACAGGAGCCCATGCCCGCGGTTGAACCGGAACTTCCACTTGTTCTTGCCGTTGACGTACGTCGAATTCTCCCCAGCGATCCGGTAGCGCACGTGGTCGTACACAACACCGCCCGCGACTACCGCGCCCTCGAACTGGTACGGCGTTTCCGCGTAGGCAGTGTTGTACTGGCTGTTGAAGACGTCGTCCGCGTGACTGATGAGGTGCAACGGCTGCACCTTCCGCATGACATTCGTGCCGAACACGGAGGCTGGCGTCACGCCCGGCCGCACCGCGCCCGTCCAGGCTGGAACGCCGTCGTAGACGAAGTAGGCGAAGTTGGGCGACGGGTCATCCGCGTAAGGGACCCGGACGCGGTTGCCGAGGCTGTCGGTCGCCTCCAGGCGGTACCGGATCAGCCGGCGGTGGACCTGTACGCCGGCCGGGATCACCGCCGTGAAGACCGCATCGCCGGCGACCGCATCGCCGTCCGCGCCGTGATCGCGCATGGCGAGCGTGACCCAGCTGGCGTCATTCGTAAACGCCGCGTCGCTCAGCCGCACGTAGTGGCCTGGCTCGACGACCTGCCACGCGAGACTCACGTTCCCCACGGCGTCGGGGTCGCTCACCTTGGCCGTGATTGCAACCGCCTGCCCGCCGGCGGGCTGCAACGGCGCGTGCGCCACCTGCCGGATCTGCGGGGGCGTGTCCCCGGTCGTCACGAGGTTGCGTCGCCCCGGCGTGGGCGCCGCCGAGCGCCACGAGCCGCCGAGCTCGTGATCGAGTCCCTCGTGCAGGAGCTGCAACGAGGCGCCGGGGTCTTCCCCCACCGTCGGCCAGGGAAAGCCGAGGCCGTACGCCACCCGGTCCACGACCGCACCCGCGGCATCCTGCAATTCCAGCGTCTCGCCCGCGTTGGCGAGCCCACCCGTCCAGGGCCCCAGCGCGGTCACGCCGAACACCTGCTCCACCGTCGGCGGCGAGGCGGCGACGACAGCGTACCCGAGGGGGGCGATGCGCGCACCCGCCGGAAACGCGCAGGTCACGCCGCGCGTGAACTGCCAACCGGACAGGTCCACCGTCGTGGGCAGCGGGTTGTAGAGTTCCACGAACTCGGCGGGCACGGACTTCGCGTTCGGCGGGTCGCTGTGGATCTCATTGATGACCACCTGCGGCCAGCGCACGCCGGGTCCGTTGGCCGCGCCCGGCGTGGGCGCGAGGAAGTAGACCTGGTTCGTGACGCCGCGTTCGGCGGCAAGCGTGGCGTCGAGGCGAAAGTCCGCATCGGCGCGGTCGGCGTTGAGTCCCTGCAGAGCCAGCACGTTGGCGCCAGGCTGCAGCAACCCGGCGAAGGCGCTCACATCGACGCCGGCGGCACCTGACGCCGTGCCGGTGGCCGTGGCGTCCCACGCCGGTCCGTCCGGGGCGTTGTGCCGGGCGATCTCCGTCCCGTTGAGCCAGGCCACGAAGCCGTCGTCATAGGTCACGTCGAGAACGAGCGTGCGGTAGCCGACCTCCGCCGGCACCTGGAAGGGCACGCGGACCAGGACGCTGGCGTTGACGCCGCGCATGGCCAGGAGGCTGGTGGCGAAAGTCCCGCTTCCGACAGCCTGGAACTTGAATGTGCCCGCACCGTACTGCGCCACGGCCGCGTCCACGGTCGGCGGGAACGTCCCCGGCGTGCCGCCGTAGCGGCTGCGACCGACGAACTGCAGCGCCTTGCCCGCGCTGTTCAGCGCAAGCGTCAGGCCGTTGCCGTTGCGCTCGGTGGCGCCGTAGCCGTAGGCGGCGATCGTGTACGCGCCGGGAGCCAGCGACAGCGGTGTTGCCAGGGGCTTGAAGCGGTGCCCGCCGGTGAGCGCCCCCGGGGCGGACGCGGTGAAGGTCTGGCTGGCAAGCACGGACACACCCGTGTCATCGCCGGGGGCCGACGGCGTCCCCTGGTCGTTACGCTGCCAGAGCTGCACGTCGAGCGTGACGCCCGCGACAATGCCATCGGAGCCGTCGTCGAAGCAGCCGAGCGCCGTGATCTGCACCGGCTGCACGACGGTGAAGTCCAGGCCCAGCCCGCCGGAGTAGCCCTGATTATCCGCGGTGTTGGCCGCGATCCCGTAGGCCACGCTCACGGCGCCGGTGCCCAGATCGTAGCCGGCCGGGAATGCGCCGGCGCTCCAACCGCGCTCGGTGTACGCCAGGCCGCGCCACGCGTCGGAGACGGCCCCCGGGGGAATCACGTAGCGCAGCGCCGCATTTGTCCCCACAAGCGCCTCGGCCCTCCGCGACGGCGCCACGCCCGTGCCGCAGGAGATGCCCGGGAACTGCTGCCGGTAGCTGTGCGCGCTGGCCGCGGTCGTGCCACCGGGCGGGACGAGCCCCACGTATCCGCCCCCGGCGTCGAGCCGGAAGTTCGTGTGCAGAACACGGCCGGACACGGCGCGATTCTTCCCGGAGGCGAAGACGACCAGCCGTGCGCCCGCCGCCAGGTTCGTGGCCGGGAAGGCCCACATCCGCAGGTTGAGCGGTGCGTCGGTGATCGTCCAGTCGGCCAGGTTGACCGGCGCAGCACCGTCGTTCAGGATCTCGATCCAGTCGGAAGCGTCGCCATCCTCGTCGCGCAGGGCGCCGGTATTGTTCGCAAGAAACTCCGCGATGACCGGCCCGGCCGCGGCCGCGCCCGGCCACGCCAGCAGAAAAGCCGCCAGCACCGCGGCGACGTGCACGGAAAAGCTGAGCGGAGATCCGTTCACCTACTTCAGGATGAACGCCGTGCCCGCGGCCGGCAGTTTCTCCAGACGGACGGCGTCGGCGATCACGGCGTCGGTCGTGGCGTTGCTGAGTTCGACCGTCAGCGTGCCGCTGCTGCCCACGATCACGGTGAAAAGGTCCTTCCACAGCACATCCTCGAAGAAGTCGTCGGCTGGCGCGTTGACTTGGTTCACGGTGGCTGCTGGGCCGCCGGCCACGGCGTAGACGGCTCCCGTGGGGCGGCTGGCCCCCGGCACCCAGGCGGCAGAGACCCGGTAGCGTCCGATGGGAATGCCCGTGAAGGCGAACTGACATTTCGCGCCGGCGGTGTTGCTGAAGCGGTAGTCCGCACGGTGGTCCCGCGCGTCCACGGCATAGGTGGCCCAGGATCCGACGGTCTCCGCATACGTGCCGCTGTTGGCGCTGGGGTTCTCGTTGTCGATCACGTAGACCGCTTCGGTCTGCGGGCGCACGGGTTCCAGGCGGATGGCGTCGGCCATGAGGTACTGGCTACCCGCGAGGGTCACCGTCACGTCGAGCGTGCCGTCGACCACATGAAAGACCGGGTTGGCCACGCGGGCCCAGAGCATGACATCGCCGCTGTCACTGCCGGCGACTTCCTCGGTGTAGTCGTGCCGGATCCACCCGCTGCTCACCTGGTTGACGGTGGCAATGTCGCCGTAGCCGTCGGACAGCGTGTAGAGCGCACCGTCCGTGCGGTTTGCGCCAGGAATCCAGCTCGCATATACCATGAAGAACTGGTCGGACGGGATGCCGGTGAACGTGTAGCGCACCTGGGCGCCGCCCGAGTTGGACCAAAGCTCCTCGCGGTCCACGACGCTGTTCGCGCCGGCGTCCTGTCCCCAGGTCCCCGCCATCTGCAGAAAACCGGCATCCCCGTTGTCCACGATGTTCCACAGTTTCTCGGCGCGCACGGCGTCCGCGATCAAGGCATTGCCGCTGCCGCCGGCCGGGTTCACGACCTGGACGCTGAGGGCGCCGCCCGTGACGAGCGCGCAGGGGAAGATCCGGTTCCACGGCACGTTCTCGAACCAGTCGTCGACAGGCGTCACCTGCTGGTTCATGGTGCGGCTCGGATAGCCCGATAATGCGTAGGCGGCGTCGTTCGGCCGGTTGACCTGCCCCTGCCACGTCGCGGAGACCCGGTAGCGACCGTTGTCGAGGCCCGTGAAAGCGAACGTCGCGGCATCGCCTGCCGCCGAACCATAGCGGTAGCCGTCACGGTGGTCGAAGCTGTCGCCGGCCCACATTGCCCAGGTTCCCGCATTCTCCGTATACGCGCCGTTGTTTCCGTTGCAGCTCTCGTTATCGATGACGTAGACCTTCGCTGCGTCGGGACGCACGGATTCGAGCCGCACGGCGTCGGCAATCAGCGTCCCCGACGGCGCGCTGAGGGTCGCGGCGAGCGTGCCGTAGTTGAGCCGGAAGCAGGTCGGCGACAGCCGCGCGAAGTAGGCGCCGTTGCCGGCGTCCGTGCCGGTGGCCGTGTCCTCGAGCGACATGTCGGCATCCGCGAAGGTCTGCTGGTTGATCGTCCGCGGCAGAACGCCGATGCCCCCGGAAAGCGTGTAGGTAACCGCCACCGGGCGTCCGCCGCCCGTGGTCCAGCTCGCATAGACCATGAACCGGCCCGGAGGCAGGCTCGCGAACGACCAGCGCGCGCTGCCGCCGCCCGCGGCGGAGACGAAGCGGATATCGTCGTTGTAATCGGACGGATCCCCTCCCCAGGCACCCCAGGTTCCGGTCAGCTCCGCGTATCCGCCATCGCCGTCGTCGACGTACCAGCGGGCGGCCAGGGCCGGGACCGCTCCCAGCGCCACCGACAGGATCAGTCCCACCCGCACGATCAACCTGCCATTCATTCTCATATCCATCTCCTGTTCAACTCGCGCTGAAGCACGGCTTCCAGCTCGGCATCGGCCCGGTCGAGGTCGTCGTTGACGATGCGGTAGCGGTAGTGGTCCCGCTCGGCCAGCTCGCGCGCCGCATTGCGAAGCCGGCGGGCGATCACGTCCGGCGCATCCTCGTTGCGGGCGGTGAGACGCGCTCCCAGGACTTCCAGCGAGGGCGGTTCGACGAAGATATCGACGAAGCCCGCCCGCAGGGGATCCCCCTCTGGCTGAGCCGCCACGTACGCCCGGATCTGCGCGGCCCCCGCGACATCGATATCCATCAGGATCGACCGTCCGGCGGCCAGGGCCGCGCAGACCGGCTCGCGCGGCGTGCCGTACCGGTACCCGTGCACGACCGCATGTTCGAGGAAGCGACCTTCGGCGACCCGCCGCCCGAACTCCTCCTCGCTCAGGAAGTGGTAACTCTGGCCGTCGACCTCCGCGCCCCGCGGCCGGCGCGTCGTGCATGAGACGGAATACGCCACATCCGCATGCCGCGCCAGCAGCCGCCGGCAGAGCGTGGTCTTCCCGGCCCCGGAGGGCGCGGACACGACGATCAACAGCGGTCGCTTTCCTGCCTGCATCGCAGCCTCACTCCACGTTCTGCACCTGCTCGCGGACCGTCTCGAGCAGCGCCTTGAAGGCCACGACGACTCGCGCAATGGTGGCATCCGACGCCTTGGAGCCGATCGTGTTGATCTCGCGAAACAGCTCCTGGCAGAGGAAATCCAGCGTGCGCCCGGCTGGCTTGCGCCCCTTGAGCAGCCCCTCCACCTGGCTGAAGTGGCTCTTCAGCCGCGTCAGCTCCTCCGAGATATCGGAACGGTCAGCGAAGAACGTGATCTCCTTGAGGAGCACGGGGTCGTTGGCCGCGATGGGAACCCCGGCAGCGCGGATACGCTTGAGCAGGTTCTGCCGGTGACGGGCGACAACCTTCGGCGCGCGCTGCGCGACCTGGCGCTGCATGCGTTGGAGCTGCGCGAAGCGCCGCGCAAGGTCGCGTTCGATCGCCGTCCCCTCGCGCCGCCGCATGGCGTCCAGCTCATCCAGCGCATCCTCCAACGCCCGCTTCAGCAGCCCCCACAGTGCCTCCGTATCGTCCGGCAGACTCGACACCTGGACCACCTCGGGCAGCAGGACCAGGGTGTGAGCGCCGAGGTCGTCGCGCAGCCCCAGAGCGGCGGCCACCTCCCGCAGCCGGGCGACGAACGCAGCCGCCGCCTCGACATCCACCGCCGCGCAATGCCGGCGTGCGGCGCCGCCGACATTGACCTTGACGCCGCCCGTCACGCTGCCCCGCGCCACCCGCTGGCAGATGCTGTCCTGCACGCGCGCCTCGAGGGCGCCCAGGGATCGCGGCAGGCTCACGCGCACGTCCAGCTGCTTGCGATTCACCGCGCTCAGTTCCACCTCAACCTGCACGCCGCCCGCAGCGGCCTGTCCGCGCCCGAATCCCGTCATGCTGACCAATGCCATTGCTGCCTCCGTCGCTCTAGGTGGCCTGCTGCGTTGCCGCGCGCTTCCTGAGGTACGCATCCACAAAAGGCTGGAGCGCCCCGTCGAGCACGGCGCTCACGTTCGACGTCTCCTCGCCGGTGCGGTGGTCTTTCGCCAGCGTGTACGGCTGCAGCACGTACGAGCGGATCTGGCTGCCCCAGGCGATTTCGCCCTTGTTCCCGTAGAAGCGCTCCATCTCCTTCTTCTTCTGGTCCTGGTTGTACTCGTAGAGACGGGCCTTGAGCATGCTCATGGCCCGTGCGCGGTTCTTGTGCTGCGAGCGCTCCGCCTGGCAGGCAACCACGATGCCCGTCGGCAAGTGCGTCATGCGCACGGCGGAATCGGTCCGGTTGACGTGCTGACCGCCCGCGCCGCCTGAGCGGTAGGTGTCGATGCGCAATTCCTTCTCGTCGATCTCCACCTCGATATCGTCGGGCACCTCGGCCACGACGTCGAGCGCGGCAAAGGAGGTATGGCGGCGCTTGTTGGCATCGAACGGGCTGATCCGCACGAGGCGATGCACGCCACGCTCGGACTTCAAGTAGCCGTAGGCGTAGGGGCCGGAAACGAGCATGGTGACACTCTTGATGCCGGCTTCGTCACCCGGCGAGTGTTCGAGCACCTCAACCTCGAAACCGCGGTCTTCGCAGTACCGCCGGTACATGCGGAAGAGCATGTCCGCCCAGTCGCAGGACTCCGTCCCGCCGGCGCCGGCGTGCAGCTCGATGTACGCGTTGTTCGCGTCGAGTTTGCCGCTCAGCAGGGCCTGGAACTCCATCCGGTCGAAGATCCGCTCGGCCGTGCGCAGGGCGACGGCGGCCTCTTCGGCGGCGTGCTCGCGCTGCTCGGGGTCGGCCTCGCCGGCGCCGAGCTCCAGCAGCACCTCGGCGTCGTGCAGGGCCGCTTCCATCTCGCCGAACGGCTTCACCACCGTCCGGATCGCGTTTGTGCGCGCGATCACGTCACGCGCCTTGTTCGTGTCGTTCCAGAAATCCGGCGCTACCGCCGCGGCCTCGAGGGCCTCCAGGTCTTTCCGCCGTGTAACGACGTCAAAGATACCCCCGCATCTCGAAAACCTTGACCCGAAAGGCGTTCACCTGCTCCTGGATTGTCTCGATCATGTGACTATTTCCTTCCCTTTCACCGCCGCCTGCCGCGCCTGGCGCAGGCTCCAAAGAGCCAGCGCCAGCGATCCCGCTGCCGCCAGGCCACAAGGCAAGGCCAGCAGGGCATCCCCGAACCGCGTGTAGAGCGTGGGCGCCCGCCCGGGCCACACCGGCACCACCATCCGCTTGTGCCCCTCGTACTGCGTCCGGCGCCCGCCACCGCCGTCAATATCCTCGAAACGGCCGTCGGGCGCAATAAAACAGCTGATGCCGGTGTTCGCCGCCCGCACCATGCACACGCGGTTCTCCACCGCCCGGAAAACGGCATGGCTGACATGCTGGAGGGAGCCGCAAGACGGATCGAACCAGCCATCGTTCGTCTGGTTGACCAGGAACTGCGCCCCCGCCCGCACCGCCCGGCGCGAGAGGTAGGCCAGCGCGTCCTCGAAGCAGATCAGGCAGCCGAAGGCGACGTCGGGCTGGGCCAGGCGCATGATCGCCGGCCCAGCGCCCGGTGTGCAGCTGAACCCCAGCGGCGCCAGGCGGCCGAGCAGCGGCACCAGGCGCTCCAGCGGCACGTACTCCCCGAACGGCACGAGATGCTGTTTGCGGTATCGCGCTGCGATGCTGCCCTGGCCGTCGAGCAGCAGCGCGCTGTTGTACAGCCGCTCGCCGGTGCCATCGGGCACGACTTCCATGGACCCCACGAGCAGGGGGGTGCCGCGCGCGGCAAGCTTCCGCACCAGCCGCGCGGTCTCCGTGTCGGCCGTGAGCAGCTCGGGCGCGGAGGTCTCCGGCCACACGACCAGCGCAGGCGGCTGCGAGCCAGCCAGCGCGAGTTCGCTCTGAAACTCCAGCTTGCGCAGAATCGCGGTCACGAACGCCTCGTCCCACTTCGCGCGCTGCTCGATGTTCGGCTGGACGGCGGCGACCTGCACCCCGATCGCGCCGGCTGCGTGTGCCTGCAGGTCCCGCAGCCGCCCCAGTCCGTAGCCCCAACAGGCCAGCCACGCCATGAGCCCGAGCATAAGCTCGAAATGCAGCTCGCGGCGGCCCACGCGGCCCAGGAACTGGTCGAGAAACTTCAGGATCGTCAGGGCGAACGCGGTGTTCAGCACCATGACCACCGCCGAAACGGCCGCCACGCCGCCCCACTCGGCGACCTGGATGATCGGCAGGCTGCGGAACTGGGAGACACCGAGCGCGTTCCACGGAAACCCTGTGAAGAGCAGGCCGCGCAGGTACTCGAACCCGACCCACAGCACGGGAATCAACAACATGGCCCCGAGGTTCCAAAGGCGCCCGCCCCCCCGTGCCTCCTTCCAGGCGAACAGGTGCGAGACAGCCAGGACGAAAGCGGCCGTGTAAAGCGCGAGATACGCGGAAAGTGACACCCAGGCGAGAACCGCGACCGGCCAGATGGTGCCGGTTTCCGCCAGACGCAGGAGCCAGGACATCGTCACCAGCCAGAAGCCAAACCCGCCCAGCCACCCCCAGCGCCAGGCCTGGGCGGGGGCCGTGTAGCGCGCCAGCAGGATCAGCGGCACGACCGCGCACCAGGCTGTCGCGCCCTCCTCGTAGGGTGGAAAGGCGCTGGCCAGCAGGTACGCGTGCGTCGCCGCCGCGGCCAGCCGGGCGGCTGCGGCGGCCCCCTCGCGCCGCGTCAAAGCGCCCGTCCCCGCTTCGCGCCAAGTTCTGTCAGCGACCGCGCCATCATGCGCCACAGCACTTCTTGTACTTCTTCCCGCTGCCGCACGGGCAGACATCGTTGCGTCCGATCTTCGGGGCTTCGCGCTGCAGAGACATGCCCTCGGGCACCAGTCCGCCCATGCCCCCGGCGCCGCCTTCGTCCGGCGGCAGCAGGCTCTCGAAGTCCACGCCCGAGGTGTCCGCCACGCTCTGCCCGACCGACACCGCTCCGCCGTGATCCAGCACGGAAACCTCGTCGTGGACCAGGCGCTGGCGCCGCGACATGGCGTTCAGGAAGTTCGAGAACGCGTCGGGCGAGGTGGCGGAGCGGAAGACCTGGCTGGCGATCTCCTGCTTGATGTCGTCCATCAGCTCGCCGAACATCTGGAACGCTTCCCGCTTGTACTCGACCAGCGGATCGCGCTGTCCGTACGCGCGCAGGCCGACACCCTGCCGCAGGTTGTCCATGGCGCGCAGATACTCCTGCCACTTCGTGTCGATCGCCATCAGCAGAATCTGCCGCTCCATGACGTCCACGACCCGCGGGTCCTCCATGGAGACCTTGAGGTCGTAGGCAGCCTGCACACGCTGGTAAACCATCTCGGCCGCGGCCACCGGATCCTTCCGCTTGTCCTGCAGGTCCTCGGCCCGCAGCGCGACGGGAAACGTCGTCTGCACCCAAAGCACGAACTCGCTCAAGGCCACGTTGCTGTCCTCGACCAGCATGTTCTCGGCCTTCGTGAGGATGACGTCGTTGAGCACGTCGTAAACCTTCTCCCGCACCTGCTGCGCCCGCACAATGTCTCCGCGGAAGGTGTAGATCACCTCGCGCTGCTTGTTCATCACGTCATCGTATTCCAGCGTCCGCTTGCGGGTGCTGAAGTTCTGTTGCTCGACACGGCGCTGGGCCGTCTCGATCGAGCGGTTCAGCAGGCGCGACTCGAGCTGCTGCCCCTCCTCCAACCCCATGCGCGTCATGAGGTTGGCAATGCGGTCGGAGCCGAAGAGCCGCATGAGGTTGTCTTCGAGGGCCACGTAGAAGCGGGACGAACCGGGGTCGCCCTGGCGGGCGGCACGACCGCGCAGCTGCCGGTCGATCCGGCGCGCCTCGTGGCGTTCGGACCCGATCACGTGCAGGCCGCACGGCTTCTCCTCCAGCACCTGCCGCAACGTCTTCTCGCCGAGCTTGTCGCCCAGCGCGTGCTGCGACTCGATAACGGAGCGTTCGATGTGCACGACGCCCGCGCCCAGCTTGATGTCCGTGCCGCGGCCGGCCATGTTCGTGGCGATCGTCACGGCGCCGAGCTGACCGGCCAGCGAAACGATTTCCGCCTCACGCTCGTGGTTCTTCGCGTTCAGCACGTTGTGCGGGATCGTCGCGCGCCGCAGCATGCGGCTGATCACCTCTGAGGTGTCCACCGACGCCGTGCCGACCAGCACCGGCTGGCCGCGCTCGTGACAGTCCTTGATCTCGTCGATGATGGCCTTGTATTTCTCGCGCTGGGTCTTGTACACGACGTCATTGGCATCCACGCGGCGCACGGGACGGTTGGTGGGGATCACCACGACGTCCAGCTTGTAGATCTGGTGGAACTCGCCGGCTTCCGTCTCCGCCGTGCCGGTCATGCCCGCCAGCTTCTTGTAGAGGCGGAAGTAGTTCTGGATCGTAATCGTCGCCAGGGTCTGGGTTTCGCGCTCGATCTTGACGCCTTCCTTGGCCTCGACCGCCTGGTGCAGGCCGTCGCTCCACCGCCGCCCCGGCATCAGGCGCCCCGTGAACTCGTCCACGATGACAACCTGGTTCTCCTGGATGACGTACTCGACGTCCTTCTCGTACAGGCAGTAGGCGCGAATGAGCTGGTCCACGTTGTGAATGCGCTCGCTGCGGTCGGCGAAGGTTCGCTGCACCTCCTGCCGCCGGCGCGCCTTGTCCAGCTCGGCGAGGCTCTTGTCCGCCTCGATCTCGGAGACCAGGGTCACAAGGTCGGGCAGTACGTAGGCCTCGGGATCGCTGGGATTCAGCGCCTCGCAGCCCTTCTCGGTCAGGTTGGCGTCATGCCCCCGCTCATCGATCGTGAAATACATCTCTTCGCGCAGCTCGCGGGCTTCCTCCTTGCGCATGTCCGTGAGCATGGAGTTCTCGATCTTCTCGAGCAGCTTGCGATGCTCGGGCTCCTCGAGCAGGTGCATCAGCTGCTTGTGCTTGGGCATGCCCTGGTGCACCTGGTAGAGGTACGTCTGGGCGTCGTCGAACTCCTTGCGGTCGATGCAGTCCTTCGCCTTCTGGATCAGCTCGCCGCAGAGCTGCCGCTGCTTGCGCACGAGCTGCTCGACGCCGGGCTTGAGCTCGAAGTACTGGTGGGAGGAAACCGGCGCCGGTCCCGAGATGATCAGCGGCGTGCGCGCCTCGTCGATCAGGATGCTGTCCACCTCGTCGATGATGGCGAAGGAGTGGCTGCGCTGCACGAGGGCCTCGGGGTGGTACGCCATGCCGTTGTCGCGCAGGTAGTCGAACCCGAACTCGCTGTTCATCCCGTACGTGATGTCGCACGCGTACTGGGCACGCCGCTCCTCCGACCCCATCTGGTTCTGCAAGCAGCCGACGGTCAGTCCCAAGTACTTGAAGACCAAGCCCATCCACTGTGAGTCGCGCTTGGCCAGGTAGTCGTTGGTTGTGACCAGGTGCACGTTCTGTCCGCTGAGCGCATTGAGATAGAGCGGCAGGGTCGCCACCAGCGTCTTGCCCTCGCCCGTGGCCATTTCGGCGATCTTCGACTGGTGCAGCACGATGCCGCCGATCAACTGCACGTCGAACGGGATCATGTCCCAGGCCCGCTCATGGTCGCAGACCACGAACCGGGTGCCGATCAGGCGGCGGCAGGCATTCTTCACCACCGCATAAGCCTCGCACAGGATGTCGTTGAGCGACTCGCCACCAGCCACACGCGCCCTGAACTCGGCCGTCTTCGCCTGCAGCTCCGCCTCACTCAGCTTCTGGTACTGCTGCTCCAACTCGTTGATACGAGACACCAACGGACGCAACCGGCGAATGTCCCGCTGGTGCTTCGTGCCGAAAATCCGCCGCAATGGATTCATCCGGGAAAACTCCTTATCCGCTTCCTGCCCCCCGGCGCCAAACGCACGCACTGCCGCAGGGAAAAAGAACGGGGTACTCTAGTCCAAGCCCATGGCCCATGCCAGACAAAAAGGCCGGTAGGGAAGGGAAATGGAGCGAGCGAAGGGGTTCGAACCCTCGACAACCACCTTGGCAAGGTGGAGCTCTACCAACTGAGCTACGCTCGCTCAAGAAGAGACGGGCCGCACTCTACTTGAACGCCCACGCAATGCAACTTCTTTTTTGCCCCAAAGGCCATTTTTTCAAGATTGTCCTGCTGAACTCACGGCGCGCGGTTCCACGTGGATACTCCGGTCGTGTCGCGTCGTGGTCCGTTGGCCGTCAAGGTCAGGGCGGAGACCGGGGTGGACAGTTCGTCACCTGTCTGCGTGCGGAGCGGCACAGCAGGTCGTGCGCTGGAACAGGAAGAGGGTCTTGACCTTCACCGGTTTACCGTCCACTTCCAGGAAGGGATACGCCAGGAAATTGATGGGGCCGGAGGCGGGGCCGGGATCGAGCACCAGATCGCGGCCGCGGCTGAACTCGAAGCGGTTCGCGGGATGGTGGCCGAAATAGTACATGCTTAGGGCACTGAACTTGTCGCCCTCGCTGATGTCCACCGGCCACCACTTACCCTCCGCGTAAAACTCGGCCCAGCAGTGATAGCCATCCGTTCCGCCATCGTTCCGCTCCGAGGCAATGGCGACGCCGATCGCAAAACGCGCCGGTATGCCGATTGACCGCGCCAGCCCGATGAAATAGGCGTGGTAGTCCGTGCAATTGCCGTAAAGCGCGTTGCAGGCGTAAACGGCATCCCCCTGCCCCCATCCCTCGCCGAACTTCATGTAGCGCATCTGGTCAATGACGTGATCGTACAGCGCCCTGGCCCGCATCAGGTCATCCGCCCGACCCTCGACCGCTTTGTCGGCGATGGTCTTGATCTTGGCGTCGGACGGCACCATCCGCTCGGGCTTGAGATACTCTGCCGCTCGGGCCGCATCATCCGCATAGGCGCCTTTTTCAACACGGAAGACGTCATAGACGATTTCGATCGACTGGCCACTATCCTCGGGGCCCAGTTCCAGGAACAAAACCTTGTTGCCGTGAGCGCTGTCCGTGAGCGTCTTCCGCTTACCCGGCACACGGATGGACTTTATCGTCACCTTCTGGAAATCGTCCGATCCGGCAAGCGGAATCCAGCAGCGAGCCTTGGCGGTGACGGCGGGTAGCGTGGCCTGGTAGCGAAACTCGAAGGCGTCATGGCCGGTCAGCACGCCCAGCAGGGCCTTGGAGGCTTCGTCAACCGACGCGCGGACCCAATGCTTGTCCTCGTTCTGTTTCCAGACGTAGTACGGCTGGCCGTTCAGCTTATGAACGGTGGTTTCCGTGACAGTCATGGCCCCCGGATCACCATGGAGGAAGAAGTCGATATCGTAGAACTGACCATCCGAACTCACCATGTCCACGCAGGCGAAGTGGCGTTGCGGCGCCAGCGAGGCCAGGTACTCGACATGCACGCGCACCAGTTTGAGTCGGAGTTCCCTGCCCTCGAAGGGAATGGGGAAGCAGCCGCCGCCGAGCGCAACCTGTTCGGCAATATGCTTCTCGATGCCGGCCTGGATCTCGCCGGTGACAATGGTAGGCACATAGGGCTGATCCACTTGGGTTGAGGCGGGGGCTGGTTGCCTGTCACAAGCACCAGGAACGGCGCCAAGCAGGATGACGACCCCTGCCCGGACAAGCCACGCGGAGACGCGCAGACCCTCTGTGCTCGTCAGCATCAATCACCTGCGGTGCAAAGGGATAAGGGGCGCCGCCATCGGGCGCTCGCCCCTCGCTTCACGTTGTTTCGCTCAATGAGCCGGGTGATCCTTCGGCTTTTGAGCAGCGGGCTGGTCGGGAGCCGCTGCGGGAGATTCCACGGCCTGCTTAACCGCTGTTTCCGCGGCAGGCTTACATTCCTTCTGACAACCGGTCAACGCCATCGAACCCAGCGCCAGCGCCGCTATTGTGCACAGTGTCCATACTTTCTTCATCTCGTCGTCCTCCTGACTCGCGGAGCGACCGCCAAAGCCCAAACATTCCGGCAGTCAACTGAACCCCGCCAGCCAACTATCCACTACCTTATCTTGTTCGGCAGAGCAAGACCCAAAGACCAGACCCAAAGACCAGGGCGTCCCTACTCCGGAAAGATCCAGCGGCTGTCAAAGTTCGGGACCGCTTCCCCGTGCTGGATCTTCCAGTAGCGATCCACGTAGATCTCCACACCCTTGCGGTAGTCCAGGTCCGGCGCGGCGTTGCGGTTCCACTGGAGATCGAGCTGCCTGGCGCCGGCCGGCAGCTCGATGACGCGACCGGCGGCTTCCACCGTCCGGCCATCCACCTTCGCGGCCTGCAGATCCACAAACCAGGGAACGTGGAAGCGCAGCGCTGCGGGAGCCTTGCGCCACTGCGCGTCGATGCGCACCGTCGCGCCCCCGGCGGCGGCTTCGATCGTGTAGGAGATCGGGCCGAAATCGGTCGGCGCCCCGCTCACACGCACGCGACGGCCTGCCTCCAGCCAGCGGGGCGCGAGGGCCGACGCCAGGTGCAGCACGGGCTCCCGCGGATCCTCGCGCACCAGCATGTTGCGCAGGCACTCGTTGTAGCGGGCGGCGCACCAGCCGTGGGGCGGATAGTTGTTGTGGAAGTTGCGATCGCGCCAGGCCCAGATATCGTACTCGAATCCGGCGTGGGTGCTGCTGCTGTGGACGAGAAATGAGTAGAAATCGGCGACCGCCTCGCGGTCCATACCGAGCGCCAGCAGTGTTTCCAGCACCTGGAATGTCTCGTAATGATGCAGGACGGTGGGTTCGGGCCGCGACCAGTCCGCGCCCTTCGCCTCCTTGGCCTGCCGGACTTTGAACGCGTTGTGCTCGTAGGTCATGATCCCTTCCTGGTAGGCGTAATCACGGACGGTCCGGACCGTGCTCCTCACGAGCGGGTCGGCGACGGAGAGCACGTTAAACGGATAGACCCCGCCAGAGGCGTTCTCCCAATCCATGCCCGCCAGCGGGTCATCCAGGCCCGGGGGAATGTAGCCGCCCGTTCGCGCCGTGATCGCCTGGAGCCGGACCATGAACTTGGCCTTGTAGTCGTCATGGATCGCCTGGAAACGGCGCGCGTCATCCGGCTTGCCCGCCGCTGCGGCCAGCTCGACGGCATCCTGCATACCGCGCAGCACCCAGAAGCTGTGGCCCGTATAGTGGCCGTCGATCCGCTCATTGTCATAAGGGCCCGCGACGGGCCAGAGGCCCCACGGGTCCTTGGCCCGTTCCGCTTCAAGTTTGTCGACGTGACCCGGCACGGCTGGATAGACGCGCTGCGCGAAGCCGCGGTCGCCGGTGATCCGGTAATGGGCGGCCAGCGTCCACAGCGCCTGGCCCCAGGCATCCGGGTGGGTCGCACGCAGGCCGCTGAGCCTGCCCTGCTCGTCTTTGAGCAAAACGTACTCGATGCACTGTTCGGCAATCTCCGGCAGGCCCAGCATGTCGTAGGTGTGAATAATGAAGGCGGCGTCGCGCGAGAAGAACTTGTTGTACTGCACATCGCTGACCGTCTGGATGACGGTCTTGCGATCCTCCTGAAGGTCGCGGGCCATCAGGTCGTACATCAGGGAGGACTTGTGCATGTCCATCACCTTCTGCTCGGGCACCTCGAAGACCGCGGCCTGGTTCAGCTGCTGCTGCCAGAACCGGGTGCTGCGCCCCAGGTAGTCGTCAAAGCCCGCGGCGACCGCCGCCTGGACCTGCCCGGCGCGCGCGTCGGCCACCGGCACCCACGGGACGGTCACATCGACCGAGGCCGACTGCCCGGGCGCCAGGTTGATGATGCATTCAAACGGCTCGACGTTGTCGCGCGCTTCACGCACCGTCCAGCCGGACGGGTCGGGCTGATAGCGAAAGATGAAGTGCTTGCTCCCGGTCCGGTGGACTGCTCCCCCGTTGCGCACCTCGGTCGCCTCCCACAACGCCCACGGCTTCCAGGCAGCCGCGTCCATGAAGCGCTCGGACCACCATCTCTGGTTGCTAACCTCGGTAAACGGATAGCGCCAGGAGCCTTCGCGGTCGAAAACGCGGGCCCCGACGGCCGCCCGCCGCGGTTCCTGGCCGGGGTTGGTGGCAGTCATGCGCACGAACCCCAGCAGGTTGCCCAGCGGGTCCAGGTCGACCGGCGCGGCAAAGGCCTTGACGCGGTATTCGATCCCATCGACGAGCGACCCGTAGTTGATCACCGGCAGGCAGCCGCCGTCGAGCGTGCGGACCCTGCTGTTAAGCCGCTTGAGCGGCGTCCCGGCCCACAAAGTCAGATCGCCCCAGTAGGCGCTGTACGCCCCGTCGCCAGTCAGCTGGAACGCCTTGGGCGCGTCCATGAACCCGAGTGCGTCGCTGGGGGTGAGGAAGTAATTGAACGGACCGCGCAGGTCATGGACGCTCTCCTCCACGCGCGCGTCGTGCACATACGTCTGTGCCGGCAGCTCAACGGCCGTACCGGAAATCAAGGCCGCCAGGATGCCGCGACAATCAGAGAGAGCGACAGTGAAAGGACATCGCTTCTTACGCTGCGCGGATGCAAGCCCGCTGGAACCGGTTTCAAGGAGTGCTTTCATGAGTGAGAGAGTACCCGCGACGAGCCCGGCGCATCAATCCTGAAGCTGTAAGCCCCCATCAATCCTTGGAAATCAGACGATAGCCGATTCCCGGCTCTGTGATCAGCAGCGTGGGACGCGCCGGGACAGGCTCGATCTTCTCTCGCAGCCGCGCCACGTAAACGCGGAGATAGTGCGTCTGTTCGTCGGCGTTCGGCCCCCACACTTCCTTCAGGATTTGCCGATGCGTCAGAACCTTGCCCGCATGCTTCACCAGCAACCGCAGAAGGTTGTACTCCGTGGCGGTCAGCCTGACCTCCTGCCCCTTCACGGTCACGCGACGGGCAACCAGGTCGACAACCAGCTCGCCGGACTGAAAGACAACATCCTCCTCGGAGGGCTGCGCATGGCGCAGCGCCACGCGCAGGCGGACCAGGAGTTCCGGCGTGCTGAAAGGCTTGGACACATAGTCGTCGGCTCCCCCGTCGAGAGCCGCCACCTTGTCTTCATCGCGGTCCCGCACGGAGAGCACGACAACCGGCACCCGGCTCCACTCGCGGAGCCGTTTCAGAACGGATCCGCCGTCCATGTCCGGCAGACCCAGGTCCAGAATCACGACGTCCGGCCGCCGCGTGGCGGCCTCGACCAACCCATCCTGTCCGCTTGCCGCCTCAAGCACCTTGTAGCCATTGGCTTCCAGTGTAAGGCGCAGCAGCCGCCGGATCTGGATCTCGTCGTCGATCACCAGGACCACGTGGTTCCGTGCGGTCGTCATTGCGCTCATGCCGTTGGCGTCTCCTGCAGGGGTAACACGATGGTGAAGACCGCGCCGCCGGCCGGCCGGTTGGCAGCGTGTACATGACCGCCGTGCGCTTCGACAAAGCCTTTGACAATCGAGAGGCCGAGGCCGGTGCCACCCGCCACAGCGCCCGGCGCTCGATAGAACTTGTCGAAAAGGCGTGGCAGGGCCTCAGCCGACAGACCCGGTCCGCGATCGGCGACAGCGATGGCGACCCTGTCAGCGTCCACGGCTGCGCTAACATCCACGGGGGTCCCCGCCGGCGTGTACGCCGTCGCATTGAGCAGCAAGTCCACCAGAGCCTGCTCAATCAACCGGGAATCCACCCTGATCAGCGGGAAACCGGGCGGCACGTGAACCGCCACATCCCGGTGCGCCGTCTCGCCGCCTGCCCGCTTCAGGGCCGCGTTGACAATGTCGTTCACGTCGCACCAATCCGCGCGGGGTTTCACCTGGCCGGATTCCAGGCGGGCCATATCAAGGAGGTTTGCCACCAGCCGCCCCAACCGGTGTGAGGCCTGGCGGATTTCGGCGACGAAAGCCTCCTGGACTTCCGGGGACAATCCCGGTTGCCAGCCGCTCGCTGCCGTTTGAATGGCCGCGATCGGCGTACGCAATTCGTGGGAAACGGCGTTCAACAGTGACTGGCTCAGCCGCTCGGATTCGGCCAGGAGCTGGCTCTGAGCCTTGGCCTCTCTGAGGCGTTGCCGATCGACAACCAGGGAGATGTGGCGCTGAAACCCGTCGAGCGTCCTGCGCTGTTCGATCGTCGGCGGGGAGTTTTGACGCCAAAGCAAGCGCAGCACGCCGGACGGATTGTCGCGCACGTGCAGCGGCAGGTACATCGCGGCGCTCATCGGCAGGGTGTCGGTGAATCGCCCCGCCGGCTGGATATGCTCGTATGCCCAGGTCGCCGCCGCAAGCTCCCGTTCCGCCAGGGCGCCCTGCAGCTTGCCTTGCGAATCGGCCAGCAGCAGGTCAGCCTCCGCTTTGAGCGCACGCTCCACATTGCCAGCGATGGCGCGCTCGATCGCTTCCCATGAGGAGGCATCGCCCAGTTCAAGCGTCAGCAGGTACATGGCAGTCGCCCGCTCTTCCCGGCGCCTGTCCAGCCTCTCCTTGGCGCGGATCCGGCTGATCAAGTGGCCCATGCCCAGGGCCACGATGAAGTACATCGCGAACATCAGCGCATCTTCGAGGTTGCCGATGTAGAAGGTGAAGCGAGGCGGCAGGAAGAGCACATCCCACAGGATCGCACTCAGGGTTGCGGCCAGGTAGACAGGCCCGCGGTTGAGGAACATGGCCAGGGCCACAACCGCCATCAGATAACTCAGGCCCACGCTGCGCGGGCCGGCGACGGACGAAAGGGCGAGATTCAGCAGGGTAACGAGGATCACACCGCCCACGGCCTGCAGATACTGCGGCCATTCCGCCTCCGCCGGCAGACGCCAGGCCAGGCGACGCGCGGGAGTCTGTTCCAAATCTGCGCGCACCATGTGCACATCAATGTTCCCGCTCTTGCGCACAAGCTGGTTCAGGAGGAGGAAACTCCGGACAAAGCGGAGCGGACCGAAGGCGGCGGGCTTCCCCACGATGATCTGGGTGACGTTCTGCTCCCGCGCGATGCTCAGAATGCCGTGGACCACATCCTCATCGGTTGTACCTCGAACCTCGGCTCCGAGGGCGCGCGCCAGGGACAGATGCCGGGTCAGGCGAGTCTGCTCCTCCTCGGGCAGCATGCGGGACGTTTCCACATGTGCGGCGATCCAGGTGCAGCCCAGGCTGTCGGCCAGGCGTCGGGTCCAGCGCACCATCTGTTCCGAGTACGGACTGGCGCTGACGGCTACCATCAAGCGGTGCCCCGTCTTCCAGGGCCCGGATATGCTGCGGGCCTGCATGTAGTCGCGCACATCCTGCCCAACCCGTTCCGCCGCCAGGCGCAACGCCATCTCCCGCAGGGCGATCAGGTTGCCCTCCCGAAGGAAGTTGCGGGCGGCAGCATCCGCTCGCTCGGGCACATACACCTTGCCATCGGCCAGCCGCTGGAGCAGATCCTCCGGGGAGAGATCCACCAGTTCGATTTCAGCCTCGGCCAGGATGGTGTCCGGCACGGTCTCGTGCATGGTTGCGCCGGTGATCTCCCGCACAGTGTCCGCCCGGCTCTCGATGTGCTGCACATTGAGGGTGGTGCAGACGTCGATCCCGGCATCGAGCAACTCCAACACGTCCTGGTAACGCTTCGGATGCCGCGAGCCCGGGGCATTCGTATGGGCGAGTTCGTCCACCAGCGCCAACTGCGGACGCCTCGCCAGGACCGCATCCAGGTCCATTTCGGTCAGGGTCACGGCGCGGTAGACTACCGGCTTGCGCGAAATGACCTCGATGCCATCGGTCAGCGCGTCAGTTTCCCTGCGACCGTGCGTCTCCACATACCCAATGGCGACGTCGCGGCCCTCCCGCTGGGATCTCCGGGCAGCCTCCAGCATGGCAAAGGTCTTGCCCACGCCAGCGCACATGCCAAGAAAGACCTTAAGCGTCCCGCGCCGCTGCCGCTTTTCCTTCCGCTGCAGATCCGCCAGCAGTTTGTCGGGATTCGGTCTGTCGGCGGGTGCCATGCGCCTCCTATACTCCATTCCCGGTGCGTGAGCGAGAGCGGTTCAGCGCATCGGGCGCCATGTTCAGGCGGGCGGCTGCCCGTCGTTCAGAATGGCCCTCAACTGAACGCCTATCATGTAGGCGATGGTTCCGATCGCAGCGACAGGCAGCGTGCCGCTCTTGACAGCCAGCACCGCCAGCGGTTCGGAACCCCTGTCGATCTGCATGTACCGAACCCCCAGCAGACTCTCATCGGCCAGTTCCATGACCTCCGTCGCATGGTCCTGAAACCACTTCAGCCGGGCTTTGATCTCCTGCGAAACAGGGGACGTCGCCGCCCCCGAGAAATGCCGCCATTTCCCTTCACCATATACATGGATCGAGCAGTATTCCAGCGCGAACGCACGCACGGTTTCCCTGGCAATTCCGGAAAGCGTGAACTGGTCGTGCGGCAAGGACAAAAGCCACTCTCCAAACCCCTTCAACTGCACCAGGGTCCTGTTCAGCAGGCGTGCTTTTGCCGCATTTTCGGCCGCCGACGCCGTAAGGCGGCTCACGATAACCGAAGCCAGCAGAAAGGCCGCCAGTGAAATCCAGTCGGAAAGCGCAGCGATGCTGAACGTTCCGATCGGAGGCAAGTAGAAGTAGTTGAAGCAGAGCGTGGCTACCACGGATGTCGCGATGGCCACGACGAGATCGCCAAAGAACGCAGACAGCAGAACGACAATGAGGAAACCGAAGGCGGCTGTTGAAGCGCTGGTGAGCGTGGCGAACTCCAGCGTGAGTTTCGTCGTGCCCAGAATGGCTGTCGCAAAGGCGACGATCTTGACCCATCTGGCGAGCGTGGCGCGCTGCTTGATTGTAGCTGTCATGGTGGTTGACCTCCTTGTAACTCATTTCCGGCGAACAACGCCTCGTCGGGGGTTCGGGAGCGCCTGACCCCGGCGCCCCATCTGCCCCACTCCGTGCGCTTCATCGGGGACCATTCAGGACATCGAGCGCCATGTTCAGGCGGACGACGTTTACCCGTGAATC
This sequence comes from uncultured Victivallales bacterium, assembly GCA_964402115.1. Lineage (GTDB taxonomy): Bacteria > Verrucomicrobiota > Kiritimatiellia > UBA8416 > CAYOBW01 > CAYOBW01. Next base: position 24,737 of record CAYOBW010000010.1, read on the forward strand.
CCCCAGAAACCCGCACTGCGGCCGTTCCACGGCCTGCTCAACCATCTCGGCCACGCTTGCGGAGGACAGCCCGCGCGCAACCGCAACACGGGCGATCTGCGCCCGTGCCGACTCGGGGCTGATGTGCGGGTCCAGGCCGCAGCCCGAGGCCGTAACCGCATCGGCGGGCACGGCCTCCGTCGCCTTCAATCCATTCACGCGGCGATACGCGGCGATGCGTTCCTTGACGGCGTCGCGCAGCTCTTGCGACGTCGGGCCCAGATTGCTGCCGCTGGAGTTGGCGGCATCGTAGCCGTTGCCGGCCGCCGAGGGCCGCGGGTGGAAATACGTCGCGTTGGTGAACGCCTGACCGAGCAGTTCCGAACCGCGTACGACGCCGTGCCGGTCCAGGATCAAGCTGCCGTCCGCCTGATGGCGAAAGGCGACGCGCGCAATGCCGTAGACGACGAGGGGGTAAATCCCGCAACAGATGACCGCGAGCACGGGGATCGCGAGCAGTGCGGAGCGCAATTCTGAAAAGAATTGTTTCATGGGTTAAACCACTCCAAATGCGTTGATAATCAGGTCGATAGCCTTAATACCGACAAAGGGAATCACCACTCCCCCGACACCGTAGATGAGCAGGTTGCGCTGCAACGTTTTGACCGCGCCGATGGGCGTATACCGCACGCCGCGAAGCGCCAGCGGAATCAGGGCGATGATGATGAGCGCGTTGAAGATCACGGCGCTCAGGATGGCGCTGTGCGGCGTCGCCAGCTTCATGATATTCAACGCCGCAATAGCGGGAAAGGTCGCCATCAGCATGGATGGAATAATGGCGAAATACTTGGCCACGTCGTTGGCGATGCTGAAGGTGGTCAACGATCCGCGTGTGATGAGCATCTGCTTTCCGATTTCGACGATATCGATCAGTTTCGTCGGATTGCTATCCAGGTCCACCATGTTGCCCGCCTCGCGGGCGGCCTGCGTGCCGGTGTTCATCGCCACACCCACGTCGGCCTGAGCCAGCGCAGGGGCGTCGTTGGTGCCGTCGCCCGTCATCGCGACGAGGTGCCCGGCGGCCTGCTCGTCGCGGATGCGCTGCAGTTTTTGCTCGGGCGTGGCCTGCGCCATGTAGTCGTCCACGCCTGCCTCCGCCGCGATCGCCGCGGCCGTGAGCGGGTTGTCTCCGGTGATCATAACCGTGCGGATGCCCATTTTACGAAGGTGGGCGAACCGTTCGCGGATGCCGCCCTTGACCACGTCCTTCAGTTGGACCACCCCGAGCACCGTCTTGCCGTCGCTCACCACCAACGGCGTGCCGCCCTGTCTGGAGATCTGGTCGACACTCTGTCTGACGGCTTCGGGGAACGTGCCTCCCAGCAGGTCGACGTGGCGAGAGATCGCATCGGAAGCGCCCTTGCGGACGCAGCGCGGCGCACCGGCGCCGTCGGACACATCCACGCCGCTCATGCGCGTCTGCGCCGAAAAGGGGATGAAGTGGCCGTGTTGCGGCCCCATCTCACGACCGCGCAAGTTGAACCGCTGCTTGGCCAGCACGACGATCGAGCGCCCTTCGGGCGTTTCGTCCGCCAGCGAGGCCAGTTGCGCGGCGTCGGCAAGCCGTTCCTCCGTGACCTGTGGCGCGGGAATGAACTGGGTCGCCATGCGGTTGCCGAGCGTGATCGTGCCGGTCTTGTCGAGCAGCAGCACGTCCACGTCGCCCGCGGCCTCGACCGCGCGACCGCTCATGGCGATCACGTTGCGCTGCAGGACCCGGTCCATGCCCGCGATGCCAATGGCGCTCAATAGCCCGCCGATGGTGGTGGGGATCAGGCACACCAGCAACGCAATGAGCACCGGCACGGAGAACACGGCGGCGGAGTAGATGCCAAACGGCCTCAGCGTCACGCACACAAGCAGGAAAATGAAGGTGAGCGCGGAGAGCAGGATCGTCAGCGCAATCTCGTTCGGCGTCTTCTGGCGCCGCGCACCTTCGACCAGCGCGATCATGCGGTCAAGAAACCCGTTTCCCTTTTCCATCGTGACACGAATGACAATGCGGTCGCTCAAGACCCGCGTGCCGCCCGTGACGGCGCTGCGGTCGCCGCCGCTCTCGCGGATCACAGGCGCCGATTCCCCCGTGATCGCCGATTCGTCCACGCTGGCGATCCCTTCGACCACGTCCCCATCCGCCGGGATGATATCCCCCGCCTCGCACACGACGAGGTCGCCGATAGCCAATTCCGGCGCGGCAATCCGCTCTTCGCGCCCGCCGCGCAGACGGCGCGCCGTGGCGTCCTGGCGCGCCTTGCGCAGGCTCGCCGCCTGGGCCTTGCCACGGCCCTCGGCAACGGCTTCCGCGAAATTCGCGAACAGGACGGTAAACCAGAGCCAGACAGCCAGTTGCGTAACGAAGCCGCGCTCGCCCGGCGAGACGAAGATGCCGGCGGTCGTCAGAGCGGCCCCGACCTCGGCCACAAACATCACCGGGTTCCGACACATCTGCCGCGGATTGAGTTTGCGGAACGCGTCCAGCAGCGCGGGGCCCGCGATGCGCCGGTCGAGTAGTGCTGGTGGTTGCTGTGTCATAGCCTCTTTCCGGTCAGAAGACCATTCCTCGCCCCATGAGGTAGTGTTCGACGACTGGCCCCAGCGTCAGAACGGGCAGGAAATTGAGCGCCCCGATCAGCATGATGGTGCCGATCAATAGAACGACGAAGGTGCCGCCCGACACGGGGAATGTGCCCGCACTCGGCGGGATCCTCTTCTTCCGCGCCAGCGAGCCGGCCAGCGCCAGGATCGGCACGACCAGGAGAAAGCGGCCGATCAGCATCGCGAGACCCAGCGTCATGTTGTACCAGGGGCTGTTGGCGCTCAGGCCGGCGAACGCGCTGCCATTGTTGCCAACGGCGGAACTGAAGGCGTAGAGGATCTCGCTCAGACCGTGCGGCCCCTGATTGCCCAGGCCGGCAAGGCCCCACGAACTCACAGCGGCCCACGCCGCGAACCCGAGAATGGCGACCGAAGGAACCAGCACCGCGAGCATGGCCATCTTCACTTCGTACGCCTCGATCTTCTTGCCTAGGTACTCCGGGGTGCGCCCGACCAGCAGCCCCGCGATGAAGACCGCCAGCACGACAAAGACGAGCATGCCATAGAGCCCCGCGCCCACGCCGCCGAAGATGACCTCGCCCAGTTCGATGTTGAACAGCGGCACGAAGCCACCCAGCGGGGTGAAGGAATCGTGCATGGCGTTGACTGCGCCGCATGACGCGTCGGTCGTGATGACGGCGAACAAGGCGGAGTTGAAGACCCCGAAGCGAACGTCCTTGCCCTCCATGTTTCCATCCGCGGCGGAAACCCCCAGCGCCTGATGGATGGGGTTGCCGCAGGCCTCGGCCCACCAACAGAAGACAACCCCCGCGAGGAAGATCGTCAGCATGGCCGCCCACACGGCCCAACCATGCTTCTGGTCTCCCGTCATACGCCCCAAGTACCAGGTCAACCCGCTGCTGATGGCCAGGATGGAGAGCATCTGAGCGAAGTTGGAGAGCGGCGTCGGGTTCTCGAAAGGATACGCCGCGTTGGCATTCATGAAGCCGCCGCCGTTTGTGCCAAGCATCTTGATGGCCACCTGGGAGGCCATGGGCCCCTGGGCGATGGTCTGCGGGGCGCCTCCGTCCAGCGTGTGCGCCTGCACGTAGGGCTTGAAGTTCTGGATTGTCCCCTGCGACACAAGGAGAACTGCGAAGACAACGCTGAGCGGCAGGAGCAGGTAGTAGGTCACCCGCACCAAGTCCACCCAGAAGTTGCCAACCGTCGCCGCCGAACTGCGGGCGACACCTCTGACAAGCGCTGCGGCGATCGCAATCCCCGTTGCCGCGGAGGCGAAGTTTTGGAAGGTCAACCCGACCATCTGGGAGAAGTAGGACAGGGTTGCCTCACCTCCATAGCTCTGCCAGTTTGTGTTCGTCGTGAAGCTCACGGCCGTGTTGAATGCCAGGTGCGGACTCAACGGCCCGAACCGCTGCGGGTTGAGCGGCAGCAGGTGCTGCAGGCGCAGGATGGCATACGTGAACAGGCACCCCAGCAGGCTGAACGCCAGCAGCGCCAGGGTGTACTGTTTCCAATCCTGCTCCCTGGCGGGGTCCACGCCCATCATGCGAAAGGTGGCCCGTTCCAAGGGCTTCAGGGCGCCATCCAGCCAGGTTGTCCCTCTGGCATCGAGCGCCTGCGAGAGATAGCGCCCCAGCGGCTTCGTGATTGCCACGAGGACCAGAACGTATGCGGTGAGTTGAACCCAACCCGTGAACTCCATGGCGGCCTCACAGTTGTTCGAGCCAGAGCAGAAGCGCCAGCGGGTACATGAACAGCGCCTTCATCTGGAGCACACGGTAGGACGGGGCGTGGGTGCCGGCTAGTCAATAGGAGGGGCGCGGTCATCAACAAAGTATCAACATGCGGGCGATCCAAGCTCCTTGGCCCAGGCGACAATCCTGCGGACATCGGCAACGCCCAGGTTCGACGGGATAGAATGATCCGACGCGACAGGCATGCCCTCCCTCCTCCACAACGCCATCGTCGAGAGAACTCCGTCGGGAGTTCTGGGAGTCCAAGTAATCGCTTAACATCGCATTCAGGTTCCAGGAAAGAACCGGTCAATTTCACGGCGGGCGATTTCGACTGCGCGGCGCGGCTTGGCGAGATTGCCGTGCACGGAAAGAACATCGCGCACGACAAACTCCAGCGGAACCTCCTTCCCCGCGGTAATCTCCAGCGTCTTGCGGATCTCTCCCGCCCAGGCATCCTCGTTGAGCTGCACGTCCACGCCGAGCAGATTCGGATTTGGTTTGCGCGAGAAAACGATGCCTTTCCCGGCGAGCGCCTCGGCCATGCAGGACTGGTTGGCCCAGCGCGAGATGGAGACCGCCTTCAGGTTGGGAAGCCGGCTCAGCGACGTCGCCCAGATCGGATCAACCGGCTCGCAGCACCCCCAGTAGACCAATCCGTAAAGGGCGGCAATGTCGCGGTAGTACGGGAAACAGAACTCATGAAACAGCTCGGGGGAGATCCCCACGGTCTCCTGGCTGTTCATGCCGCACCACAGGTCGGAGAGCTTCACCTGGCCGGACACTGCCGGGGACTTCGGAAGCAGCGTCGTGAAGTTGAAACAGGTCTTGCAGGTGCACTGATTGCCGTTGTTGAGGACCAGCAACCCCTCCTGCTCGGCCCAGCGCGCGATGCGAATGGCATTATCCCGCAACAGGGCCATCAGGGCATGGAGCGTGTCCGGGCAGTCGTACATCGCCAGAAAGAACGTCTCCATGCTCATCAGCTGCATCAGCCGGTTCGTCAGTTGGTTCTTGTTCTTGCCAAAGGTGCTTGCCTGAATGGCCACCGGCAGGATGTCGCCAAAGGTCTCTTCAAGGAACGCCTGCTCCTGCCGTGTTTCAGCGCGGTCGACCCCGAACGCGGCGGGGCGCACCATGTCGAAGCCGTCCCTGAGACCCGTGATCGGGCACTCGACGTGGTATCCGGTTTCAAGGCCCCGGGAGTCTTTCGCGTACGTGGTGGGAATCTCGACGCCAAACTCGTCGCACCACACGTGCCACTCCATGTCCAGCGTGGCGGGGCAGACGTGGTCATCGTCCAGGATCTCGTGGTGGCGGATGTTCCGAAGGAAGTAGCCTTCCAGTTTGCGCCCGTAGGCCGACCGGCAACGGAAGACGGAGTCAGGCATGAAATCGCGGTCAAACGTCACGGTTTCAATGACGAAGGGCGGCCGGGTTCCGGGCTTCCCGTCGTTCATGTCCGTCCACATCTGCCGCCGCCGCGCCATCACCGGGAGTGCGGCGAGCTCCGCCTGACGTTCGGCCAGGTTGCGCAGATACCGACGTTCATCCGCTGGAAGGGCATACGGCACGGCGGGACCACCTATTCGCGCAGACCCTTCTCTTTCAGATACCGGATCAGGAACTCCGGCTGATCCGTCTGGATGACATTTACACCCAGGTTGACCAGCCAGCCGTAGTTGGCGTCCGGATCCTTGAGGGCGCTGCTGTCGCCATGCCCCGCACACTTCTGGGCATCCATCGCGTTCGCCCACACCCTGGAGCCGTTCTTCCGCAGCTCCCGAAATTCCTGCAGCATGGGGTGATCCGCCGCACTGAAGTCGAATTGCAGGATGACAGGCTTCCGCTCATCCGACGGCCTCGGCATATGATCCTGGATGTCTTTCCTTGCGACATGGAGAAACGGCATCGCCACAACGTCATCCAGGCTGGGCCCGACGGCGGCCCTCATCTGGGCAAGACCCAGCGGGGCGCCGAGGATCACCTGCCCCAGCGTATCCGTGCGCTTCAGCACAGGATGGATGTTCGCGAATATGCCCAGTCCCTTGTCGACGTTGACAACCACGCGCCCCTTGGCGGCCAGCATGGCCTCTTCCAGCGTCGGCACGGTGTACGCCGTGGCCTGTCCCGCGGCGTCCTTGAGACGAAGTGCCTTGATCTCCGCCAGTGTCAGTTCGCCGACCCCACCCTGACCCGTGGTCGTGCGGTTGACGGTCTTATCGTGCATCAGCACCAGTTCTCCGTCGCGGGTCTTGCGGACGTCAAGCTCCACGATGTCCACCCCCATTTTGATGGCGCCTTCAATGCCCTCCAGCGAGTTCTCCGGGAAGTGTTGCCAGTCGGCCCGGTGCGCACAGACCAGCACAGCCTTCCCATCTGCATCGCGCAGTCGCTGCATGATTCGCCGGGCTTGTGTCTGAGCCTCGGTCCCCGCCGTGGCGGGTGCAGGAACCACCGCTTCGCCATGGACTGGCGTGCGCGCAGCCAGCAGGACGACGCATGCCGGCAAAGTCAACACCTTGAACAGCCGCCCGAGACGGCCTGACGCCATACATTCCATAACATCTCCTCCTAGTTCCGGATTCCGCACTCGCTCAACAGTTTCTGCAGATTCTCAGCGTCGAACGTCCCGTCCCACGGCCGCTTGATGAAGGCGACCAACTCCGGCTTCTTGATGAACGACAGGATCTTCAGGGCTTCGTGAGCCTTGCAGTAAACCTGGAGCCGTTTGCCGGACAACACGATCTCATTCAACAGCTCAGGCCATTCCGAGGCGGGCGGCTGGCCTTCCCCGGGGATCCACTGGATGCCGGCCAGGCCCGGGATGGAACACAGGTGCGGCACATGCGGTATCTGACCGGCGCCGTCGAGGTGGTAGAAGGCCCGCTGCAGGCGCTTGCACGAGGCCGCCAGTTCGGGCTTCACGAACGCCTCGAACATCTCCGGCGAAATCATATAGGCAAAATCGCACTGCAGCATGTAGTAGCTCTGACTGGACAGCATGGGCGTCCATGCCGTGTACCCATGGTTGGCCGGGGCGATGATCCGGTCGAAACACTCATAGGCCTCCCACCATGCCCGGTGGATCTCCCAGGTCAGCCGCTTGACTTCCTGCGGAGAGTCGTACAAGTCCGTCAACAGGTTGGTTCCCGGCCGGAAGGACGACAGGACATCCAGCGTGCCGCCCAAGTCGGTTGTCCCCACCTTGACGGCTCCGCCCCAGAGTTGCACGGCTGCGTGGAGGAATTCCTCGACACGGCGGAACCAGGGTGCGTCCCTGTCCAGGCTGAAGTGGATGTCCCGGAGATCCTTGCCCTCAAAGCGCCCCGGATAGAACCAGACACTGTGCTCGTTGTTCCGGCCCTCCCCGCCGATAAACGCGGCGAGCACGCCAGGGCCGAAGTTGGCCCACCACCACGGAAACGCATCGCCATGATAGGTTGCATGGCGCAGGTTCCAGGCCTCGTAGGAAAGCAGGATGTCACGCGCCGGAACCGAGAAATCGTGGTGGCTGGCAAAGCGGTAATTGGGTAGCGGGTGAGCGGCCTGCTTCCCCTGTTCCGTCAGGGGATTCATGAACCAGACAAGGGGCCTTCCCAGCGTGCCGGCCCACCAGCGATCCCAGTTCGATTCGACGGACGTCCAATTGAATTGATCGAATGTCTGCATGGTCAGCGGTTCGCGATCGGAATCCTCATTTGCTCGGCACGGGCTGCGCTGGCATGGTGCCATGGATCGCAATCGCCTTGACGTGCGGCACGCCCCAGCCCTGCGGCGTGTTCATGATCACCGTCATGTGGGTGTCGGTGACGCGCACCACGAAGAACCGCCCGCTGTCCTTCCACCTGGGCCGGGCGCCGCAGTCCCGCAGCGAGCCGTCGTCGTACAGGTCCAGGGAAGAACCCGGGAACTTCCGGCATTCGTAGTCGGGGTCGGGCACGCGCTGGCCATCCTTCACGATGTAGCCATGGGAATGGCCGCAGAACACCCCGAGAACGTTGTAGCGGGCCAGCGTCTCGAGCAGCGGCTTCTGCCGCTCAAACGCCCAATCCCTGTCGATCACGGGCGAGAGGTGGAAGTTGACGATCACCGGCTTGCCCGTGTCGCCCACATGCTTCGCCAAGTCGTCGCGAATGAACGCCAAGGCGCCGCGGGCGCGCGGCTGGGAATCGTCCTCCACAACCAGATGGGCCTGGATGAAATGGATGCCACTCCACTCCCACGAGTAGTGCAGTCCGTTCGAGCAGATGTTCAACACCCCGGGACGGGACTCGTTCCGCTGCACAATGTTCGAGACCAGGATATCCCCGCTGTAGTAGTCATGATTTCCCAGCCCTTCGTAAACCGGGAACTTGCACCGGCGCTCGCCCGTCAAGCCCCAGTCATCGGCAAAGAACGCCCACTGCCCGACCGTTCCGCGGTCGGTCAGGTCCCCGTTCAGGATCACGCCGGAAACCGGCCCCACCGCGCCGCCGACGGAATCGGGATACGCCGTGCCGGGCAGGGTGTTGATCCGGTCGATGTGCGCCTGGATCCTCGTATTGGCGTTGGTCCCGTAGTAATGCAGGTCCGAGGCCACGACAAACGTCAGGTCGCGGGCGCCCCAACAGACGCCGGAGCCCAACGCCAACCCCGCCATGACCGCCACGAGTCGAGTCGCCAGCCGCCGCACCGCAGACGAGCCGCACCTGTTTTCCGCCCTGCCATTCCTGCCATTTTTGTTCATATCATCCTCACTCTTCCACCTTTGCGTTCCACACCAGCAACCCGGCCAGACAAGCGAGAACGGAGGAGCCGACCCAGAACAGGACGGCGCTGCTGAAGTCATAATGCTTCACGCCGTCCACCATCGTCATATGGCTGTTGATTATGCAGCCGCTGACCTGGTCCTGGATGGCGGATGCCACGTAACTGAAGATGCCGATCATGCCGACCACCGCCCCGGCCGCCTTCTTGGGCGCAATGTCGACCGCCAGCACGCCACAGGCGCCCAGCAGAAGCCCGCCCATGGCAAAACCGAATAACCCGAACGCGAAAGTGAGCACGGCATGGCTGGTTACCGGGAAAACGAAGATCAGGGCCAGCCCGATGAGTTCCAGGATACAGTAGATCAACGTGGCCGGCGGCCGGCGGCCTTTGAAGACCACGTCGGAAAGAATGCCGTACAGGATGCCACCCGGCACGCCCAGCGCCGTGTTGATCCCCAGCAGTCCTCCCGCCTGCATGGCCGAGAAGCCGCGGCTCTCCTGCAAGAACAGAATTCCCCAACTGGATACGGCATAGCGGGTAATGTACGTCAGCGACGCGCACAGGCAAATGATCCAGATGGCCGGTCGCAGGAAGATCGCCCGCTGCGCGGCCCAGGTCGTTTCGGCGGCTGGCTCCGCCACCTGGCCATGCTCGTTCCGCCAGTCCGCGATGTGCGGCAGGCCGCACGACGCCGGCCGGTCCTGCATCAACCAGTACGCCGCAAAGGCTACGCCAACGCAGGCGAGCGCCGGACTGAGGAAGCCCCAGCGCCACCCCAGATAGGTGACCGCCGCGGACGACACCACAAACGTCAACCCCTCGCCGATGGAATGCGACGCGCTCCAGATGCCCCAATACCGCCCCCGCTCGCGGAAGGTGAACCAGTTGGACAGGCTCACCACGCACGACCCGGCGCCGATCCCCTGCACATAGCCGTTCAACGCCCACACGGCCACGAACACCCAGAACAAGTTGGACAGGCCGAAGGCCAGGTTGCAGACGGCGGTCAGCAGCAGGCCGGTGGCAAACAGCTTCCGCACGTTGGCATGGTCGGCCAGGAAGCCGTTGAAGAACTTCCCAAAGGCGTAGCCATATAGCATGGCGCCGCCGATCTGCCCCAACTGCTCCGGCGTCAGAAGCCCGGCGTCAATCAGGGGTTTCTTGACGACCGACAAACCCATCCGGCAGGTGTAATAGAATCCGTACCCCGCCGTCATCGCGATCATGATGCGGGTCCGGTGCCGGCGAAAGAGCTTCCCGATCAGCGTCGGATCGCTGATCGCCTCAATCGGTTTGGCCGGCCGGAAGTCGAAAAGCCGTGCCACGTTAGCCCGCAAACTCATGCCGATTCCCCCCGTTTGACCGCGCATACTATACAATCGGCCGCCTCCGGTACATTAGCGCGCGCGCATGTTTCCTTAGTCCTTGCGCACGGCGCCCGGAAGCGGGCATACTCGCCGCGTGAAACGGAAACGAGTGTTGCTGGCTTTCCAGTACTACCACGCCGACTACCACGAGGGCGCCGCCCGGTACGCCCGTGAGCAGGGTTGGATTCTGGATGCGCTCTACGCCGTTGCCCGCGGCGACACCCCGGATCTCGGCCTGTTGGACGGCATCGTGGTCCACGCCCTCCAGGACGACCCCCTGCGCCGGCTGATCGAACGCAGCCAGCTCCCGACCGTGGACCTGGCCGGCACGCTGCGGCGCGCCGGCGTGCCCAAGATCATGCACGACTACCCCTCTTTCGGCGCCAAGGCGGCGGACTACTTCATCACGCACGGTTGGAAGCATCTGGCCTTCTACATGTTCAAGCCCCTTTCCGCCCTCCCCCCCGACCGCGAGCCACTGTACTGGCAGCACTTCCAAGGGACGGCCGTCGCGCACGGGCGCACGGCGCACCTGCTGGAATGGGCGGGCCCGCGCGGCCGCCTGCCGTGGCTCGTTCGCCGGCTGAAGGAACTGCCGAAGCCGCTGGCCGTCTGGACGGCAGACGACCCCTCGGCCGTCGATGTGCTCGACGCGGCGGCCCAGGCGGGCCGGCGCGTGCCGGAGGAACTGGCCGTCCTCGGCACGCACAACGAAACGCCCATCTGCGAGTTCGCGCCACTCCCGCTCTCCAGCCTCGACAGCCACCGACAGCAGCAGGCCTACGCTGCCTGCCGGATCCTGGATCAGCTCATGCGCGGCCACCGCAACCAGCCGCCAAAGACGGTGATCGAGCCGGGCGAAATCGTCGAGCGGATGTCCACGGGTCATCCCGAGGAGGCCCTGGAGGCCGGCCTGAAGCGCGCGCTGAGGCTCATCGAAACCCGTTTCGCACGGCCGCTGGCGGCGCGGGAAATCGCCCGGGAAGCCGGCATGTCCGTGCGCCTGCTGCAACGCCAGCTTCGCCTCCAGACGGGCCGATCGCTGACCGAGTTGCTGGTGCACTGCCGGATGGAGTGTGCCCGCAGACTGCTCCTGCAGACAGGCGACTCCGTGGAGCGCATCGCGGAGGCCAGCGGCTACGGGAGTCTGTCCGCCTTCTCGCAGGCCTTCAGCCGCGAGGTCGGGATGTCACCCCGCGCCTACCGTTCCCGCGCCTAGCGGTCTTAGGCCATCCTGAGAACCGCTGCGTTTCACCCGTCCATGCTTGACATCCATACTTGACGACTTGAACGCGCCGTGCGCATCCGCTAAAAGGTCTTGCGCGCCCGCTGATGGACAGCCGCCGGCAACAAGGTCCATAGTTCTGGCGCTTACCGGGGTTATCCGATGAGGCAGGAGGCGCTATGTTGTACATTGCCATGAGCACGACGTTGATCGTTGCCGTCATCTGCAGCGACGGCGTGTTCGTCCGCTCCGACAAGCGCAACACCATCAAGCATCGCAACGGGCCGACCGAGTACCACGACGACCTCAACAAGGTGTTCATCGCCACCAACCGGAAAATTGTCATCTACAACCACGGCATCAATCGCATCAATGGCATCCCGTGGCGCGAGCACGCGGCCGCGCTTGCCGGCCAACTGCAGCAGTCCCAGCCGACCAACCTCACCGCCGTGCTCGACCTTGCCGCTAACTTGCTCGATCCGGCCGTCGTTGCCGAACTGGGGAGAAACAAGCTTGACGGTTTCTGCGCCTTTGTCGTCATCGTCAAATTGCCCGATGGCCGGTACCACGCCGGGGAAGTTTCCTGGAAGCGCGGCGCAACCGCGCAGAAGAAGCCGCTGGGACGATTCATCCGCTCCGGATCGGGCGTCAGGTACCTCCAACCCACCGCTCAACAGAAACGGAACGAGCATTGGTCGGAGCTCACGATGGACGCAGCCAGGGCCGAAGTCGCCGAGTTGTTCGACGCCGCCGTCCAGGCGCAGGAGGCGGCGCAAGGCCAGGAGTTCTCGCCCGCCTGTGACGACCTCGCCGTCACGCCATGACGCCCCCGTTCCGTTTCACTGCGTCACTTTCGGGAGGTAGTCTTCGATGTTCTCCACGCTGAGCCCCATCCATTCGGGATGATGGCGGGGATATGAAGCAATCAGCCCCTGGGCCCGATGCTTCAGTCCCTCCACGCTCAGCCTCGACTTGCTCAGCTTGATGTCCGCGATCGTAAGCGTCTTCTTCATGTCGTTGACCGCGACCAAGTCGATCTCGTTCTGGTTGCCGCGTTCCCAGTAGGAGCCGATACGGTTGAAGTTCCCGGTCTCGGCCAGCAGTTCATGGAAGCACTTCTCCAGAAGAAGGCCGCAGTAGACCGAGTAGTCCCGCTTGATGATTTCCCGCACGTAGGCGAAGTTGCCGGTCTCGATAGCGGAACGGTTGCGGTAAATGAAGCGGAACCACACGTTTAGGAAGTTGTCGGCGATCCGGTATTTCTGGAGCCGGGAATTGGGCTTGGCGTCGATCGGCTTGTGCCTTGAGATGATGCCAAAGGTGTTCTCCAGCCGATCCAGGTGGCCGCCGATGTCCGCCCCCAGAATGGACTGCATTTCCATCCGGGCGGTCTTGCCGAGCGAGATCAGTTCCAGGATGGAGAAGTAGGTGCCGTAGTCCCTGCCGAATTCTTCGATTAGCAGGTTCCTTCCTTCGTTGAGCAAGGGGGAGTCGGCCTGCAGCACGAAGTCCATCATCCGATCGAACGACAGGGCGGAATTGGCTACAAGCAGGTCCAGGTACTTCGGCATGCCGCCCGTCAGGACGTAGCAATCGAAGAGCGCCTTCATGCCAGTCACTCCGTGGTCCCCCAGGACTTCATGAATCGTTCGGATGGGGAAGGGCTTGAGGGATAGGATGCGGTCCGCCCTGCCGAACAGGGGCTCCTTCTTCTCCTCGAAGATCCGGTGCATGAGGGAGTAGACCGAACCGATGCAGATCAGGTTCAGCCGGCACTTGCTCTTGTTGATGTCCCAGAGGTGCTGGATCTCTGAGTAGACGGCGGGGTTAACCTGGAGGAACTCCTGGAACTCGTCCACGATCAGCGTGAACGGCTCCTTCTTCGAGATTTCCAGCAGAAGGCGGAAGATGTCCCGGAACGTCTTGATCTCCCCCACGACCGGCACGTCGAACTGTCGCTGGATGTCCTCCAGGTACGCCGGGCAAAGAAGGGATTCGGACTTCTTGGAGACGAACAGGTAGAGGTGTCTGCAAGACCGGGCGAACTCCAGGGCCAGGGAAGTCTTTCCGACCCGCCGCCTTCCAGTGATGACGGTCATTCGGGCGGAGCCGTCCGTCTGCCTCTCCACCTTGCCCAACTCGGCCAGTTCCCGTTCGCGGTCATAGAACTTCACAACAACTCTCCATTACAGTAACACCGGTTACAATAATTCATCTTGCGGGAATGTAAAGCGGGAAGTTGACTGCTCTTTTCAGGGGGGGCATTCCACCTCCGTAGGGGTTCGTTTGAGGGACGAGGAGCGGAATCATCGGCCGTCCGGATGGCCTCTGTCGGTGGTGTCGGCGAGGACCCCATCGATAGATCGCAACCGTCCCAGCGGGTTCACGACAAAGTTGACGGCGTAGTTGGATGCGGTGTGGTTCACGACGAAGTTCTCGGGGTAAGTTGGCCCCTCGGGCTTATCAGGCATACCCTTTCCTCGCTGTCAACACACCGTATACGGCCTTCTGCTGCGTGAACCTTGTCGAGAACTATACCGAATCCGACTACGTCGTCAACTTCGTCGTGAACAACTTGGCGTGTCAAATCGACCGCTCCCGCTGTCGGCGAGGCTACAGACCCTACGGAGCTGATATGAGCCCTTTTCAGGGGGGGGCAGTTGCAGAGATCCCGGCGGGCATTGCGGGGAAAGGCGCCGTGCTTGGTCGGATACACCACCGGCTTACTCGACGATGCGCGGTGCGCAACCGCTAAGAACATTTGCGCGTGCACTAATGGACAGATGGCAGCGTGATGGTTCATGGTGTGCGCACAAATCGCGATGTAGGCGTCAGGCCATGATTCTGGGCAGAATGGGCAAGGGCGCAGTCGATGCACTCGGAGAACAAGGGGATGCGTGACGCAGTGCCAAGGGGCAGAGAGTCGGATAGAATCCACGGCATGGTGCCGCGTGAGGCGATGAGCGCTGCCGCGCGCAAGCTGCGCGACACCTATGCCATCACGCCCGGGGCGCCGTTCGTGCAGCGCGAGTTCGGCTACTACTCCCTCGAGCAGTGGGCGGAGCAAGGGATGCCGCAGGACGTACCCCGCGAGACGCTGTTCGGGTTCGATCCGCCGGGCGGGTTCGTGCTCCGTCGCCTGGGCTGGTGCGAGGCAGCGTTCCAGCCGCCATTCGAGGAAAAGGTGCTGGAGGACCGCGGGGAACACGAAGTCGTACGGGATGCCTGGGGCCGGCACCTGCTCTGCTTCAAGGGCAGGCGCAGTGGCTTCATGCCGGAGTATCTCGACCACCCTGTCAAAGACCTGCGGAGCTGGGAGGAGAACTGCAAGTGGCGCATGGATCCGCAGGCCCCGGGCCGCTACGACGGCATGCTGGAGCAGCTGACCGAGGCGCGCGGGATGGCGGCGCAGGGCGGCATGATCACGCAGAGGCTGGTGGGCGGCTACATGTACCTGCGCAGCCTGATCGGGCCGGGCGACCTGCTGTACAAGTTCTATGACGACCCCGAGCTGATTCACGACTGCATGCGGACCTGGCTGAAGCTGGCGCAGGCGGTAACCGCCCGGCACCAGGAGCATGTGACCCTCGACGAGCTCTTCATCGGGGAGGATATCTGCTACAACAGCGGCCCGCTGATTTCGCCCGACATGATGCGCGAGTTCCTTTTCCCCTACTACCAGGAGCTCATCGCGGGCATCAAGGCGCGCCAGCTCGACAAGTCACGCCACCTCCACTTCCATGTCGACACCGATGGGTGGTGCCTGCCGGCGATTCCGGTGTACCAGGAACTCGGTCTCGACGTGATGAGCCCCTTCGAGGTCGCGTCCGGCTGCGACGTGGTGGAGATCGGGAAGCAGCACCCGAACCTGGTGCTGAGCGGCGGCGTGGACAAGCGCATCCTGGCCCAAAGCCTGGAGGCCATCGACCGCATGGTGGACCGGATCTTCCCGGCCATGCGGGCGCGGGGCGGCTACACGCCCACCTGCGATCACGGCGTCCCCGCGGAGGTGCCCTACGCGCACTACCAGCACTACCGCAAACGCGCCCTGGAGTTCGCCTAGGACCACGGGAGTATCACCCGTTATGATCTGCCGGCGAGCCGCAGGATCCGAAGCCAGGCGCCCGCGAGCGCAACTGGAGCCTGATGTACCGCCTGAATCAGAAGGGGCTCCGCAAGCAGGACACTCCGATTCCGTTCTCCGATCTCACCGCCGAGGAGCAGGCGCTCGCATCACGCTGGCGAGGTTGCAGCGCCGGATCTCCCAGACACTCGCACGCCGGCAAGGTTCTTGCCGGGAGCGTCCTGCGCATTCGATAAAGAAATATGCGCGCACACTTATGGACAAGTATCGCGCGGTTGCTCAGTCTGACACTCATTTCAACAGTGGAGGGTGCAGGGAAACGCGTCCCGCCAGCGGAGGGAACTGGCCCAAGCATGGGAAACGTGGAGGGCCCCGATCCACCGGGGCCGCCCGCGGGAACGGTTTTGAGGTAGGTTCCAGGCAGAGGGAGATCCAGCCATGAAACGGTACACGCATGCAGCCACGGCGGTCGCAGTCACGTTGTTCGCGGGTATGATTGGCGGGACGGCAAAGGCCATCGACAATACCGGCAGCGGCGGAACGATCACCTACACGGATTCCAACGGGCAGAATCCTCGGTCATCACCGGCCTATGCCGGCGGCTATGTGGTCCACACCTTTACCAGCTCAGGCACGTTGACCATCCCATGGTCGGTGGTTGGCGACGTGCTGGTGGTGGCAGGCGGCGGGGCTGGCGGCTATTTCGCCGGCGGTGGCGGGGCTGGCGGCTTGATCTACAGCAATGGATGCACGATCGGCACTAGTGTGTCGGTCACCGTCGGTAACGGCGGGACAGGTAGCTCGGGCATTGGTGGAAACGGGCAGAATTCAGTCTTCGGCTCCATAACGGCGACGGGCGGCGGTGGTGGTGGAGACCGCAGCACAACTAGAAATGGCGCAGCCGGCGGTAGCGGTGGCGGGGGAAGTCCTGCTGATAGTGCTCCGCAAGGGATGGGGGGGGCGGCCAGTCCATCTGGCCGGGGCAATCCCGGCGGCAACGGTGCTAATTGGGGATGGGGTGGCGGCGGTGGCGGCGGCGCCGGAGCTACGGGGAGTGCTGGTAGTGGGAATGTTGGTGGTAACGGCGGCGTCGGTTTGAGTTATTCCCTCGTCGGTTCGAATGTGTACTATGCGGGCGGCGGCGGCGGCGGGTCGTTTGGTGGAAACCCTGTGGGTTCCGGAGGGTTGGGTGGCGGCGGGACAGGTAGCAGTTCCGCGGGTGGAACCGCGGGAAAAGCAAACACCGGTGGTGGAGGTGGCGGTAGTGACTTCGCGACCGGCGGAGCAGGCGGCTCGGGCATCGTCATCGTCGGGTATCCTTACGACGACGGCCTGCTTCGCATCACACTGACCAGACCGACGAACAATCATTCCTACCCGTACGGTGCCCCGGTCATGGCCGAGGCCACGGTCTTGGGCGGCACGGTGCCCTATTCAGTCACTTTTTACAACAACGCCACCGCGGTGTGGACGACGAACTCGTCGTCCAAGACGTACACCGTGAACCTGGGTGCCTTGCCCATGGGAACAAACGCCGTCTATGCCGCGATCACGGACTCCGTTTCAGCGGCTGCCACCACCGTGACCAACACCTACTATGTGGACAACAGCGGCACTGGCGGAACGATCACGTATACGGATGCCAGCGGGCAGAATCCGCGCCCGTCCCCGCCCTATGGCGGCGGCTATGTGGTCCATACCTTTACCAGCCCAGGCACGTTGAACATTCCGGCTTCGTCCCTTGGCGACGTGCTGGTGGTGGCGGGCGGCGGCGGCGGGGCGTATTTCGGTGGCGGCGGCGGGGCGGGCGGCCTGGTCTACAGCACGGGGTGCAAGGTCCCCACCAATGTATCGGTCACCGTCGGCATCGGGGGGGCTGGTTCCACAACTTGGGGAACCATCGGTGGAAACGGGGGGAGTTCAGTCTTCGGCTCCCTGGCGGCTATCGGCGGAGGAGGTGGTGGAACGCGCCTTGGTACCAGGTACGGGCAAGATGGCGCGAGTGGCGGAAGCGGCGGCGGCGCCAGCGAGTACGACCTTGGCAGTGCTCCTTCACCTGGATCGGGCACGACAGGACAAGGTCATGCAGGCGGCACGTCCGTTCAATATGGCGGGGGCGGGGGCGGCGGCGCCGGAGCTGCGGGAGGAAACGGGAGTGGGTCTAATGTTGGCGGCAAAGGTGGCGATGGCTTGGTGTACCCCATCTCGGGTTCCAGTGTAACATATGCGGGCGGTGGTGGCGGAGGCACGTTTGGTGGCACGGCAGGAGATGGGGGGGCGGGCGGCGGCGGGGCAGGTTCTGGCTCCGGAAATGGAACTGCGGGAACCGCAAACACCGGTGGTGGCGGCGGCAGTGCTAACCAGGCTGCCGGCGGCGCCGGTGGCTCGGGCATCGTCATTGTCAAGTATCCTTACGTTTGCGGCAGGCTGCCCGTTTGGATCCTGCTGGACACACCGGCGAACAACCAGGCGATATCGTACGGCATTTCCGTCACGGCCACGGTCTCGGTCTTGAGCGGCACGTCGCCTTATTCGGTTACGCTCTACAAGGACTCCGCCGTCGCGTGGACGACGAACAACACTTCGTCCTCGACGTTCTCCGTGAACCTCGGCCCGCTGCCCATGGGGTCGCATACCATCCGCGCCACGGTAACCGACAGCGCTGCGCCGACACCGGCGACAGCGAGCACCGCCACCCAGACGTTCTGGGTGGACAATCGCGGCACCGGCGGGACGATCACCTACACGGATGCGAACGGGCTCAACCCCGTCGCCTCCCCGCCCTATGCCAACGGATATGTGATTCATGCCTTCACCAGTGCCGGCGCCAACAGCCTGTGGCTCCCCTTCCACGCAACCGGCGAGGTGCTGGTGGTGGCCGGTGGCGGGGGCGGCGGCTGTCACAGCGGTGGCGGCGGCGGCGCCGGCGGGGTTAAGTACTCCACGTCACACGCGGTGGCAGCCGGGAACACGTCCGTCACGGTGGGCAGTGGAGCGGCAGGCATGGCGGCCAGCAGTTACACGCCCATCAGCGGCGGCGACTCAGCCTTTGGCGCGCTGACCGCTAACGGGGGGGGCGGCGGTTCCAGGCGTGACGGCGCGATCAACGCCTATCCGGGCGGGTCCGGCGGCGGTTGCGGCAGCGACAAGACCACAGTCGGCACGGGAATGACCGGACAGGGCTCGAACGGGGGCATCGGCTACGGCAGCAATCCCTATTGTGGGGGCGGCGGTGGCGGCAAGGTCAGCACGGGCAGTCCGGCGACCTCCGCGGGGGGCGGGAACGGCGGCGCGGGTGCGCAGTACACGGTCTTCCCCGTGGCCGGGTCGCCGACGGGCTGGTTTGGCGGCGGGGGCGGCGGCGGCCGTCTCAATGCCGGCACCGTGGGAGCCGGGGGCGCGGGCGGCGGAGGCGCGGGCTCGGCAACGGGCGTCGGCGTAAACGCTTCCTCCAATACGGGCGGCGGTGGAGGAGGCGGCGGTCCCAGCAGCGCCGGCGGCGCGGGCAGTTCAGGCATCGTTCTCGTACGGTATCCATGGGTTAGCAGCGTGCCGCTTTCCGTCACCATCTCCCCCACGAACGGCCAGGTATGCGCATATGGCTACCCGATCGCGGCCATGGTCAGAATCCTGAGCGGCACACCGCCCTACGCCGTGACGCTCTACAAGGACGCCGCCGTGGCGTGGACGACGAACAACACCTCGGTCATGACGATCCCCGTGAACCTGGGCGCGCTGACTGTCGGGTCGCACACCGTCAGCGTCACGGTGACCGACAGCGCCTCAGCGGTGGCCAACTCCTCTGTCAATACCTTCACGGTTGCCATACCGCCCACGCGCTTCTTCTGGACCAGCACCGCATCCGGCGCCTGGGCAGACGCGCTGAACTGGACCAACAACCTGGGCACGGTGGCCGCGCCGGCGAGCGGCGGTCTCGCGGCGTACGCGCTCAACTTCAACGCCGCCGGCGCGACGTACACGGCGACGAACACCTTCGGCGGCGCGTTTCAGCTCAACCAGCTCAACTTCGGCGGGGCCGCGGCGACGCTGGCCGGCGGCAGCCTGACCCTCGTGAACGACGGCGCAGCCCTGCCGCAGGTCAACCAGAACGGCGCGGCTGCGGTGACGATCGGCAACAACATTGCTTTGTCCACGAACGTGACCTTTGGCGGCACGGGCGCTGGAAAGCTTACGGTCGCCGGCGCGCTTTCCGGCGCCGGCGGATTGACCAAGACCAACTCCGGCACGCTGACGCTTACGAGCACCAATAACGCCTACACCGGAGCGACAACCATCAACGGCGGCATACTGCGCCTGTCGGGTATCCCGGTTGGCTCGGCGTCCTATGCCAAGAATAGCACCTATACCTTCAACCCTGCCACCGGCAACCTGCTCGCCGGACTTTCACCTACCGCCAACTCGAACACCAGCGGCGGTTCGGAGGGCTCGGCGGGCGTCTCCGTGCTGACGGACGGCAGTAACAGCGGCACCCACCTCACCGGAGGGTACACCATCGGGAACAATGCGGTGCTCACGTATACGCTTCCCGCGGGCGTCCCCGGGGGCTACGACATCGCGAGGATCAACATCTACTCCGGCTGGGCCGACAGCGGACGCGACAGGATCACCCTGACCAGCATCAGCTACTCGACCGTGGGTGCTCCGACCACCTTCACCGCCATCACCAACAGCGCCGTCAGTTACGATGGCGGCACGGGCATCGCCCTGGCCGCTCTGACGTCCTCCGGAGGGGTGCTGGCGAGCGGCGTTTACGCGATTAAGTTCACATTCGGCGCGCAGGAGAACAACTATGTCGGTTACCGCGAACTCGAGGTGGTCGGCACGCCGACCGTTGGCAGCCTTCCGAATGCCACAGCCCTCTCGATTGCTGCCGGCGGCACCATGGATCTCCGTGGCGGCAGGCAGACCGTCGCCTCGCTTGCCGACTCCGGCGGCAGCGGCGGCGTGGTCACCAACAGCGCGGCCGCGATTCCAGCGATACTGACCATCAATCCCTCCGCCGGAAGCACAACCTTTTCCGGCGCGATCCGCAGCTCGATCCGCTTGATAAAGACCGGCGCGGGTGCGCAGGTTCTTACGGGCGCCAGCGCGTACTCCGGGGCTACGACAGTCAGCAATGGTACGCTGCTGGTGAATGGCTCGATCACGGGCGCGGTCAACGTCATCTCGGGCGCGACGCTGGGCGGAACCGGCGCGATCACAGGAAGCGTCACGTATGCGAGCGGCGCCTTCGCGCTGTTCACGAACAACGCGCCGATGCGATTCACCGGGACGGTGACGCTGAACGGCAATAAGGTCCACCTCACTCTGCCGGACAACCTGCCCGCGGGAACCTACCTGCTGGCCACGAACACGACCGCCGGCTTCGCCGGCGCATTCGCGACCACACCCGTCATTGACAACGGCTCGCTGCAGGGCGCTTCCTCCACGAACATCGTCATGGACGGCAGCAGCGTCGTGCTGGCCGCACCCGCATCGCCGACGATCCTGATCTCGCCACCCACGCTTGCCCCCGGCACGCGGGATATCGCTTACAGCGCAACCCTGACCGCCGTGGGCGGGACGGCGCCGTACAGCTACGCCGTGGTTTCCGGCGCCCTGCCGTCGTGTCTGAGCCTGACGACCGGCGGACTGCTGTCGGGCACGCCGGACACCGTCGGGATCTACAGTTTCACGGTGCAGGCGATGGACTCGCTCGGGACCACCGGGAGCAACGCCTACGCCCTGGTCATTCAGCCGATACCGAGCAGCTTCTTCTGGACCAGCAGCGCCTCTGGCGGCTGGGACGCCCCGGGCAACTGGACAAACGAACTGGGCACGGTCGCCGCGCCGCTGAATGCCGGCCGACCGTACTACGCGCTGAACTTCAACAAGGGAGGGACCACGATTACGGCCACGAACACACTCAACAGCGGGTTCCTGCTTAACCTGCTCAACTTCGGTGGGGCCGCGGCCACGCTGACGGGCGCCAGCATAACCTTCACGGACAACGGGACAACCCTGCCGCAGGTCAACCAGAACAGCGCGGCGCCCGTTTGGATCGCCACCACCATGAACCTGGGCGCGGATGCCAACTTCGGCGGCTCCGGCAGCGGCGTGCTCACGCTCGGCGGCGCGCTCTCCGGCCCGGGCGGCCTGACCAGGAGCGGCACGGGGGTGCTGGCCGTTGCCGGCACGAACAACACGTACGGCGGCGCCACGACGATCACCGGCGGCACCATTCAGCTCGGCGTGGGCGGCGTGCCCCCGCTGCTGAATCCGGGCTTCAACGCTCCGGGGATCGCTGACTACATCTACTACAACAGCATGAACCCTACTCAGAAGAGCCTTCTTGTCTGGACGGGCGATTCCGACTTCGTCTATTCGATCACGGGCGGCGGCACTTGGGGTGTTCCCGCGGGCAGCGGCCCGGCTGTCGGCCTGCAAATGACCGGGGGCATCCGGCAGACACTCTACCTCGCTCCGGGCACCTATACGCTGGGTTGGCAGGCCAACGGCCGCGGCGGAAGCCAGGTGAATCCCTACTACGTCACCGTGGACGGCGTTCAGGTCGGCCCCACCCGCTCGTGGAACAACGCCGGCAGCACGTGGAAGAGCGACACCCAGGTCTTCACAATCACAACCGCGGGGAGTCACACCATTGGACACAAGGGGACCGCGTTGATCGATCAGACGGTGTTCCTTGACAGCTTCACCCTCACCTTCGACCGAAGCTCTCTGGCCCGACTCCCCTCCGGCACAGCCCTGGGCCTCGCGTCCTCGGGCGTCCTGGACCTGCACGGGGTCAACCAGACCGTATCCGCGCTGACCGGCGCGGGCGGCTTGATCACCAACACGTTCAGCGCTGCGCCGGCAACCCTGACGGTCAACCCCTCCGCCGGCAGCGCGAGTTGCTCCGGGGCGATACGCGGCGCCGTGCGCCTGGTCAAGGCCGGCGCCGGCACGCAGGTTCTTGCCGGGGCCAGCGCTTACTCGGGCGGGACCACGGTCAGCAACGGCACGCTGTCGGTCAACGGTTCGATCACCGGGACGGTCAGCGTGGTCTCGGGTGCCGCGCTGGGCGGAACTGGTGCCATCACCGGCCACGTCACGTACGCCGGCGGCGCCCTCGCGCGCTTCTCGACCGGCGCGCCGATGCGGTTCACCGGGCCGGTGACGCTGAACGGCAATACAATCCACCTCACCCTGCCGGACAACCTGCCCGCCGGGATCTACCTGCTGGCCACGAACACGACCGCCGGCTTCACCGGCGTATTCGCGACCACGCCCGTCATTGACAGCGGTTCGCTGCTGGGCGCTTACTCCACGAACATCATCATGGACGGCAGTAGTGTCCTGCTGGCCGCGCCGTCATCGCCGACGATCCTGATCTCGCCGCCCACGCTGGCCGCCGGCATGCGGGATATCGCCTACAGCGCAACCCTGACCGCCGTGGGCGGGACGGCGCCGTACAGCTACGCCGTGGTTTCCGGCGCCCTGCCGTCGGGCCTGAGCCTGGAGCCGGGCGGCGTGCTGTCAGGCACGCCCGACACCGCCGGAACCTGCAACTTCACGGTGCGGGCCACGGACGCGCGCGGGTACAGCGGCAGCAACGACTACAGCCTGGTCATTCAGCCGATACCGAGCAGCTTCTTCTGGACCAGCAGCGCCTCCGGCGGCTGGGACGTCCCGGGCAACTGGACAAACGAATTGGGCACGATCACCGCGCCGCTGAGTGCCGGCCGACCGTACTACGCGCTGAACTTCAACAAGGGCGGGACCACGATTACGGCCACGAACACACTCAACAGCGGGTTCCTGCTCAACCAGCTCAACTTCGGCGGGGCCGCGGCCACCCTGACCGGCGCCGGCATAATCCTTTCGAACAGCGGGGCAACCCTGCCGCAGGTCAACCAGAACAGCGCGGCGCCCGTTTGGATCGCCAACGCCATGACGCTGGGCGCGGATGCCAACTTCGGCGGCTCCGGCAGCGGCGTGCTCACGCTCGGGGGCGCCATGTCCGGCGCGGGCGGCCTGACCAGGAGCGGCACGGGTATGCTGGCCATTGCCGGTACGAACAACACGTACGGCGGCGCCACGACGATCACCAGCGGCACCGTGAAACTCGGCGTGGGCGGCGTACCCGCGCTTATGAATCCCGGCTTCACCGCTCCGGGAGTCGTTGACTGGATGCAGTTCAGCGGCATGAACGCCGCGCAGAAGAGTGTCTTTGTGTGGACGGGTAATCCCGAATGCGTCTATTCGATCACGGGCGGCGGCACATGGGCCGTTCCCGCTGGCAGCGGCCCGGCCGTCGGCCTGCAAAGGACCGGCGGCATCCAGCAGGCGCTCTACCTTGCTCCGGGCACCTATACGCTGAGTTGGCAGGCCAATGGCCGCGGTGGAAGCCAGGTGAATCCGTACTACGTCACCGTGGACGGCGCCCAGGTCGGCCCGACCCGCTCGTGGAACAGCGCCGGCGGCACGTGGAAGAGCGATTCGCAAGTCATCACGCTCACCACCGCGGGGAGTCACACCGTTGGAGTCAAGGGGACCGCGGCGGCCGATCTGACAGTCTTCGTCGACAACTTCACCCTCACCTTCGACCGGAGCTCGCTAGCGCGACTCCCCTCCGGCACCGCCCTGGGCCTCGCCGCCTCGGGTGTCCTGGACCTGCACGGGGTCAACCAGACCGTTTCCGCGCTGTCCGACTCCGGCGGGGCGGGCGGCTTGATCACCAATACGTTCAGTTCCACGCCGGCGACCCTGACGTTCAACCCCTCAGCCGGCAGCACGAGTTACTCCGGGGTGATAGGCGGCGACGTGATCCTGGTCAAGTCCGGCAACGGCGCGCAGGTCCTGGCCGGCATCAACACCTACAGCCGGGCCACCGTCATCAGCGTCGGCACGCTGCTGCTGGGCGGCCCGTATGCTGCGCAGTACAGCACGGTCAGCAACCTGGTCAGCAGCGGGCTGGGGTTCAGCAGCGGGACGGCGTTCACCATCGGCGGACTCGCGGGCGCCGGCAGCATCGCGCTGACCAACACGGCCGGCACAGCCGTGGCGTTGTCCGTCGGCAACAACGGCGTCAGCACCACCTGCGGCGGCCTGCTCAGCGGCAGTGGCGGCGTGAGCAAGATCGGCCCCGGCACGCTGGAACTGACGGGCGATAACAACTACACCGGGCTGACCGACGTGCAGGCCGGAACGCTGCGCCTGGCACGCCTCGGCGGGACGATCGCCGACACCGCGCCCGTGAGAGTCAGCGGCGGCACGCTCGAACTGGCGCAGTGGGACACGGTGGGCGCCGTCACGCTGCACAGCGGCAGCATCTCGGGCCCCGGAACCCTCACCGGAGCCGCCTATGCGCTCACCGACGGGGGGACGATCAGCACCACTCTCGGCCTTAACGCGGCCGCGCTGACGAAGACCGGGGCAGGCACCGCCACCCTCACCACGATGAACCACTACACCGGAGGCACTACGATCAGCAACGGCACCCTGGCGGTCAGCGGCAGCGGCACGCTGGGCAGCGGCAACGTGACCGTGAGCGCCGGCGCGCTGGCGCTCAGTAACAGCACGGCGATCGCCGACACAGCGACTCTGACGATCGCCGACACAGCGACTCTGACGATCGCCAACGGCGCAACCGCCGCGCTGGCCACCGGGGTGAACGAAACGGTGAACGAGCTGTTCTTCGGAACTAGGCGCATGTATCGCGGCACTTGGGGATCGCCGGCTTGCGCGTCGTGCACCTTCCACGACGACAGCGGCCGCCTGACGGGCTCGGGCATGCTGACCGTCGAGAGCGGACCTGTCGCCCCCCCCACGGTGTTCAGCGTCAGGTAAACACGTCGTCGAGCGCTGCACCACGAACTCAGGAGACAACGCAATGCGGCAACGCAGTAGAATCGGCTTGGCGCTCGCGGCAGGGTTGGTCGCGGCGGTGATGGGCGAAACAGCCCAGGCATTCGACAACACCGGCAGCGGCGGAACGATCACCTACACGGACTCCAGCGGGCAGAATCCGCGATCATTCCCGCCCTACGTGGATGGCTATGTCATACACGCCTTTAACGGCGCCGGCATCACGAACCTGTACCTCCCCGTGACGGTTGTTGGCGACGTGCTGGTGGTGGCAGGCGGCGGCAGCGGCGGCGTGAACGGCGGCGGCGGGGGCGGCGCCGGTGGCGTTGACTACGTGTCGTCGTACACGGTGGCGGCCGGAAGCCACTACGTCCAGGTGGGTGCCGGAGGTGTCTGCAACGCGACCTACAATTCCGCGTGGACACCTGTCAGCGGCGGCGATTCGGCTTTTGACGGGATGACCGTCCGCGGGGGCGGCGGGGGCGCAGCGCGTGACCACGGGCTCGCCGCCTACGCCGGCGGTTCCGGTGGCGGTGGGGGCGGCGGCGGGATGCCTCGCAGCAATGCCGGCAGCGGCACGAGTCCGCAGGGAAGCGATGGGGGCAACGGCAGCGGCGATTTGGGTGCGAATTCCGCCGGTGGCGGCGGTGGCGGCAAGGGCGGAACCGGCGGCACGGCAGCCTCGCAACTGGGCGGAAACGGCGGAGTTGGCGCGGCGTACACGGTGTTCGCTGCCGTGGCCGGGTCGCCGGCGGGCTGGTTTGCGGGGGGTGGCGGCGGCGGTATAACGATCAACGGCACGCAGGGAACCGGCGGGACGGGCGGCGGTGGTTCGGGCGCGAAATCCGGCGCAGGCGCCAACGGCAGCCCAAATACCGGGGGCGGGGGCGGCGGCGGCGGTGCCGGCAGCCTCGGCGGCAGCGGCGGATCCGGTGTGGTACTTGTCAGGTATCCCTACGCCGCCGACTTGCCGTTCACCATCACGCTGGTCACCCCTGAGGACAACCAGAGTTACTCCTGCACGAACCCGGTCATTGTGAGCGCCGTGGTTGCGGGAGGGATTCCGCCCTATGCCGTGACGTTCCACAGGGACGCCAACGTGGTGTGGAGCACGAACAGCGCGCCGGGCACCATGTTTTCGGCGAACCTCGGGGCGTTGGTCCCGGGGTCGTACACCGTTCGAGCCACGGTGACCGACAGCGCCGCGCCGACACCGGCAACGGCGTCCTCAGCCACCCACACGATCACCTCCATCGATATGGGCAATACCGGCTACGGCGGGACAATCGTCTACACGGATCCCAGCGGGCTGAACCCGCGTGCTTCCGCGCCGTATCTCGGGGGCTACGTGATTCACGTCTACACGAATGCGGGCGCAAACACCCTTTCGGTTCCCGTGCCCGTGAGCGCCG
This sequence comes from uncultured Victivallales bacterium, assembly GCA_964402115.1. Classification (GTDB taxonomy): domain Bacteria; phylum Verrucomicrobiota; class Kiritimatiellia; order UBA8416; family CAYOBW01; genus CAYOBW01. The sequence goes on from CAYOBW010000010.1 coordinate 51,775, forward strand.
ACGTGCTGGTCGTGGCAGGCGGCGGAAGCGGGGGCGCCCACGGCGGGGGCGGCGGCGGCGCCGGAGGGGTTGTCTACACGTCGGCCTATGATTTGGCGGCCATGGGCGTTTACAACCTGACGGTGGGCACCGGTGCCGTGGGCCGGGCGTACAGTACGACTTTCACGCCCACCAGCGGCGGCGATTCGACCTTCGATTCGCTGACCGCGATCGGAGGCGGAGGCGGGGCCGGGCGCGACTACGGTCCCGCTGCCTATTCCGGCGGTTCCGGCGGCGGCGGCGGCCATGGCGGCGGCTTGCGGACCACGCCCGGGAACGGCACGAGCGGACAGGGGAGCCCCGGAGGCAACGGTTACGAAAATGGCAGCCCATCCGCCGGCGGCGGCGGCGGCGGCAAGGGTGGAACGGGCCTCGCCGCAGCCATCGGGGCGGCCGGGAACGGCGGCACCGGCGGGCAATATCAGGTGTTCGCCCCGGTGGCGGGGTCGCCGCCCGGCTGGTTTGCGGGCGGCGGCGGGGGCGGCCTTCTGCAGGCTGGCGCAGTGGGAGCCGGCGGGACCGGGGGTGGCGGAGCGGGATCCATAGTGGGCCAAGGCGTGAACGGCATGCCCCATACGGGCGGGGGCGGAGGCGCCGGATCCGTCGGCGGAACTGGCGGCTCGGGCATCGTCCTTGTCAGGTATCCCTTCGACAACGGTACGCTTGCCGTCATGCTTTTCAACCCGACGAACCGTCAGACCATCTGTGTCGGCCCCACGATCACGGCCACGGCCAAGGTTGTGGGCGGCCCGGCGCCCTATGCGGTGACGGTCTACACCAACTCCGCCGTGGCGTGGACGACGAACAACGCCATGGCGACGGTGTTCGACGCCAACCTGGGCGTCCTGCCCCCCGGAACCTACACCATCAGCGTCAAGGTAACCGACGGCAACGCGGCAACCGCCACCACGGCCACCAACACGCTCACGATTGTACCCGCCAACGTCGTGGTCGCGCCGACGGTGCTCTCCGACGGGCAGAGGTTCGTGCCCCGCCGCGACGCGCTTGCCGCCGGCGGCGGCACCGCGCCCTACACCTTTGCCGTCACCAGCGGCAGTCTGCCGCCGGGCATGGGCCTGTCGGCAGCGGGCCTGCTTTCGGGCACGCCGGACAGTCTGGGCACCTTCACGTTCACCGTGCAAGCCACGGACGCCTACGGCTACACCGGGCGCCAGGCGTACACGCTGAACATCGTGAGCGGCCCGCTCAGCTTCTTCTGGACACGCAACGCGTCCGGCTCCTGGAGCGCGGCGGAGAACTGGACCAACGAAACGGCCACGTCGGCGGCGCCGAGCAGCGCCGGTTCGGCCAAGTACGCGCTCAACTTCAACGCGGCCGGGGCGACGTACAACGCCATGAACGACCTGGCCGACGGGTTCATGCTCAACCAGTTGAACTTCGGCGGCGCCGCGGCGACGCTGACGGGGACGGGCATGACCCTGACCAACGACGGCGCCAACTTGCCGCAGGTCAACCAGAACAGCGCGGCCGCGGTCCTGATCGGCAACAAGCTCGCGCTCAGCACCAATGTGACATTCGGCGGGTCCGGCAACGGAACGGTCACGCTCAGCGGCGCGCTCGGGGGACGCGGCGGGCTGATCAACAACGGACCGGGGACCGTGGTGCTTGCCTCCGGCAACACCCATGCCGGCGAAACGGTCCTCGCCGGCGGCACGCTTGTGCTGGCCAGCCAGTATGCGGCACAGAACAGCACGGTCGTCAGTCTCGCGACCGGCGGACTCGGGTTCAGCGGCCCGGCGGCCTTCACCCTTGGCGGTCTGACCGGCACCGGCAACATCGGGTTGGTCAACGCGGCCGGCGCAGCGGTGACCCTGTCGGTCGGCAACAACGGCGCCAGCACCGCGTACGCCGGCAGTCTCAGCGGAAGCGGCGGCATCGTCAAGGTCGGCCCCGGCACGCTGACCCTGTCCGGCGACAGTTCCTTCACGGGCGCGCTCACGCTCAGCGCGGGCAGCGGCACGGCGATCCTCTCCGGCAACAACAGCGCCCGCCCCGGCGGCACGAGCGGCCTCACCGTCATCAACAGCGGCAGCACCCTGCAGTTGCAGGCCAACGCCGCCAATACGGTGGACGGCATCTCGTACGCCTTGTCCCAGGAACAGCTCGCCAATCAGCCGCTGCTGCTCAACAACGGCGGCACTCTGCAGCTGCGCGCGGACAGCGATGTGACTTTTGCCGGCGCCAACAACTTCGGAGGCCTCGGCAATGCCACGGTCACGATCGATGTCAACCAACTCACCGCCGGCAACACGAACCACACCATCACGCTTGCGCCGGGCGGATACAACACGTCCACCACCATCATCAATGTCGAGGGGGGCAACGGCTATACGCTGCACCTGGGCAACCTGGCGCACGGAGGCCCCGCGCCCCTCACATTCAACGCCAACACGGCTAACCTGGACATAGACCTGATCGGGACCGCGAAGAAAGTCAGCGGCCTGGCCGTTGGCGGTGCGGCGAACACGACCCTTGGTGGCCTCGGTGAAAGCATGAGCAACCCCGGCACGACGCTCACCAAGACCGGCACAGGCACGCTCACGCTGACTCGCTCCAACGCTTACGCCGGTGCGACAACGGTCGGCAACGGCACGCTGCGGGTGAACGGTTCGACCGCCGCGGCCAGCGCGGTGACCATCAAGAATGGCGGCACCCTGGCCGGTTCGGGCACGGTCAACGGAACGGTAACGGTGCAGAGCGGCGGCACGCTGTCCGCGGGCGGGAGCGGCGCGACGGCCGTACTGACCGTGAACAACAATGTCACGTTCCAGAGCGCCAGTGTGCTGCTGGAGGAGATCCGGGGCGAGACCGCCGGCGTGGGCTATGACCAGCTGAGCATGACCGGCGCGCTGCAACTGGGCAACGCCACGCTGCGCGTCGCGCTGGCGGACGACCGCGCACCGCCGAGCGGCACGGTGTACACGATCATCAGCGGCTGCGCGTCCATGTATGGGACGTTTGCGGGACTGCCTGAGGGCGGGCAGTTCGAAGCCGGAGAGTGCAACTTCATGGTGCACTACAACGCGGATGCGGGCACCGTCACGCTGACGGCATACAGGCTGCAGGGGACCGTACTGATCGTGCGGTGAGGCAGGCGGTGCTTGAAGGGGACGCGTCGCACAGCGACACGGCCACAGACGAGGGAATGGGCAACGGAAGCGGAGAGAATTTGAGAAACAGGAACGGATCGGGCGAGCTCGCACGATGGGCGGTTGGGCTTCTCGCGGCGATGGCGGCTGGCCGCGCGGCGGCGGCGGACTATGACGTGGCGGCCTTCTACTGGCCGGCCTATCATTCCGAGGCGCGCTGGGACGCGCAGGCGGGCTGGACGGACGGCATGGGCGAGTGGCAGATCATCCGGGACTGCCGGCCCCGGTTCGAAGGCCACGAGCAGCCCAGCATGCCGGCCTGGGGCTACCAGGACGAAAGCGATCCCCGCGTGATGGAAAAGAAGATCGACGCGGCGGCGCATCACGGCGTGAACGTGTTCATCTTCGACTGGTACTGGTACGACAACAAGCCGTTTCTGGAGGACTGCCTCAACAAGGGATTCCTCCAAGCCCGCAACAACGACCGGATCAGGTTCTATCTCATGTGGGCGAACCACGATGCCTCGACGCTGTGGAATTCCCAGAAATCCCACATGCCAGGACAGGTGATCTGGCCGGGGGCGGTGGACCGGAAGACGTTCGACACGGTGGCGGATCGCGTGATCGAGCGCTACATGAAGCATCCCTCCTACTACAAGATCGACGGCAAGCCCGTCTTCTCCATCTATGAACTCGGGACCCTGATGAATGGGCTGGGCGGGCTGGCGCCGACGCGGGAGGCGCTGGATTCCTTCCGCGCAAAGGTCCAAGCGGCCGGCTTCCCGGGGCTGCACATCCAGGCGATCCTGTGGTCGAACATCCCCGCCAGCGCGACCTTCGTGCCGGGCGACCGGTCCAACACCCAGGGCAATACGATCCAGGCGCTGGGGATTGACAGCCTGACGAACTACCAATGGGCACACTATGTCCGCGCCAGGGGCAACTACGCGGATTGGGGCAAGACGGCCGTGGCCCAATGGATGCCCTGGACGAAGGAGTTCACCGTGCCTTTCTATCCGCATGTTTCCATCGGCTGGGACCCGAATCCAAGGTACAAGGAGTTCAAACGGAGCACGATTGTCAATCGCTCGCCGGAGGCGTTCGCCGATTTTCTGCGGCTTGCCAAGGGCCACGTGGACAGGCAGGCGCAGCGGACCCGTCTGATCACGGTCAACGCATGGAACGAATGGAGCGAGGGTAGTTACCTGGAACCCTGCGATCGCTACGGAATGAGCTTTCTGGAGGCCGTGATGAAAGTCTTCATTGATGAAGTCGAGGCGGACCGGCTCGCGACCACGGCTTCCGCCGATTTGCCGATCGTGCCGGCACCCCAATCGGTGACCCTGGGACAGGGGCGCTTGCAGGTCGGCGACCGGATTGTGTGCGGCAATGGCGAACTGCGCCCGCTGGAGACCATCGTTGCCGCGGAAATGCAGCGGCTGACCGGCAGGCAGCCTGTCGTAAGCGACGAGGCGCCGCGCGAGGGGGATGTTTGTCTGCAGCTGGATTCCTCCCTGAAGGGTGAGGGTTACACGCTGGCCGTTGACAGCAAGGCGGCTGTGCGTGGGGGCAACTATGCGGCGGTTGCCGCCGGCACGGTCAGCTTGCTCCAACTGCTCTCCGTGGAGAACGGTCGGGTGACGGTGCCGCGGCTGACCGTGAACGACGCGCCCTTCGCGCCGTATCGCGGGCTGATGATCGACGCGGCGCGGGCCTGGCACAGTCCGGCCACGCTCAAACAGATTGTGGAGCTGTGCCGTTGGTACAAGATCCGTTACCTGCAGGTTCACTTCACGGATGATCAGTCGTTCATGTTCCCTTCCACGGCATTCCCGAAGCTGGCGACAACGAATCGCCACTACACGGTGGCTGAGCTCCAGGACTTGGAGACGTACGCGCGTGACCGCGGCGTGGCGATCCTGCCAGAGCTGGATGTGCCGGGACACGCTTCAGCCATCCTGTCCGCCATGCCGGACCTGTTTGGCAACAATCCGCGGGGTGGACGCGTCATTTGTCCGGGGCGGGAAGCGGTTTATCAGGCGTTGGACGTCCTGGTCGGGGAAATGGCGGCCATCTTCCGCACTAGCCCGTATCTGCACGTGGGAGCCGACGAGGCCAAGCTCGAGCCCTGGATAACGTGCGTGGACTGCCAGCGCTACATGTCTCAGCACCAACTGGCGGATGTCACCGAGCTCTACCGCCACTTCATTGTGCGCATGAATGACATCGTCAAGAAACACGGGAAGAAGACCATCGTCTGGGAGGGGTTCCACAAGGAGGGCAAGACCGATATTCCCCGCGATATCGCGGTGATGGTGTTCGAGAGCAAGTACAACATCTCGCCGGATCTGATTGCCCAGGGATATCCGGTGATCAACACCTCCTGGCAGCCGCTTTACGTGGTGGGGAAGCGGAACTGGACGCCGGAATACATCTACGGCTGGAACCTGTACCGCTGGGAGAACTGGTGGAACAAGTCCCTCGCCTACGGCAAGCCGATCGAGGTGTCGCCCACCAACCTGGTTCTGGGCGCCCAGATGTGCGCCTGGGAACAAGGGGAGAAGGAGGAACTTCCCAGCCTGCGCCAGCGAGTGGCCGCGATGAGCGAACGCATTTGGAACCCCGCTGCCGTTAGTGATTTCACGCGATTCGCGGCGAGGTTGCAGGCCACGGATGCGGCGCTGGATAAACTGCTCGGAGACGCTCAATGAGAAACAACGCACTGCTGAGATGCTTATGAAACAAGGAAGACGCGCCTTCGCCTGTGCCGCCGCGCTCTTTATCCACGCCGGCGTGCTTGCCGCGGAAGCGCCGGCGAACGCCCCGGCCCCCGGCGCGCTTGTCCAACAGTGGAGCGCCGCGGAAGGCGTGCTGGAACTGAAGACGCCGGCCGTGGGGTGCATGAGCGGCAAGGAGAGTCAACTCACCGACATCGCGGCCAAGCTGGTGGCCGACGCCGCCGGCCTGGGCCTGGGCAACTGGACCATCACGCAAAAGCTGGACGCCAGCATCTGGCTGAGGACCGGCAAGGTCGAGGGATCCGACTCCCCGGACGCCTGCGCCATTGAAATCGGCTCGGCGGTGTTCATCACCGGCAACGCGCCGGCGGGTGTCGCCCAGGGCGCCCGCATCCTGCTGGAGATGCTCGCCAAGGACAAAACCCGGCACGCGCTGCCGTGCGGCACGCTGGTGGCGCTGCCGGCGGCCGCGCAGACGCCCGCCGCCGCTCCCCCTCCCCCTGCGGCCACGGCCACCCCGCCCGCGACGGCCGCGAATGCTTCGCAAGCGCCAGCCTCCGCTGCTCCGCCGGTGACCCAGATTGATGCCGCCTTCACCGTGCCGCCCTACCTGCAGGATCTCCGCACCAACGAGGTGACGGTGATGTGGTGGACCGCTGGCGGCACCTACGGATGGGTGGAATACGGCGAAAGCGAAGCGCTGGGAAAGAGGGCGGACAGCGTGATCGATGGCATGCGGGAAGTCACCGCTGCCCGGCACGCCGTCCGCCTGCCCGGCCTCACGCCCGGGACCCGCTACTGCTACCGCACGGGCCTGCGTTCGATCATCAGTTACAAGAAGAACTCCGTGCGCTGGACGGGGGATACTTACTCTCCCGTCTACTCGTTCACCACACCGCCCTCACGGGAGTCCAGGGTGCGCTGCGTGATCGTCAACGACACGCACAACGACCCGGGCTTTGCGCCGCTGCTGGCCCTGCCCGGCGTGAAGCCGTTCGATTTCAGCATCTTCAACGGCGATTGCTTCGCGGAACTCGGTTCCCTGGCGGACGCGCTGGCCCTGCTGCGCAGCTACACGGCGGCGGTTGACGGCGCGTCGCGGCCCGCCGTCTTCGTGCGCGGCAATCGCGACTTGCGCAATACGTTCGCAACGCAGCTCCGCAACCTGTTCACGTACCCGGGTGACCGCTGCTACTTCGCCTTCACGCGCGGTCCGGTGCGCTTCGTCGTCCTCGACTGCGGAGAGGATAAACGGGACGCCGATCCCGCGTACGGCGGCACGGTTGACTTCACGGCCTTTCGGGCGGAAGTCCGCGACTGGCTGTCCGGCGAGATCGCCTCGGCAGCCTTCCGGCAGGCCAAGTGGCATGTTCTCATTCACCATATACCGCTCTATGGTCCCGGCGCCTCCGAACTGTCCCGGGCTTACTACGTGCCGGTGTTGACCAGGGCCACGTTCGATCTGGCGATCAACGGGTACACGCACCAGGCCGCGACGCTGAAACGAGGCACATACCAGAACCCCTACCCCGTCGTGACCGGCGGCGGCCCGGGTGCGGCCGCGACCGTGACGGTGTTTGAAGCAACGACCACCGGCTGGAAGGTCACAGTCGTCAATCGTGCGGGTAAAGTGCTGGTCGAGGAGCGAGGAGCACGATGATGTCCGTCATACCAGGGAGACACACGGGTGTTCCAGCCGTCACGCTATGCATCCTGGCCGGCCTTTTGGCCGCAACGTCCGCGGAGCCGGTCCAACCCGTTCCCGCGTCGCCGCCACAAGAGTCGTCGGCGGATGCCCCCGCCGTCAAGCAGTGGAAAGGCACGGGGGGCGAGGTGGAACTGAAGACGCTGTCCGTAGGCTGCATGGGCGGCAAGGACAGTCAAGTTGCAGCGGTCGCGGCAAAGCTGGCGGCCGACGCCGCCCGGCTGGGGCTGGGAAACTGGACCGTCACGGACAAGTTGGACGCAAGCATCTGGCTGAAGATGGGTCTTCTTGCGGAGTGCGAGGCGCTTGAAGCGTTCTCCATCGAGATCGCCGACGTCGTGGTCATTACCGGCAACTCGCCCGCCGGCGTGACCCTCGGCGCCCAGGCCCTGCTGGAGATGCTGGCCAAGGACAAGGCCCGGCGCGTCCTGCCGCGCGGCACGCTGGTGGCAGCCCCCACGGCGGAGACCGAGGAGCCGGAGGCGCCGGCAGACACGGCAAAGGCGCCCGCAGCCGGCGCCCCGCCCGCGGCCCCGGCCATCGCGGTTGCCCCAGCCTTCGCCGTCCCGCCCTACCTGCAGGATCTCCGCACCAACCAGGTGACCGTGATGTGGTGGAGCGCCAATCCGTCCTACGGCTGGGTGGAGTATGGCGAAAGCGAGAAACTGGGAAAGAAGGCGGACACGGTTGTCGAAGGCCTGCGCCAAGTCAACGTTCGCCGGCACGCGGTCCGCCTGCCCCGCCTCGCGCCCGGCACCCGCTACTGGTACCGCTCAGGCTTGCGCGCACTCGGCAGTCAGACAGCGAGCAGCGTGCAATGGGGCGCGGAAAGCTTCTCGCCGGTCTATTCCTTCACCACGCCGTCGCCGGCGGATGCCAGGGTGCGCTGCGTGATCTTGTGCGACACGCACAACAACGCGACCTTCGGGCCTCTGCTCGCCCTGCCCGGCGTGAAGCCGTTCGATTTCAGCGTCTTCAACGGCGACTGCTTCGGGGATATCAAGCGCGAGGGGCCTTGCCTGGAGCTCCTGCGCGCCTACAATGAACTCGTCGACGGCGCCTCGCGGCCCCCCGTCTTCGTGCGCGGCAATCACGACTTGCGCAATTGGTACGGCCCGTACCTGCGGCACCTGTTCACCTATCCAGAGGGGCACCCCTACTTCGCCTTCACGCGCGGTCCGGTGCGCTTCGTGGTCCTCGATTGCGGCGAAGCCGTGCGGGACGCCCATCCCATGTGCGGCGACACGCTCGACTGCTCGTCCATGCGGGTGGAGTGTGCCGCATGGCTGGACCGCGAGATCGCATCCGCCGATTTCCGGAAGGCCAAGTGGCACATTCTCGTCGTGCACATCCCGCTCTATGGCGACGGTTGCTCGGAACATTCCCGGCCGCATTTCCTGCCGGTGCTGGCGAAAACCAAGTTCGACCTGGAGGTCAACGGTCATATCCATACCTCCAGGCTCATGAAACCCGGCCCAGCCGGAAATCCTCATCCCGTCGTGTGCATCGGCGGTTTCTGCTCGGCAGTGGGGGTGTTTGAAGCGACCGCCACCGGCTGGAACGTCAAGGTCGTCGACACCGCAGGCAAGGTGCTGGTCGAGGAACAAGGCGGTCAGTGACGCGTCGATCCGGAGCCCCTTCAACCTAGAAGAGGGAGTAGCCCTCGACCTTCTCTCTGCACATTCACAGCACTGTACCGGTGAGGACGCGGGCCTTTCGCCAGTCTCCCTCTCCCCGGCGGGGAGAGGGCCGGGGTGAGGGGCCGCAGGCCCATGCCGCGTAGGACCTGTCCGGCGGGAGCACGCAGGCGGGGCTGCGGATGCCAAGCCAGACCCTTACGAGAGCCGCGGCAACGCCTTGCCGGGGCGTG
>CAYOBW010000011.1:0-58730 GCA_964402115.1 uncultured Victivallales bacterium
GGCGCGCAGCGGCGTGCGCAACATCAGCGAGGGCAGCGGCGCGGCGGCCACCTCGCGCAAGAGCGAGATGCTGCTCACCAACGTGGCCCGCGCCAGTCTGTCGGACGAGCTCGCCCCGGACTACGAGAGCTTTCTGATCCAGCGTGGCCTGCGCGTCTGGCCCAAGGATGCGCCGAAGGCGCGGGCCATGCGCGAGCGCCTGCAACACGATGTGGCGTCTGCGCTTCCGCCCGTGCCCGCCGGCAAGCCGCGGCTCACCGGCCTCGCCGGGCTGGCTGACTTCGTCGCGCAAGCCGACCCCGAACTGGCCGCCAACGCGATGCTCTGCGCCGTCAACCAGGCAGCGTACCTGCTGAAGCGCCAGATCGAAAGCCAGGGCCGTGCCTTCACGGAGCAGGGCGGCTTCACCGAGAGCCTCTACGCCGCCCGCACCCGCGCAAGAAGGTCGGACCGGTCAGACAGGTCCGACCGGTCTGACAAGTCGGACGAGTCAGACAAGTGAGACACGTCCGACATCAACCGGCCAAGATTCCCCGCTGGTCTTTCGGCCGAGATCGGCAAGCGCAGGGTCATGTACGTGCTCCGTAAGGGTGTCGAGCCGTGCGCCCGTGCACTTCGTGTACCAGGCGGTGGTTGAGCGGGGTCCGGACGCCTGCCGTCTGGCCGGCCCTCACGACGGCGGCGTTCAGGGCGTCGATCTCCGTCCGCCTGCCTTCGCGCAGATCCTGGGCCATGGAACAGACGTTCGTCGCCGTGGCGGCACACACGGCCCGAATGAGTGGGCCAGACGCGAAGTCCGCGGGCAGGATGCCCAGCGTGCGGGCGACGGTTGCGGCTTCTTCGCCCGCGGCCAGCGCGAGGCGCAGCAGCTCCGGCCGTTCCAGCAGCGCCCCGTTCGGTATGTCGGCGAGGGCGCAGACGGCGTTGATGGCGGCGTTGACGACGAGCTTGCGCCACAGCATGCCGGCGCGGTCATCCGTGATGGCGACATCCAGCCCGGCCGGCCGCCACGCGGCGGCAAACCGTTCCGCGGGGGCCGGGTGCAGGGGGTCGCAGGACGCAACGAACGTCGGCCCGGCGCCCGCGTGGCGGAAGCGCGCCGGACCGAGGCGAAGCACGGCGTGCCCCGTCACCGCCTGGGCCAGGCGCGCGGCCGGGAGGGCATGCCCCAGCACGTGCTCCGCGCCAAGGCCGTTCTGCAAGCTGACGACCTCCGTGGCAGGACCGATCAGGGGAAAGGCGTGGGCGAGGGCGGCAGCCGTGTCGCCGGCCTTCACGCAGAACACGAGCAGGTCCGCGGGCGGCAGGTCCCGCGGATGGGCCGCTACGGGCACGCAGCAGACCGCCGTCTCGCCGCTAAGTTCCTCAAGCGTGAGCCCGGCTCCGGCCAGCAGCCGCGCCCGCTCCGGGTTGTGACCCAGGAGGGCGACCGGCACGCCGGCGGCCTGCAGCCGCACAGCGGCAAAACAGCCGATTGCGCCGGGCCCGACAATGACAACCTGCACGGGTGGCCCTCCCGCCTGCGCGGCGGACCGGACGGCACGCGCTACAGCGTCTTGCCCCGGAACGCCGCGATGTAGTTCATGCCATACTCGTCATCGCCCAGCAGCAGGGCGCGCGCGAGCTTGTAGTCCTCGGCCGCCGTATCGAGCTTGCTGAGAATGCAGGCGTTGATCTGGAGCGGGTCCACGATGCCGCCATCCGCGCCGGCCTCGACCGCCAGGTGCGCGAACACCTGGTTGATGAGCGACCGCTGCGGCATGCCGAAGGAGACGTTGCTCAGTCCGGCCACGATATGGATCGCCGGCCCATAGGTCTCGCGGACCGCGCGCACGGTGGCGAGGAAGCGCTTGCCGTTCTCGCCGTCGGTGGAGATGGGGAAGACGAGCGGATCGGCGTGGATGTCGCTCAGCGCGAAGCCCGCGGCCTGAAGCCGCGGGAACAGGCGGGCGAAATTGGCGAGGCGCTCTTCCGGGGTCGAGGGCAGGCCGGTTTCACCCGCCGCGGAGGCGATGACCACCGCGCCATGACGCGCGGCAACCTCGATCGCGCTAGTGCGTTCAAGCGAGACGGAGTTCACCATGGGCCGGGCGCGGCCCGCGACGCTCGCGGCCTGCAGGCCGGCCTGAAGAATCTCCTGGTTGGAGGAGTCGATGCTCATGGGGATGGACACGGCCTGCTGCACGACGCCCACGGTCCACTGCATGAGGCGCACGCGCTCGGCCGTGTCGGTGCTGAACTCGTCCACGTTGATGTCGAGGTAGGTCGCGCCGGCCGCCGCCTGCTGGCGGGCCAGTGTGTGCAGGTAGTCCACGGCCTGGGCACGCTCGGCGTCCCCTCCGTAATTACCCTGCCAGAGCGCGACGGCGCAATGCTTCACGCGTCCGGCTTGCCAGTCCGCCTGCCCGGTAAAGGCGGCGGGCACCGGGAGGCGGCGCGTGTCCTTGCCGTCCTGGTACACGAGATCGTGGCCGCCTTGCGCGTTGGGCTGGCAGTACTTGCCGCCGACCTTGTAGATGCGCGTGCAATGGATGTTCTCGCCTACGCCGATGAAACAATCAACCTGCATGGTGACTCCTGACTTCTTGTGTTGCGGGCAAAGCCCGCTTTAGACGGCTGCGCCGGCGGCCCGGCTGCCGCTTCCCCGGTTGTGCCTGTCGACGGCTTTGCGGATGGCGCGGATGTGGTCCGGTGTCGTCCCGCAGCAGCCGCCGATCACGCCGGCGCCCGCGGCGATCAGGTCGTCCACGCGCTCCGCCATCATGGCCGGTGTCTCGGGGAAGACGTCGGCCCCGTCAATGTGGGTGGGCGCGCCCGCGTTGGCGTGCACCAGGATGGGCAGGACGGGAGCGGCCTGCCGGAGCTCCCGGACGATGTCCACCATGCGCGCCATACCGTTGCCGCAGTTGGTGCCGATCACGTGGGCGCCGGCCGCCGCCATGGCCTGCGCCATGGCCGTGGGCGAGACGCCCATCATGGTGCGGTACTCGCCGTTGACCGTGCGCTCGAAGGTGAAGGTGACGATGACGTCGAGATCGGTGTGTCCACGCGCGGCCTTGACCGCCAGCTCGGCTTCGTCGAGGGCGGAGAAAGTTTCCAGGCAGCAGGCGTCGGCCCCGCCGGCCTGCAGCGCCGCGAGCTGTTCGGCGAAGGCGTCGTACAACTCCTGCTCCGTCGTGTCGCCCATGAGGAGCAGCCGGCCGGTCGGTCCGGCCGAACCCAGCACGTAGCGGTCCGGGCCCGCGGCTTCGCGCGAGATCGCGGCGGCCGCGCGATTGATCTCCGCCGCGCGCTCCGCCACACCGTAGTGCGCCAGCTTGAAGCGCGTTCCGCCGAAGCTGTTCGTTTCGATCATGTCCGCGCCGGCCGCCACGTAGCTGTGCGCGATGGCCAGCACATCCGTGCGCCGGTCCACGCACCAGAGCTCCGGGCATTCGCCGGGACGCAGTCCCTGGCGCTGCAGAAACGTGCCCCAGGCGCCGTCCGACACCAAAACCCGTCCGCTGGCTAGCGCTTCCGAAAGGCGTTGCATGTCAGCCCCCGATCTTCCCGACAAACAACCGGAGCCGTCGGCCGGACTTGCGCCCGGCCCCCGGCTCACGGTCGTCGTTTGCAGCCACTCAACCCGCGAGGGTCTTCGCGAGGTCCGCCGCCGAGGCGGCATCGGGCGCGTACCCGCTGGCGCCGATCTCGTCGGCGAAAGCCTGCGTCACGGGCGCGCCGCCCACCATGATCTTCACCTTGCCGGCCAGCGGCGAGGCTTTCACGGCGTCCACGACCGCCTTCATGTTGGTCATGGTCGTCGTCAGCAGCGCCGACACGCCGATCACGGCCGCGTTGTGCTCCGTGGCCACGGCGATGAACTTCTCGGGCGGCACATCGATGCCGGCGTCCACGACCTTGAAGCCGGCGCCTTCGAGCATCATGCAGACGAGGTTCTTGCCGATGTCGTGCAGGTCGCCCTTGACGGTCCCGACGACCGCCGTGGCGCGCGGCTGCACGCCGGCGGCGACCAGGCGGGGCTGCAGCACCGACATGCCGGCCTTCATGGCACGGGCGGCGATCAGCACCTCGGGCACGTAGACCTCGTTCTTCTTGAACCGTTCGCCAATCACGCTCATGCCCGCGAGCAGCCCTTCGTTGAGGATCTTGGCCGGCGGCTCGCCGGCGTTCAACGCCTGTTCGACCAGCGCCTTGACGTCATTGGCCTTGCCCTTCATCAGGTTCTCGGCGATCTGCTGCAGAAGACTCATGCACCCCTCCCTCTTTGCCTGCGGGCGGTCGCGCGCACGGCGCCCTGCGGCCGCGCGCACCCTGCCCCCATATCGAATGCGCGAAATCCTGCAGAAATGCGCGCGGATCGAATAGATGAATTCGATTGACGAGTATAACGATTTTGCTGTCTAGTCGCTTCGTTGTGAGCGGAAGTGCAATTTCCGGGCGGTTCAGGGGGGCGGCGATATGGCGTTCCTGTCGAAGCGGCTGATGCAGACGGTTGTGCGGATGGCGCGGCGCGAGTTCGCCGTCGGGGTGCGTTTCCGCACCCTGGGCGGCACGAGCGTGGGGGCGGCGGACCGGTTGGGCGCGCTGGCGGAGGTGCGCCGCGCGCGCGACGTGGCCTTGCAGGAGAGCCTGAACGCGGGCGCGCCGCACGTGTTCAGTCTGGGGGCGGGCCTGGGGACGTGGGTCTCGGGCCTGGAGAACCGGCGCATGATTCACGGGGCGCTGGTCGGCGGCGAAGTGCGCGTGGCGGAGTGGGGCGGTGCGGCTGGCGCGGTCCCGGTGGACGAGTGGGAGGGGCGGGGGCTGGCGCGCGAGGATGCGGTGCGGTGGTGGCGCCGGCTGCCGGTCTGGCCGGAGGCGCGGCTGCGCGCGGCGGCCACGGGACTCCACGCGCGCTTCTACGCGGTGAGCGGCTGGACGCCGGAATTGATGGAGGAGAACCGCCTGCGCCTGCAGCAGGAGAAGCAGCTCGCGCAGGCGATCGAGGACCAGCGCCGGGCGGTCGCCGCGGCGGCCGGCGGCGGGGCGGCGTCGCCCGCGCTGTACGCGTTCGAGAAGGAGCGGCAGCTGCTCGCGCACATCCGGGCCGGCGACCGCAACGGCGCGCGCCGCATCCTGAACGACATGCTGGCCGCGATCTACCTCTCGTCCTCCGGTCTCGTCGTGCTGCGGGCGCGGGCCGTGGAACTGCTGAGCTGCCTGACGCGCGCGGCGATCGAGGACAACCCGCTGATGGAGCCCCTGATCGAACGGAACCACACCTGGACGGAGCGGCTGATCCGCGCGCGCAGCTTCGAGGAACTCTCGGAGCAGCTCATGGGGGCGCTGGACCAGTTCATCGACGGCCTCTACCTGCACGGGGTGAACCGGTCGAACGAGCGCGTGCGTCGCGCGCTCGACTTCATTGCGGCCAACTCCATGCGCGCGATCTCGTTGCGGGATGTGGCGCGCGACGTGGGCCTGAGCGCCTGCCGGCTGAGTCACCTGGTGAAGCAGCACACCGGGCGGACCGTCCTGCAGATCGTGGGCCAGGCCCGGATCCGCCAGGCGCAGCACCTGCTGGAGCGCAGCGCGAAGAGCTGCACGGAGATCGCCTACGAAGTGGGATTCGGGGACCAGAGCTATTTCATCAAGCAGTTCAGGCGCGAGACCGGCACGACGCCGGCGCGGTACCGGCGCGCGCGGGCGGGGTGACGTGGCAGGGGCCGGCGGGCTGCGGGCGGCGGCGGGGCAAGGGGGAGGGGATGATGCGGAAAGCGGGAGTCGTGGGGGTGCTGGCGGTGTGGCTGACCGGTTGCGCGAGTCTGCAGGATCCGCGCGACCCGTGGCTGGGGCGGGACAAGGCGTATCACTTCGGCATATCCGCCGCCTTGGCGGGGGCGGCCACGGGACTGGCCGGCTCGCAGGGGCTGGACGAAGCGGAGCGCGCCCCACTGGCCCTGGGTTTGACCCTGTGTGTCGGCCTCGGGAAGGAGGCGCACGACAAGCGTGTGAAGGGGCACTGGAGCTGGCGCGACCTCGCCTGGGATGCGCTTGGCGCGCTCGTCGGCTACGGTCTTGTCGAGGCGGCGCAGTAGCGTCACGGCCGGCTGAGCACCGCCTCGGCGATGCGCAGCCCGTCTATGCCGGAGCTGACGATTCCGCCCGCGTAGCCTGCCCCTTCACCGCAGGGAAAGAGCCCGCGCAGGCCGGTGGACTGCCCGTCCTCGCCGCGCACCACGCGCACCGGGCTTGAGCTGCGCGTCTCGGAGGCGTAGAGCAGGGCCTCCTCCAGCAGCACGCCGCGCAATCCCCGCAGCATCCTTGGCACTGCACTCCGCAACGTGTGTTCGACGAACTCCGGCAGCAGTCCGCGCAGCTGCGCCGGCCGCGCCCGCGTGCAGGAGCGGTCCGCCGGAAGCTCCGCCGGCGTGACACCTTCCAGGTAGTCCACCAGGCGCTGGGCGGGCAGACTGTAATCCCAGCCGCCCGCCGCAAACGCCCCGGCCTCCAGCCTCCGCTGAAACGCGATACCCGCCAGTTCCGGCTTCCCGTCGAGGGCGGGGTCCGCTTCGTCGTGTCCGCCGACCGGTCCGGCCATCGCAGGGCCAGGGGCGGAGGTGAAATCCGCGGGGAACACCGGCACCAGGAAGGCTGCGTTGCCCAGGGGCTTGTCGCGGCTGGACAGGCTCATGCCGTTCGTCGTCAGCAAACCGGCCGACGAGGCGCAGGCAATGACCAGCCCGCCGGGGCACATGCAGAAGGAGTAACAGGCGCGGGCATGGTGCTCCTCGCGGCGCGTCAGCCGGAAGCTGGCGCTCCCGAGCATGGCCTTGCCGGGGCCCTGGCGCAGGGCAAACGCGCCGCCCCATTGCGCCGCGTCGATCCGTGCCTGGGGAATCTCGAGCCGCAGGCCGACGGCGAACGGCTTCGGTTCGAGCGGTACGCCGTGCTGCGACAGCATGCCGTAGACGTCGCGCGCGCTGTGACCGGTTGCCAGTACGCAGGCATCGGTCCGGAACGTCTCGCCCGAGATGACGGCGCCGCGCAGGACGGTGTCCTCGATTTCGAAACGCTCGAGCCGCGCGCCGCAGCGCACCTCGCCGCCCAGGGCCTGGATCCGGTTGCGGAGCGCCGGAACCAGGTGTTCCAGCACGTCGCTGCCGAGGTGCGGCTCGGCGTCGACCAGGATGTCGGGCGACGCGCCGCAGGCCACGAGCGCTTCGAGGAAGCGCCGCACGCGCGGCCGGTCCTTGCTGCGCGAGGTCAGTTTGCCGTCGGAGAAGAGCCCCGCGCCGCCTTCGCCGTAGAGCACGTTGCTTTCCGCCTCGAACGTCCCCTGCCGCCAGAACGCGGCCACGCGCCGCGCGCGCGGCTCGGTCGCTTCGCCGCGCTCGACGAGCAGCGGCTGCCGTCCGGCTTCCGCGAGGGCTAACGCAGCCATCAGCCCGGCGGGCCCTGCGCCAACCACGAGCGGGCGCGGGCCGTCGGCGCGCCTGGCGGGCGGCGGCTCGGGCGCGGCGGGCTGGCGCACTTCCTCGACGCCGCGCAGTCCGTCGGCAGGTTTGCCGGCGAACTCGACCTCGACCGCCACCGTCATGCGGGGAGAGCGGTCCCTGGCATCGATCGAACGGCGGACGGTCTGCAAATCGCTCAAGGCAGAGGGCAGGCAGCGCAGCGCCTTGGCGGCGGCCTTCAGGAGTTGCTCCGGCGTGTAGCCGGGCGGCAGGTCGAGCTGGTTCAGGCGTAGTTTGATGGGCGTGGTCTCCGCTGCAGGGCGGGTTCAGGGGGCGCGGGGTGAGCAAGTGCTTGCGGGCGGGGGCTTCGCCCGTCGCAACCGGCATGCACGCGCGTTTTCACGGGTAAGCAGGTATCAAAACAGGGGCCGGAGCGCAATGGCCGTTTTGGCAGCCATTCGCATTAGGGCGGCAGCAGCGGGCTCGTAGCGCCCGCTGTACTTGCGGAAACCCAGTAAAGCAGGCGCTACGAGCCTGCTTCTCAGGGCGCGTGAGTGCCCCACCGCCATAATGCGAACGGCTGCCGTTTTGGGGCGGGTTGCGCATTCTATTGACGGCGGCGCGGATGCGCCCGTATAGTGCCCTCCGTTTTCAAGCCGGGCGGTGCAGGCGCGGCGCATGGCGTCGGTGGGCGCTGCCGGCAGGAACTGTGAAGCACGAGGTAAACTCATGGCGATGACGAAGGCGAAGCCGCAAGTGTATGGCGCTGGGACAGGCAAGCGGGCGGTCTTGTTCGAGTTGGAGAACGTGGTCACCGATGGCCGTCGGGTGTCGTTCGAGGTTCTGCGCACGGTGCTCGCGGAGCGCGACGTGAAGTTGACGGAGCCGCTGTACGCGCGCTTCTTCACGCAGCGCGGGGTCAAGCAGGGGCTGCCGATGCTGCTGGACCTGCTCGGCAAGGCGCGCCTTTCCGAGGACAAGCTGCTGACCGCCTATCACGAGGGCCTGGTCAAGGCCTTGTCGGCGGACGGGTTGAAGATGCTGCCGGTCTTCAAGTCCACGGCGGCCGGGCTGAAGGAAAAGGGTTTTGTGCTCGGCGCCTTGACCGGCGTGGATAAGCCGGTGGCGGAAGCGCTGCTGGTGAAGGCGGGCGCGGCTGATCTGGGCTTCTTCGTGCGGACGATTCCGGGTGAGGAAAAGAGCGGCCCGACCGTGGAGGCCTGGCTGAAGCTGGCGAAGAACCTGGGCGCCGGGCCGGCGATGTGCATCGCCGTCACGACCAGTGCGACATCGGCCAAGGCGGCCCTGTCGGCGGGAATGAAGTGCGTGGCGGTTCTCGATGCCTTCACGACCGGTCAGGACTATGGGGGCGCGGATTTCGTCGTCGAGCGTCTGGAAGTCTCCCTGGTCGAACGGATCGTGGCGTTGTTCCCGCTCTTGTGATGATGACCCAATTGCAAGCGGCGTTGGCCGGACGTGTCACGCCGGCGATGGAGGCAAGCGCACGGGCTGAGGGTGTACCGGTTGAGACCGTGCGCGTCGAGCTCGCGTCCGGTCGGGCGGTACTGCCCTGCAATCCGGCCCATGGGTCGCTGACACAGCTGTCCGTTGTGGGGCGCGCTTTCCGCACCAAGGTCAACGCGAACATCGGCAGCTCGCCGGTGCGCTCGTCGCAGGCCAAGGAAGAGCAGAAGCTGCGCGTGGCGCTGGCGGCGGGTGCGGACGTGGTGATGGACCTGAGTGTCGGCAGCGACCTGACGGCGATGCGTCGCGCACTGCTGGCCGCCTGCCCGATCGCCCTGGGCACCGTGCCCATCTACGAGGCGCTTTCCCGCTGCGGTGGCACGCTCGAGGGCTTTTCCGCCGACGTGCTCATGACCGTGATCCGCGAGCAGGCCGCCGAGGGCGTGGACTTCATGACCCTGCACGCGGGACTGCTGCGCGCGCACATTCCGCTGGCCGTCAAACGGCGGCTGGGCATTACCAGCCGCGGCGGCGCGATCCTGGCGCACTGGATGGATGAGCAGCGGTGCGAGAACCCGCTCTACACGCGCTGGGACGAGGTCATGGACATCTGCGCGGCGCATGACGTGACTGTGTCGCTGGGCGACGGGCTGCGGCCCGGGTGCCTGGCGGATGCCAGCGACGAGGCGCAATTCGCCGAGCTCGGCGTTCTGGGCG
Source organism: uncultured Victivallales bacterium (assembly GCA_964402115.1). Classification (GTDB taxonomy): domain Bacteria; phylum Verrucomicrobiota; class Kiritimatiellia; order UBA8416; family CAYOBW01; genus CAYOBW01. The sequence goes on from CAYOBW010000011.1 coordinate 9,621, forward strand.
AGCTCGTGCAGCGCTGCCGGAAGGGCGGCGTGCAGGTCATGGTCGAGGGGCCGGGGCACGTGCCGTTTAACGAGATCGAGATGAACATGCGGCGCGAGCAGGAGCTCTGCGACAACGCGCCGTTCTACGTGCTGGGACCGGTCGTGACGGACATTGCGCCCGGCTACGATCATATCACCTCCAGCATCGGCGCGACGGCGGCTGCCTACTACGGCGCGTCACTGCTGTGCTACGTCACGCCGGCGGAACACCTCGCACTGCCGGACTGCGAGGATGTGCGGCAGGGCATCGTGGCCTATCGGATCGCGGCGCACGCGGCCGACGTGGCGCGCAAACTGCCGGGTGCACGGGACAGGGATGACGCCATGGCTGACGCGCGGCGCGCCTTCGACTGGAACCGGCAGTTCGAGCTCGCGCTGGACGGCGAAACGGCCCGGGCGCGCTACGAGCGGGGGCGGTCCTCCGCCGGCGAGCCGGACCACTGCTCCATGTGCGGCCGCGACTTCTGCGCCGTGCGCACGTCCAAGCGGCTGGCCGAACGCCACGCGAGCGGGTGAGAGCATGGCGCCTGGGAGCGGCATAGAGCGGTTGCTCGAGGTGGTTGCGCGTCTGCGTGGCCCGGGGGGCTGCCCGTGGGACCGTGCGCAGACGCTCGCGACACTCAAACCCTTCCTGATCGAGGAGTGCTACGAACTCCTGGACGCCATCGACGGCGAAGACCCCGCTCACCATGCCGAGGAACTTGGCGATGTCCTGCTGCAGGTTGTCCTGCAGTGCCAGCTCCGCGCCGAAGAAGGGGCTTTCGGCTTCGATGCGGTGGCGCAGCGCCTGGCCGACAAGCTGGTCCGGCGCCATCCGCACGTCTTCGGCGACGCCCAGGCCGACACCCCGGCCGAGGTGGTGCGCAACTGGGAGGCGATCAAGTCCACGGAGCGTGGTGGCCGGCGGTCGCTCCTCGACGGGTTGCCCCGGCACCTGCCGGCGCTGCTCAAGGCGCAGAAGGTCCAGGCGCGCGCGGCGCGCGTGGGGTTCGACTGGAAGCAGGTCGAGGACGTGCTGGCGAAGGTCGATGAGGAACTCGCCGAAGTGCGCGCCGCCCTGGCGGCCGGCGAGGCTGCCAAGGTGCGCGAGGAGGTGGGCGATCTGCTCTTCGCGGTCGTCAATCTCGGCCGCTTCCAGGCCGTGGACACGGAGGCTGCGCTGGAAGATACGGTTGCCAAATTCCGCCGCCGCTTCGCCGTCATCGAGGAGCGGGTCCACGCCGCTGGCAAGGAGCTGACTGGCTGTTCGCTGGAGGAACTCGACGGCCACTGGAATGCCGCGAAGGCTGCCGAGCGCGGGACGGACTAACGCACGCCCCGCAGCCGGTAGAAGGCCTGCGGCGCGGCGGGTTGCGGCAGCGGGAACGTGAGCCGCTGGCCGTCTTCCAGAAACCCGTTGGTCACCGGTTCCCAGTCTGGCCGCGGCAGGAGCCGGGTCGCCCTCTCCAGCACGAAGCCAGCCGACAGCGTGGGCCAGTCGAGCCTGCCGCCATCCCTGGGATCGAAGCCGAGACGGGGATGATCGAGAACGCACTCCGCGCGCATGAACGAGCCCGGAATCGGCGGGAGGTGGAGGAAGTCGAGGGCCAGGTTGCCGGCGTCCCCGTTGCGCAGCGGCTGCGGCTGCGCGGTGTAACTCACGCGGTTCGTGCCCGGGTCCGCCCGGTTGCCGAAGAGCCGGTAGGCATCCAGGGCGGCGGGGACGCCCGGCCCCCACACGAAGAAGGGGACCGTGTAGTTCTCCATGTACATGGGCTGCGTGTGGTTGTTGAGGATGCCGCCGCCGCCCCCGCCGTGGTCGGCCGTGACGATCAGGGCCGTACGGTTGGACAGCACCGCGTGCGTGGCGATCAGGTCCACGATGCGGCCCAGCTCGCGGTCGATCAGCTGGATCGTGTTGCTCCACGTGGGCGAGCCCCAGTACCAGGAGTGGCCCTGGTAGTCGGGCTCGGTCATGTGAAGGAAGACCAGGCGGGGCGGCGCGTGCGCGAGCTGGTTCAGGAGTTCCGTCACGAGGCTCGTGGTCGGGAGGGGATAGGTGCTGTAATCCAGCACCAGCGAGAAGTCGATCTTGTTGAGCCCGTCGTCGGCAGGGCCGACGCGGTCCGGGGCCCCGTTGACGCCGTTGTAGCTCCGGCCGATAGTGCCGATCCGGCTCTTGCCCGCGAAGAGCGCCGTGGACAAGCCGTGATCGTGGGCGACATCGAAAAACGAGCTTTTGTACGGCACGGCCGGGTTGCCATTGGCGTGAACCGTGTAGTCGGCGAGCGGGTAGTTCATCGAGAACCCATGATGCACGGTCGGAGGCAGCCCCGGCGGTTGCAGGACAGGCCGGGCCGTGAAAAGGGTGGTGTGGTTCGGGACGGTTTCTGAGTGGGTGTAGTCGCAGCGCGCGTTGCAGGTGGTCGCCCCCTCGCGACGGAGGCGCGCGAAGGTGGGGAAGTTCGTCGGCGCACCGGCGAGATACTGCTGGAGGTACGTGCCGCCCAGACCGTCCACGCTGACGATGATGACGTGCTCGGCATGGAGGCCGGCAACCTGCGCGGCGCACGGCTGGACCCCGACGGCCAGGAATCCCCAGAGGAGGGCGATTGCCCCCGTCAGTCGCAACGGGATCCGCCTTGAAGCGCTGCGCTCATGTGTGCGGGTTATCACGGTATGACAATGCCAGCGGCTTCCATCCCGATCAATGCTGCCCTACTTGCACCGCGCCGCCAGGCTTGTGACCAGCATCGCGACCAGCGCGCCGACCAGGAAGCCCATGAACACCTCCAGCCGGGTGTGGCCGAGGAGTTCCTTCATCTTGCGCTCGGAGAAACGGTGGGACTTGACCAGTTCGTCCACGATTTCGTTCAGCAGGCGCGCCTGCAGGCCGGCCGCGCGGCGGACGGTCGAGGCGTCGAACATGACGACCAGCGCCAGGCCCAGCGCCAGCACGAAGATGGGGGACCCGAAGCCCTCCTGCAGCCCGATGGCGGTCATCAGTCCCGCCACCATCGCCGAGTGCGCGCTGGGCATGCCTCCCGTGCTGACGAGGTAGTTGAAGTCCAGTTTGCGCGTGTGCGTCAGCGCGGCCAGCATCTTGATCGTCTGCGCAGCTATCCAGCCGAAGAACGCCGACCAGAAGCAGGCTGAGCGGAACACGTCCAAGAGCGAGTTGTCCAGTTTCATGCAATGCCCTTAATAGGCGTTTTCGTGGGCGAAAACGGTCATGGCCAGAATCTTGAAATCGAACGCCAGCGACCAGTTCTCGAGGTAGTACAAGTCGTACTTGACGCGTTCCTCGATGCTGGTGTTGCCGCGCAGGCCGTTCACCTGCGCCCAGCCGGTCAGGCCCGGCTTCGAGACGTGCCGCCACATGTAGCGCGCCACGTCCTCCTTGAATTGGTTGACGAAGTGGGGGCGCTCGGGACGCGGCCCGACAAGGCTCATGTCGCCCTTCAGCACGTTCCAGAGCTGCGGCAGCTCGTCGATATTGAATCGGCGCAGGACGACACCCACGGCGGTGCGGCGCGGGTCGTTGGCCACGGTCCATCCCGGTGCGGCGCCGGCCTCGGCGTCCTGGCGCATGGTGCGCAGCTTGTAGAGCATGAAGACGCGGCCCTTCTCGCCGCAGCGCTCCTGCCGGTAGATGGCCGGACCCGGCGACGCGCGGCGGATGAGGAGGGCGGCGATGCCGATGACGGGGCCGGCCAGCAGCAGTCCGACGGTGGCCCCGACCACATCCTCGGCGCGCTTGAGCAGGCGGTTCCAGAACCGGTCCAGCGGCCAGGGGCTGACACCCAGCAGCGGGATGTCGTCGATGGTTTGCACGGACCAGCCGCTGGTCAGGATCCGGAAGATGTCCGGAACCATGTTGAAGGTCACCAGGTTCTGCTCGCAGAAAAGGATCAGGTCCACGATCTGCTGGTGGTTCAGGCTCGAGGCCGTGAGGATGACCTGGTCGACGGGGTGACTCTGGCTCACGAAGCTGGGCAGCTCCGCGATCGTGCCGAAAATCTGGTCGGGCGGGATCTGCGGGTCGGGCTCGGCGAGGTCCGCGCGCAGGAAGCCGGTGACGCGCGTGCGCAGCTTCGGTTCGCGCTCCAGGGACCGCTTCAGGTGCACGGCCACGCTGTCGGTGCCGAGGATCAGGACGCGGTTGATGACGGTGCTGTGGCGGGCGAAGTGCAGCTCGACGCGGAAGGCCAGGTAGCGCTCGAGCAGGACGGCCAGGGTGATCAGGCCGAAGGCGAGGGCGATGGCCAGGCGCGAGAACTCCACCTCGTTCTGGACGGCGAACGCGAGCACCATGGTCAGCAGGATGCCCAGCCCGCAGGCCCGTACGAGCCGCGGGATGCGGCTTTCGAAGCGGCCCAACTGGGGGCGGACATAGAGGTCGAGCGCGCGGAAGATGAACAGGAACAGCAACGTCGTGACGCTGGCGGCGGCGGCGTAGTTCGGATAGAGGTGCGGGTCGCGCCCCAGGGGGACGGCGAACCAGCCGCTGTCGAAACGCAGCCAGGTGGCGCCCAGAAAGCCGGCGAACACGGTGAGCGCGTCCAAGCCGACCGCCGTGGCGCTGCAGATGACGTCAAGCGTGTCCCTTTTCTGCATGGGGTTGAAGCATACATCGTGTAAGCGGATGGGGCAAAGGGCAAAAGTGGATCGCTCCCGCGCTTGCGCACCGGCGCGAAATATGCAGAATACCGTACCGAGATGAGAGCGCGGCGCAAACGCAGTTCGCAGGAGTATGCGAGGGTGCAGGGCAGCCCGGGCGAGTTGCCCCGGCTGGTGAGCCTGCTGGGGACCTCCTGGCCGGTGCTGCTGGCGGTGGGGGCCAGCGGCTACCTGCTGCGAGCCGTCTATCCCGTGCCGTACCTCTCGTTGCCGGCGGTTGGCATTGCTTTTGTGGTGCTGGGCTTGGGGCTGGCCGTGGCCCTCGTCTTCATGCGGCTGCGGTTCGCCGCCTTCCTGAAGGGCGCTCAGGGGGAGGAGCAGGTGGCTCATGAGCTGGGCTTCCTGCCGGGGGCCTACAGCGTGTTTCACGGCGTGGCGTTGCGCGGCGCCGTCCGGCTGCCCGCTCGCGATTTCGACCATGTCGTGGTGGGGCCGACCGGCGTGTTCGTGATCGAGACCAAGAACTGGGACGGCACCGTGACAATCGCGAACGGCAGCATCCTGTGCGACGAGCGCCCGCCCAGCCGTCCGCCCCTCGAGCAGGTGCGGCAGGCCGCGTCGCGTTTGCGGGCCGCGCTTGAGAAGGCCGGCGGGTGGGAAGTGCCCGTACGCCCCGTCATCTGTTTCGCGGGGGAGGGGTTCGCGGGCGATTGCCGGGGCGTGGGCGGGGTGCTGGTCTGTTCGACGCACGGTCTCAACCGGGCGCTGCTGGACCCGCCCGACGAACCCCTGGCGCAGGAGACGCAGGCGGCGATCGGCGGCTTTCTGGAGAAATGCATGGACTAAGCGCGCGGCCTGCAGCGGCCGGCGGCGCCAGCGGAGCGTTGCGGTATGCACGAGATCGAGCGACAGGTGCTCGTCGCGCTACCCCCTGTCTGGGGGGTGGACCTCAGCATTACCAACGAGGTGCTGCTCGTCTGGGCCGCCGCCCTGCTCACCTTGGTCCTGCTCGGCTGCGCCTTCCGGCGCCGCGGTTGTCTGCCGCGGGGAGCTTACCAGAACGCCTTCGAGGCGCTGGCTGTGTTTGTCGAACGGGAGATCGCGCAGGAAGGCATCGGAGCCGAGGGTCGGCGCTGGACGCCCTTCCTGCTGACGTTATTCTTCTTCATCCTCTGCGCCAATCTGCTGGGCATTGTGCCCTTGCCGTCCCATGTCAAGGCGGCGACCGCGAACTTCGGCGTGCCCGCGGCGCTGGCCGCGATCGTTTTTGGAACCACGCTGGGGTTAAACCTGCGGCGCCATGGCCTGCGGGGGTTCCTGCGGAAGTTCCTGCCGTCCGGGTTGCCGTTGCCCGTGGCGCTGTTGATCATGCCGATCGAGCTGGTGAGCTGGCTGGCCAAGCCCGTCTCTCTCGCGATCCGGCTGTTCGCCAATATGATGGCGGGCCACACGCTGATCCTGATCTTCATCGCGTTGGCGATGGAGGCGGCGTGGTTCCTGGCGCCGTTGCCGCTGGCCGGCGCGGTGCTGATGAGCGTGTTCGAGTTGTTCGTGTGCCTGATCCAGGCGTTCATTTTCACGATGCTGGCGGGGATGTACATCAAGGATGCGCTCGACGCGGCGCACTGACGGAAGCGGGGCGGATATGATGGCAGAAGGCATGGCTTGGTTGGGAGCGGGGTTGGCCATCGGGTTGGCGGCGCTGGGCACGGGCATCGGCATCGGCCTGCTGGCTGCCAAAAGCGTGGAGGCGGCTGCGCGGCAGCCCGAGGCGATCGGGACCGTACAGCGCCTCATGATCCTGGGGATCGCCTTTATCGAGGCGCTGTGCCTGTACGCGCTGCTGATCGCGATCATGCTCCTCGGCAAGGGCAAGGAGCAGGCGGAGAAGTCGGCGGACGCGGGGAACGCGCATGCGCCGGATGTGATGAGGGAGGCGCCCGGCGTACCGGCCGGCGGGTGAACGGAACGGGACGGCTGCTGGCGGGAGAGGCCGCCAACGTATGCATTTCGATCTGGGATTGTTCGTCTGGACGCTGATCACCTTTGCGTTGCTGGGGGTGTTGCTGGCGCGCTTTGCCTTCAATCCGCTGCGGGCGGCGTTGGATGCGCGCGAGGCGGGGTTGCGCCAGATTCTGGCCGATGCCGAGAAGGCGCGCGCCGACGCGCAGTCGCTCCTGACCCAGCACGAGGCGGCTTTGCGGGCCGCCCGCGATGAGGCGCGCCGGATCATCGGCGAGGGACAGCAGGCGGTGACCGACATGAAGCGGCAGTCGCAGGAGCGGGCGCGCGCGGATGCCGAGGCGCTCGTGGCCCAGGCCCGCACCGAGATCGACCGCGAGCTGCAGAAGAGCCTCGACCAGTTGAAAGGTACGGTGGCGGGGCTCTCCGTACGGATTGCGCGCCAGGTTATCAAGCACGGCCTGGACGAGCAGCGTCACGCCGAGTTGGCCGACGAGTTCATCGAACGCCTCAAGCAAAGCCATGCCATCCACCCCCGATAGGCTCGCCGCGTACGCCTCCTCCCTGCTGGCTCTGGGCGAGGCCGCGGAGGCCCTGCCGCGCGTCGAGGCGGACCTGCTCGAGGTGCAGACCTGGCTGCGCACGGAGCCTAAGCTGGCGCAGTTCCTGGGCGATCCCGCCATCGCCAACGCCGGCAAGCAGGCCGCCCTGCAGGAGCTTCTGACCGGTCGCGTGCATCCGGTTGTCCTGCATTTCCTGTTGCTGGCGCAGGATTTGGGCCTGCTCCCGTATTTTGACGCGCTGGTGGCAGCCTTCCGCGGCGCCCTTGCCAGCCGGCAGCAGCGGGCCTCGGGCGACCTCTTCAGCGCCGTCCCCGTATCCGCGGAGCGGGTCGCTGCGATCGAGCGCGAGGTGGGCCGGATCCTGGATCGACAGGTGAGCCTGCATGTGCGTGAAGATCCGCTGCTGCTCGGTGGCCTGCGCGTCTGTGTCAGCGACTACGTCTTCGATGGCACGGTGGACCACCAACTCGAACGGCTGCGGACGCAACTGCTGGCTGACGAGCCCGCGCCTCCGAGTCTCCGCGGTGCATCCCCATGAACCAGCTGGCTGATTCATGAGGAGTCTCGCGACAATCGTGCTGGTAGGCGCGTTCGTCTTCTTCCTTATCGGCCTGTACGAGTTGTCAAAGGCCAAGGAGACGGCTGGCTGGGCGGCGCGTCCTGCGAAGATAGCCGCCTACCAGGTGCTTCAGGGAGATGAGTCAGGCAGTTATGCGGCCATCGACGGGGTATTTGTCGATACAGGAGCGGCGTTCAGAGTCAGGCGCTACGCCTATGGCGTGATCAACGGCATGGCACCGGGTCAGCCGTATCTTGTCCCTTACAAGCCGGGCTATGCGACGACGGTTTATGTCGATCCGAAGGATGGCAGCAATGTCATTCTGTGCAACACGCCGTCGCTCACTTTTCAGTATGGCGAACTCCTGGTTACGGCTTGTCTTTGCCTCGTAAGCGTGTGGCTGCTGATTTTCAGGCGGAAGAAGAGAGCGGAAGGCTATGTCTCTGCTCACCCTTGCCGGTCGACGACGAGAACCGTGGAATTGCCGCGATGGGTGGGGATGATCATGGGGCTGGGGATGGCCTTGCTGTTTCTCGGGCTGGGAATATGGATCATGTACATGGGCATGGTCGGGCATTCTCCCGCGGAGACGTGGTCGCCGGGTCAAGCCAAGGGAGCCCTGTTCCTGGGTATTCTATTTGCCTATGGAGGACTGCAGTCACTGGTCCTGGTCATCGGGGGAAACAGGCTTCCCGCGGTTGTCCGCAAGATCATGCTATCGCTGTTCCTTGTGGTCCTCAGCCTGCCTTTCATTGTCATCCCGATTGTCGACCCCGGCGGTATTTCGTCCTCGACCTCCATCAACGGAACTGTCGTCTATGAGGCGCAAGGATCTTCCGCGGGTGCGGTCGTGTTCATGATCGCCGGGATCCTTTGCCTGTTTGGCGCATTCTGGCCCTGGCGCTGGTGGAAGAAGAAGGGGCTGCCCGGATAGAGTTCCTGTTCTCGGAATCATGGATTGCGGGGGACTGCGGGGGTCGGCTACCATATCAGGCTCAAGGGAGATGGACTGATGCGACGGTGGCTGAGGGCAATGGGTTTCGGCGTGGCGGCTGCGGTGGGCTTGTGCGCATGCGCGCCGGCGCAGGGGTGGACCGTTGCCGAGGATTTCGAGTCATGGCCGTCCAGCGCAAACGCCTGGGGTTCCTACACCAATGCGACGGGGTGGGTGCTTTCGGAGGGGTGGGTGCATATCGTCGCCGGGCGCATCTGGCTGGCTCCGCACGGCGGCACGTATTCCGCGGGTCTGGCCAAACAGGCCCGCGGCACGAATGCGTGGCTGAGCACGCCGCGCCTCCCGACCGGCGTGCAGACCGTTTCGTTCTGGCTGGCCAACGCATGGGTGACGGCGCCGGCCGAAACGGTCCTGGCGGTGCAGTCCTCGGCTGACAGGGTAAGCTGGCAGGATGCGGTCGTGATCACCAACACCAGCGCAAGCTGGCGGCTGGTGACGCACACGCTGAACACGGCGACGCCTGTCTGGCTGCGTATCTTCAAGCGGTCGGAGCCCGCCGGCGCCCTGGAACTGGCGCTCGACGACATCACGATCACGGCGCCGCCGCCCGTCGTCCTGTCCAACCTGCTCCCCGAGCCCGCCCAGCCGAATCTGTCTGACGCCGTGCGGTTCTCGGTCTCGGCGGTTGCGTATCCGGGAGTGATTCCGGCCTCGCTGCGGCTGTACTATCGGTTTGAGACCGGCGGCGCCTTCGGTTCCCTCGCGCTCGAGCCCGCCGGTGGCGACGTGTACCGCACGCAGCAGGGCCTGCCGCGCGGGCACGTGGGAACGCTGCAGTACTACGTCGCGTGTACGTTCGACGAACCGGTTCTGGCGCCCCTGTACCTCCCCGCCGGCGGGGCCGCGAGCCCCGCGTCAGTCGCCATCGCGAGCAGCGGTGCAAGCGTCAGCGACCGGCAGTTCGGTGCGTCGGCGCGGGCGACGCCGCTGCAGATCTCGGAGATCATGTACCATCCCGCCGGCCGCCCGGATGGAAAGAACCTGGAGTTCGTTGAACTGTACAATACGGAAGACGCCGCACAGGAGCTGGCGGGTTTCAGGCTGGCGGGCGCTGTCGCGTACATGTTCCCGACGGGAACCGTCCTGGCCGCAAGGGGCTACGCGGTCGTGGCGGCCGATCCGGCGGCGGTTCAGGCGGTGTACGGGTTGTCCGGCGTCTATGGTCCGTGGGCTGGCACACTGCCCAACGGCGGCGGCAGCGTGCGGCTGCGCAACCCGCAGGGAGCGATCGTGCTGGACGTGCCGTATGAGGACGGCCCGCCGTGGCCGGTGGCGGCTGACGGGACCGGGCATGCGCTGACGCTGGCGCGGCCGGACTATGGCGAGGGCGAATGTCGGGCGTGGGCGGCGGGCGGGCTGAAAGATGGCACGCCGGGTTTCGCCGAGCCGATGTTCGCCGACGCGCTCAGCCGCGTGCGGATCAACGAATGGCTGGCGCATACCGACCTTCCGCAGGTGGACGGCGTCGAACTCTACAACGGCGGCACGCAGGCGGTGGATATCGGCGGGTGCTGGCTGAGCGACGACGCAGGCACGAACCGCTGCCGGCTGCCCCCGCGCACGCTGCTGCCGGCCGACGGTTACCTGTGGCTGGATCAGCCCGTGCTGGGCTTCAACCTGAGCATGACGGGGGACGAGATCTTCCTGTCGAGTTCCAACGGGGCGCGGGTCGTGGACGCCGTGCGCTTCGGCGCGCAGCGCAACGGCCAGTCCAGCGGGCGCTGCCCCGACGGGAGCGACGCCCTTCGGCCGCTGGCGACGCTCACGCCGGGCGCGGCCAACGGACCGGAGCGGCGCGACGGCGTGGTGCTCAACGAGCTGATGTATCACCCGATCAGCGAAGAGGATGCCGACGAGTACATCGAGCTGTACAACCGCGGCGCCGTGGCGACAAACCTGACGGACTGGGTACTCATGGACGGTGTCAGCTACACCTTCCCGACCGGTACGACGATTGCCGCCGGCGGCTACCTGGTGGTGGCGAAGGATGCGACACGGCTGCTGGCGACGCATCCCGCGTTGCCTGCGGCGCGGGTGCTGGGGAACTACAGCGGGTCTCTGTCGGACCGTGGCGAGCGGGTCGTGCTGGCGCGCCCGGACGACCCCGGTCTGCCGGGGCAGGACTACGTCAGCGTGGACGAGGTGACGTACGAGGATGGCTGGGGGGCGTGGACCGACGGCGGCGGAAGCAGCCTGGAACTGGTCGATCCGCGCAGCGACAACGCGTGGGGTATGAACTGGGCCGGCAGCGATGAGACGGCCAAGGCGGCGTGGGGCTGGGTCGTGTGTACGGGGCGGTTGGACAACGGGAACGCCGCTGCCAATTCGGTGCTGCGCGAGCTGCAGGTGCTGCTGCTCGATGCGGGGGAGTGCGTCCTGGACAACGTCGAAGTCTTCAAGGCCGGGGGCGCGAACCTCGTGCCGAACGGCACGTTCGACGCCGGGCTCGGGGGGTGGGCCCCGCGCGGCACGCATGGACGTTCGGCGTACGCGGCGGGCGCGGGCTATGCGGGCGGGGGCCTCCGGATCGTAGCCAGCGCCAATGGCGACACGGCGCCGAACTGCGTGGAGGTGGACATCGCGGCCGGCCTGGCGGCCAACGATGACGACGTCACCGTGCGCGCGCGCGCCCGTTGGCTGGCGGGTCACCGCGACCTGCTGCTGCGCCTGCAAGGCAACTACCTCGAGGCCTATGGCGCGCTGCCGGTGCCCGGGAACCTGGGGACGCCCGGTGCGGTCAACAGTCGCTACAGCCCGAACAGCGGTCCGGCGGTGGCCGGGGTGACGCACGATCCCGTCCTACCCGCGGCCGGTCAGACCGTGCGTGTCACCTGCCGCGTGGACGACCCGGATGGCGTGGCCTCGGTGCGGCTCGTTTACCGCGTGGATCCGGCCGCGACAACCAACAGCGTGGTCATGCGCGATGACGGGACGACCGGCGATGCGCTCGCCGGCGATGGCGTGTACACGGGGTTATTGCCGGGGCAGGCCGCGAATGTTACGGCGGCCTTCCACGTGCTGGCCGCGGACGGGGCAGGGCGGACGACGCGGTTGCCGGTCGACGCCACCGCGCGGGAGTGCCTGGTCCTGTTCGGGCAGACGGCACCCGCGGGCCGGCTTGGGAGCTTCCGGCTGTGGATCACGGAAGCGACCCGCGCTGCCTGGGAAGCGCGTCCCTCCGACAACAACGAACTGCTGGATGCCACGGTGGTGCATGGTCGGGAGCGCATCATCTACAACGCTGGCGTGCGGTACCGGGGAAGCCCGTTCGTCAGGGGCGCCGGGAACCCGGAAACGGCGACAGTGTCTTTCGTCGTGAAAGTGCCGGATGGGGACCGCCTGCTGGGCGTGAACGCCTTCAACCTCGATCGCCTGGAGCCCGAACGGGACGATACGCACCTGCGTGAGCGCACGTGCTTCTGGATGGCGCGCGCGCTGGGCGTCCCCTACGTGAACCAGCGGTATGTGCACGTGTTCGTGAACGAGTTCCTCAAGGGGGTGATCTACACCGACAGTCACCATCCCAGCCGCCCGTACGTCGAAAGCTGGTTCCCGGACGATGCCGACGGCGCGATCTACGAGATCGACGACTGGTTCGAGTTCGCGGACGACTACAACTTCCAGATCGTCACCGCCACGCTGGGCGATTACCGGACCGTGAACAACGGGCGCAAGCGGGCGCGCTACCGCTGGAACTGGGAGCGCCGGCCGCGGAGCGCCAGCGACGACGACGAGTCCGCGCTTTACAGCCTGGTGGACGCGATGAACCTGGCGATCGGTTCGGTCTACGAACAGCGCGTCTCGGCGATCATGGACGTCGACGAGTGGCTGCGGACCATGGCGGTGCGGCATATCGCCGGCGACTGGGACGGCTACTCGTACGAGCGGGGCAAGAACACCTACGCCTACAAGGGAAGCGAAGGGGCATGGCAACTCCTGCTGTGGGATCTCGACTTCAGCCTCGGCGGCGGCAGTAAGGCGGTGGACGACGACCCGTTCCTGTGCACGCACGACGGCGTGATCAGCGGGAAGTTCTTCGTCCATCCGGCCTTCCGGCGGGCCTACTGGCGCGCGCTGGCTGATGCGGTGACGGGGCCGCTGGTGTACGAGCGATTCTCCCCGTACCTCGACGCGCAGCAGGCCGCGCTGACGACGAACGGAATTGCTGTGGCCAGCACGTACGCGCTGAAGACGTGGTTGAGTCAGCGGCGCAGCTACCTGGCGGGCAGGCTGCTGAGCGTGACGAACGTCGCCTTTGCCGTGACGACGGCGGACTTCACGACGAACGCGCGCCCCGCGCGCGTTGCCGGCACGGCGCCCGTCCGCGTCAGCACCCTGCGCGTGGGCGGCGCGCCGTACCCGGTGACGTGGCTGACCGACACGCAGTGGCAGCTCCAGGTGGACCTCGTGCCCGGCCTGAACACGGTGGAGGTCAGCGGCGCGGACCCGGCCGGCACGCCCGTGGGCAGTGGCGTCGTGCGCATCACCTACACCGGGGCGGCGCCTGCGCCCGCCGGCTATCTCGTGTTCAACGAGGTGATGTACCACGCGCCCTCGGCGGGCGGCGACTTCGTGGAGCTGTACAACCGCCACGCGACGGCGGGGTTCGCGCTCGGCGGCCTGCGCCTGGACGGCGTGGACTTCACTTTTCCGGCGGGCAGCATGATCGGGCCCACCGGCTACGTGGTGGTGGCGGAGAACGTGGGCGTGTACCAGCAGCTGTACGGGAATGCCGAGGTCGTCGCGGGTGTGTACGACGGCACGCTGGATGATGGCGGCGAGACGCTGCGCCTGCTGCAGCCGTCGGGCACGAACTGGGTCGTACTCGACCAGTTTCGCTACGACGACGACGCGCCCTGGCCCGCTGCTGCTGCCGGCGGCGGGGCGTCGCTGCAGGCGATCGATGCCTCGCAGGATCGCCGGCACCCCGGAAATTGGGCGGCCGTGCCGCCGGGGCAGGGGACGGCCTTCACGCCCGGGGTGCGGAACTCGACCGCGGCTGTGCTGGCGCCGTTGGCAGACGTCTGGCTGAACGAACTGCAGACGTTGAACGGCGATTGCCTGGCGGACGCGTTCGGCGACTACGATCCATGGGTCGAGGTGTTCTACGCCGGAACGGGCGTGCAGAGCCTCGTCGGGTTGTACCTGACGGACAGCTTCACGAACCTGACGCGCTGGGCGTTCCCCGGCGGCGCGCAGCTGGCGGCCGGGGCGTGCGGGCTGGTCTGGGCGGACGGCGAGGCGGGGGAGACGCAGGGGGAGGCGTGGCACGCGGGGTTCCGTCTGAATCCGACCGGCGGCGTGCTGGCGGTCGTGCAGGACACGGGCGGGACCGCGCGCGTGCTGGACTGGGTCACGTATGGCATCTTGCCCACGAACGCGGCGTACGGCAGGATTCCCGACGGCAGCGGGGCGTGGCGCGTGCTGCACTACCCGACGGCGGGCGGCACGAACAACGGGGCGTCGCTGGCGGCGGATGTATGGCTGAATGAGTTCCTGGCGGACAATGCGACGGGGGCGCGGGACCCGGCCGGGCAATACGAGGACTGGATCGAGCTGTACAATGGCGCCGATCGTGCGGCCGACCTCTCGGGGTACGCGCTGACCGACGATCTCCTGGACCCGCGCAAGTGGCGCTTCCCGGGCGGTACGGTGATCCCGGCGAAGGGGTTCGCGCTGGTGTGGGCGGACAACGACCTGTCGCAGGGGGGCTTGCACGCGGGGTTCAAACTCGACAAGGATGGCGAGTCCCTGGGGCTGTTCGCGCCCGATGGGACCGCGGTGGACACGCTGACATTCGGGGCGCAGCGCACGGACGTCAGCGAGGGGCTCTGGCCCGATGGCCTTGCGCCATGGTACGCGATGCCGCTGCCGACGCCGGGGGCTCCGAACGTGCTATTTGGCGTGAACGGGATGGGGGTGGCCGGAGACGACGTTGTGCTCGCCTGGCCCTCCGGCCCGGGACAGACGTATGCCGTGGACTACCGCGGCTCCCTGCTCACCGGCGACTGGTTCACCGTGGCGGCGGGCCTGCCGGCCACCGGCGCGCAGACCGTGTGGACAAACACCGTCGACGCGGCGCGCGGGTTCTACCGGGTGCGTGTCGAACCGTGATGTTCGACAGGACCAAGGCCCTTACGGCTTGTTCGTCGCCACGCCCGTGACGGGCGGGGGCGTCGCCGGGGCGGCGGCAACGGCGGGAGCGCTCTTGCCGGCGCGCTTGAGCTTGCGGTTCACGCCGTTGAGATACTCCTCCGCGCGGTTCTTCCACGGGCTCTTCGGATCGGCCGTGATAAAGTCCTCGTAAACGGCGCGCGCGTCGTCGAGACGGCCCGCCTGTTCGAGACAGCGCGCCTTGCTGAAGACCGCGTCGGCGTACAGGAAATGCGTACGGTTCTGCTCGGCGAAGGCCTTGAACCCCTGCAGCGCCTCGTCAACCTTGCCCTGCGCTTCCAGGCAGTGGAGGCGCCCCACGCGTGCGACGTCCGCCAGCGCATGCTCGGCATGGGTGCGGAGGAAGGTGTCGTACTGGTCGAGGGCCGCATCGTACTTGCCCATGTTGAAGTGCGTCTTGGCGAGCTTCAACCCCGCCAGGGGCGCCGCGCCCGTGCCGGCGTACTTGCCCATGATGCTCTCCAGCTCCGGGACGGTATTGGCCGTGCGTAGCTGGGCGGTGGCGGTGAAGGCCTTCTCCTGCCGGCGCGTCTTCCAGACGGACGAACCCGTCACGACGACGATGGCGACGCAGACCGCGATCAGGATGGTCAGGCCATGCTCCTCGACAAAGGCGATCAGGTTGGCCAGCTCCTCAGGGTGCTCGGCCAGCGGCGTACGTTTCTCGGTCTCTTTGTCCATGTGCGTTCCCGTTGTCCTTGCGCCAGCCTCGACGGCGGCGTTGGGCTTCTTTTGTGCGTTACCCCATGCGCGGCGCGCGCTCCGCCACTGCGTTATGGGCATGCATATATGCCGATGCGGCGCAAAAAGATCAAGGCTATTCTGAGGGAACGCGCGATTCGCGTTATGGCGCGTTATGGCCTGGACAGCAGGCTCGTAGCGCCTGCTGTACTGCGGTAACGAGTAGAAAGTACAGCGGGGGCTACGAACCCGCTGCTTGGCGGACGCGGCTTATTGTGCCCGGCCATAACGCGAATCGCTGGTGGGAACGCATGCGCGAGCTTGACAGCGCGGTCGTGACGGCCGATACAGGAGGTGGTTTGAGGGTGGTGGGCGGGCACACGAGATCACAGGGAGGGTACGATGCGCGAAGGACGGACGTGCGGCTGGGTGCGAAGCATGCGTGTGGCGGTGGTCGGCTGCTTGCTCGCGGGCGCGCTGGCGGGGCGCGCGGATGAGCGCGACGCGCGGATGCAGTGGTGGCGCGAAGCGCGGTTCGGCATGTTCGTGCACTGGGGGCTGTACTCCGGGCTGGCCGGCACCTGGGAGGGCAAGGCCGTCGGCACAAATGGGGGGATGGAGTGGATCCAGCAGCGGGTGAAGGCGGAGACGGGGACGTATGCGCAGAAGGCCGTGCCGCTGTTCAAGCCGAAGCCCGATTTCGCCCGCGAGTGGGCGGCCCTGGCGAAGGCGGCTGGCTGCAAGTACCTGGTCTTCACCACGAAGCATCACGAGGGGTTCGCGCTGCACGATTCGAAGGTCAGCGATTACGATGCCGGGTCGGTGCTCGGCCGGGACCTCGTGCGCGAAATCGTGACCGCCTGCCGGGAGGCCGGGCTCCGCGTGGGCTTCTACCACTCCGTGATCGACTGGCACCATGACCAGTACGGGTATGCGCTGTCCAAGCAGCTGCCGCACCCGCTGAAGGGGCGACCCTATCCGAACGGCACACGGGACCACGCGCGCTACGTGGATTTTCTCCACGCGCAGGTGGCCGAGTTGATCGGCAACTACGGGACGGTGGACGTGATGTGGTGGGACTACAGCGCCCAGGATTTCCAGGGGGACGTCGCGTGGCGGGCGGCTGACCTCATGCGCGAGGTGCGCGCGAAGCAGCCGGCGATCGTCATGAACAACCGTCTTTTCCGCTCACCCGAGGCGGGTTGGAAGAGCATGGGCACGGACGGGTTCGCGGCGCAGCTCGACCCCCGGTACGGCGACTTCATCACCCCCGAGCAGCACATTCCGGCCACCGGCATGAGCGGCGTGGACTGGGAGACGTGCATGACGCTGAACACGACCTGGGGTTACAGCGCCCACGACCACGCCTGGAAAGGCGATGCGACGCTGATCCGCAACCTCGTGGACATTGCCAGCAAGGGCGGCAACTACCTGCTGAACATCGGCCCGCGCGGGGATGGCAGCGTGCCGGAGGAGAGCGTGAAGTCGCTGCAGGCAATGGGCGCCTGGATGAAAGTGAATGGCGCGGCGATCTATGCCACGCAGGCAAGCCCGTTCGAGAAACTCGCCTGGGGACGGTGCACCCGGCAGCCGCTGCCGGACGGCGGCACGCGGCTGTACCTGGCGGTGTTCGACTGGCCGGCGGATGGCAAGCTGGTCGTCCCATTGGCCGGGGCTCAGGTGCGCAAGGCAGCACTGCTCGCCGGTGGGCAGACCTGCGAGACCGAGACCGGGCCCACCGCGCTGACGGTGAAGGTGCCGGCCGCGGCGCCGGACGCGGCGGCGAGCGTGGTTGTCGTGGAACTCGCAGGTGCACCAGTGGTTGCGAAGTAGACTGGCGGGCGCCGGGATTCCTTCTCCCCGGAGGGGAGAGGGCCTGGGTGGGGGGCACGAACCTCGGGAGGGTGTTGCTATGAGTACCGAGTCGGGCTGCGAGAGAACCGTCCTGTTCGACAAGCATGTGGCGCTGGGCGCTCGCATGGCGGCCTTCGGCGGCTTCATGCTGCCCGTCCAGTACGCGGGCATCATGAAGGAACATGCGGCGGCACGGACGGCGGTGGCGGTGTTCGACACCTGCCACATGGGTGAGTTCCGGATCGGCGGCCCCCGTGTCGTGGAGGACCTCGAGCGGCTGATTTCGTGTCACGTGGCGACCCTGTCCGTTGGTCAGTGTCGGTACGGCCTGCTCTGCAACGTGGCGGGCGGGGTGATTGACGACCTGCTGGTCTACCGGCTGGCCGAAACCGAGTTCATGCTTGTCGTCAACGCCGGCACCCAGGGGTTCGATTACCGCTGGGTGACCAATCACCTGTCGTCCGGAACGCGCTGCGAGAACCTGTCTGTGGAAACCGCGAAGCTCGACATCCAGGGGCCCGCTTCCCCGCCGCTCGTCCAGCGGTTGGTTGGGATCCCGCTGGCGGGTTTGGGCTACTACCGGTTTCTACAGGCCGCGTATCGGGGACACCCCGTGCTGGTGAGCCGCACGGGCTACACTGGCGAGATTGGTTACGAGGTCTACAGCGACGGCGATACCGCCCGGTCGCTGTGGGACGACTGCCTGGCAGCCGGCGCGCAGCCAGCCGGGCTGGGGGCTCGCGACACGCTGCGGCTGGAGGCGGGCTTGCCGCTCTACGGCCATGAGTTGCACGAGCGCCGGAACGCCGCGGAGTCCGGCTTCACACGTGCCTTGGCATCAGGCAAGGACTATATCGGGGCCGCTGCGGTGCGCGATCCCGCCCTCGCTCCGCAGCGCCTGGTCGGGCTGGCCTGCGGCGGGCGCCAGGCCGCGCGGCAGGGCGACGCCATCCTCGCGGCGGACGGGGCTACGGTTGGCGTCGTGACCAGCGGGAGCTTCGCGCCGACGCTTGGCTACGCGGTGGCGCTCGGTTACGTGGCGCAAGCGCAGGCCGTCCCTGGCGCGAAACTGACCGTGGCGTCCGCCCGTGCCGCTTTGCCCGCGACCATCGTCCCGCTGCCCTTCTACACGCAGGGCACCGTGCGCGCCGACGTGCGGACGTTTCTGAGCGGCCAGTGAGATCTCGCGGAAGCTGTCGTACCTCGGGATTGTGCTGCGAACGTGGGCTGCGAACGTGGGGCTGCGAACGTGGTTTCACCACGAGAAGTAGAGACGAATGAACAGGTTACAACGGAACTAGATGGCTTTGAACGGCTTGCGGCCGCTTTTCAACGGTTAAACGGCGCTGTAGGGTTCCGGCGATTCCCTCACGGCCCAAGTCCCTCCGTCAGGCGTTGTCCCCTGCTGTTGCGTCAGGGTGCGCAACCGATCGCGGTGTGGATGAGGTCGGGATCGCAACCCCGTTCACAAATCTCTGACTCCCACGACTCCCACACTTTGTAAAGTGTGGGAGTCGATGGTGCTGTCCTACTTGCCGCGCTTGGCCGATGATCGAGAAAACCAGCGCGGGCGTTCTTGCCCGCGCTCAACCGCAGGCAGGAATGCCTGCGGTACTTGGCCCGAACACGGAGAGCGGCAGAGGTGCCAGGCACGGGCACACAGCGAGACACGGGTGTCATCTTGAGCGAAGCGAAGGATCTCGGCGTATCCGCCGTGCGGGCGCCGGCGACCCGCCGTGCGGCGGGAGATCCTTCGCTACGCTCAGGATGACTGAGACACTGGCAAGCAGGGACGCGTGGCGTGGCGGCGAGGTGTCCGGGGGCCTTGCGAGGCCCCGCTCAGTAGCCCAGCCCGAACCCGTACGGAAAGAGCGGGTCGTACGCGGCATCGCCCTGGTTGATCGGCACCTGCTGCATCGTGCGTGGCCAGGTGCAGGGGAGCTTGCCCGTCGGCGCGCAGTCCCCCATCAGCACGTCCACGACCCCCTGGCCCTCGGTTCCGGGCAGCCACGCCGCCACGAACGCATCGCAGAGGGGCAGGGCTTCCGTGATGATGAGCGGTCGGCCGGAGAGCAGGACGGCCACGACGGGCACGCCGGCCTGCCTGCAGGTGCGCAGCAGCGCGAGGTCGGCCGCGGTCAGCGAGAGGTCCGCCCGGTCGCCCTTCATCTCCGCGTAGGGTTCCTCGCCGATGACCGCGATGATCGCCGCGGCGCCGGCCGCTCCCGTGCCATCTGCTGCGTAGGTCACCTGCCCGCCCTGGCCCGCGCGGGCGCGCAGGGCCTGGAGCATCGTGGTGCCGCCGCGCATGACCGGTCCCGTCTTGCCCTGCCACTCGATGGTCCATCCCCCGCACTGGATGCCGAGGTCGTCGGCGCCACGCCCGGCCACGTGGATTCGCTTGCCGGCGGCGGCGAGCGGGAGGGCGCGCTTCTCGTTCTTCAGCAGCACGAGCGAGGCGCGGACACACTCGCGCGCCACGGCGCGGTGTTCCGCGCAGCCGATGAGCTTTGTCAGGGCCGGGTCGGTCAGCGGCCGCTCGAAGAGCCCCAGTTCGTACTTGATGCGCAGGCAGCGGCGGACGGCGTCGTCAATGCGCGCCTGGGGCACCTTGCCGGCCGCGACCAGCTCCTTGAGCAGCTTAATGAACTCGACGTAGTTGTTCGGCTGATCCGGCCGGTTCGGAATCATGATCATGTCGAGGCCGGCGTTGATCGAGGCTTCGATGTCGCTGCGGTAATCGCCGGGCAAGTGGTCGATGGCTGCCCAGTCGGACACGAGGATCCCGTGAAAGCCGAGTTCGCCTTTGAGCACGTCGGTGAGCAGCCGGCGATGCCCGTGCAGCTTCTGGCCGTTCCAGCTATTGTAGGAAACCATGATCGAGCCGGCGCCGGCCTGCACGGCCGAGGCGTAGCCCGGCAGGTGGACGGCGCGCAGGGTGGCCTCGTCGCAGATCGTGTTGCCCTGGTCCACGCCGTCCGCGGTCCCGCCGTCGCCGAGGAAGTGCTTGGCGCAGGCGAGAATGGAACGCGGGTCGCCGAGCGCCGCGCCCTGGAGTCCGCGCACGGCAGCGGCGCCCAGGCTGACAGCCAGCTCAGGGGTCTCGCCGAAGCCCTCGTAGGTGCGGCCCCAGCGCTCGTTGCGGGGGACGGCGATGCAGGGGGCAAAGGTCCAGTCGATGCCCGTGCCGGCGACCTCGGCGGCCATGACGCGGGCGGCGCGCTCGATCAGCGCGGGGTTGCGGGTGGCGCCCAGGCCGATGTTGTGCGGGAAGATCGTGGCGCCATCCACGTTGTTGTGGCCGTGGACGGCGTCGATGCCGTAGATCAGCGGGATTTTCAGCCGCGTTTTGAGGGCGTAGGCCTGCAGTTCGTCGTAGGTCCGCGCCCAGCCGGCCGGCGTGATGTCGGCGGGGTCGGAGCCGCCGCCGCTGAGCATCGAGCCGAGCGCGTAAGTCGTGATGTCGTTGCGGTTCGTGATCGCGTTGAGATCGGCCTGAACCATCTGGCCGACCTTCTCGTCCAGGGTCATCTGCGCGAGCAGGGCGTCTGCTTTGCGGTCCACCTCGCTGCCGGGCGTCATAAAACCATAGGGCGTCGCGGCCCGTGCGGTCGTGAGAACGAGCGTGCCGAAAGTCGCCAGGCACGCGAGAGAAGGAAGTACACGTTGCATTGCCGTTGCTCCTTGCCGGTTCAGGCCGACGGCGCCTGACAGATACCCGCCGGCTGCTTTGTTGCCGGCGCTTCATAGCAAATGGGGCGCTATCCGTCCACAACCTTGGCCCGCTCCCGAAAGGCCTCGGTGTTGCGGGGGCGATAACGGCGGGGAACGCCGTCTCCACGCCTCGTCGCCAGCCCTCGCTATGGAGACAGCCGTCCTCGGCCGTTATGTGCAAGGGGAGCCCCCTGCGTCACTCGGGTGCCACGGCGGTCGCCGGTTCTGTGATTGCCGCCTTCGCGCAGAAACGGTACACACTCGAACGGAGATCGGAAGCGCACGCGGGCGAAGCGCACGGCGGTCTGTACCGTGAGTCAGGGGGACGATATGAGAGCTGCGTCTCGGTTGACCGGAATCGCGTTTACCTCGATCCTCGGGTTGGGTGTCGCCTCCGCGTGGGGCGTCGAGTTCACGACGAACAGCACCATCACAGCCGCGAACCGCACGCACGAGGGCGCGGTGTTCACGGTGAACGGCTGCGTGGTGACCATCGAGGGAGCGCACGCGTTCGGCGCGTTCACGGTCTTGAACGCCGGCACGGCGGTCTGCGACGGCACGAACCTGCAGGCCACGGCCCTGACCGTCCGCGACAACTCGGCGCTTCGCCTCGCGGGCGGGGGGGCGCTGCGGGTGACGGGAAACCTGAGCGTGTTGAACGCGTCCACGTTGTTCGTCCGAGGCGCCAACGTGACGGGCCAGCTCGACGGGCAGTGGGCGGGCCGGGGCGGCACGCTCTCGGCGGCGAACGTGGACATTGACGCCACGAGCAGGATCACCGCCGACGGCGAGGGTTACGCGGTCTGCAAGGGGCCCGGCAGCGGCGTGGGTGGCGGCGGGGGCAGTCATGGTGGCAGCGGGTCCAGGCAGGACGCGGAGGTGTCGGGGCCGCGCTACGGGTCCGCCCTGCAGCCGACGACGCCGGGTACGGGTGGCGGCGGCGATCCCGGGAACAACGACAATAGCGGCCGCGGGGGCGGCGCCATCCGCCTGAGCGTGACCGGCGCCCTCACGCTCAACGGCACGATCAGCGCGAACGGCCTGCCCACCGGGCAGTGGTGGAACGGCTGCGGGGCGGGCGGGTCCATCTGGGCGACCGTCGGCACGCTGACCGGCGCCGGAAAACTCACGGCCGACGGCGGCGTATACGACTGGACCAACGACGGCGGCGGCGGCCGCATTGCGGTCTACTGCGACAACACCGCCGGCTTCTCGGGCTTCGCGTCCTGCACGGCGGAGGGACGCAACGCGCAGGACGGGACCGTCGGCTTCCACAACGCGGCTGGGCACGACCTGCGTGTCTGGCAGCACTACATCGTCGAGCCTTCGAGCACCTCGCTGTGGCGGAATGTGACGCTGCAGACAAACGCGGTCTGGGAGTTGTACGGGGGCGCCCGGCTCGCTGTCTCCTCGGTTCTGACGCTGGGCAGCAACGCAACGCTGACGGTGCACAACCTGAACACGACCGGGCGTGTGGCGGGCGCGTGGGCCGGGCTGGGGGCCACCGTGGCGGCGCAAACGCTGGACGTAACGCGTACGGCGAAGATCACGGCTGACGGCGAGGGTTACGGGGTTTGCCGGGGGCCGGGAATCGGCACGGGCGGCGGCGGGGGCAGTCACGGCGGCAGCGGGGCCTGGCAGGACGCGGAGGTGTCGGGGCCGCGCTACGGGTCCGCCCTGCAGCCGACGACGCCGGGCACGGGTGGCGGCGGTGATCCCGGTAACAACGACAACACGGGTCGCGGGGGCGGTGCCATGCGCCTGGTCGTCGCGGGGACGCTGATCCTTGATGGCACGATCAGCGCAAACGGCCTGCCCACCGGGCAGTGGTGGAACGGCTGCGGGGCGGGCGGTTCCATCTGGGCTACCGCTGGCACGCTGACCGGCGCCGGAAGGTTAAAAGCCGACGGCGGCGTTTACGATTGGCACAACGACGGCGGCGGCGGTCGCATTGCGGTCTACTGCGACAACACCACCGGCTTCTCGGGCTTCGCGTCTTGCACGGCCGAGGGACGCAACGCCCAGGACGGCACGGTCGGCTTCTACAACGTGGCGGGCTCCGACCTGCGCGTGTGGCATCACTACATCGTTGAGCCGTCGGTCACCTCGGCATGGGGCAATGTGACGCTGGAGACGAACGCGGTGTTCGAACTGGGTGGGGCGGCCTGGCTGCAGGTGACGAACGCCTTGACGCTGGGCAGCAACGCGACGCTGACGGTGCACAGCCTGAACGTGACCGGGCGGGTCGCCGGCGCCTGGGCCGCGGTCGGCTCTACGATTGCGGCGCAGACGCTGACCCTCACCCGGACGGCCAGGGTTTCAGCCGATAGAGAGGGGTACTGGCCCCTCCAGGGACCCGGCGTGGGTGGCGGTGGGAGCGGATCCAGCCATGGCGGCAGCGGGTGCACCGAGGGCTCGGAAGTGGCGGGGCCGCGCTACGGGTCGGCGCTGCAGCCGACGACGCCGGGCTCCGGCGGCGGGGCTTGGGTGGCGAGCGACGGCCCGCGGGCGCGGGGCGGCGGCGCCCTGCGGCTGAGCGTGGGCGGGACGTTGACGCTGGACGGCGAGATCTCGGCGGACGGCGGCACGGCTGACCCGTACTACACTGGTTGCGGCTCCGGCGGTTCGATCTGGGCGACCCTCGGCGCGCTGGCGGGCAGCGGCAGGTTCACGGCCGACGGCGGCATCTACAACAACAGTTGGAACGACGGTGGCGGGGGCCGCATTGCCGTGTACTGCGACAACACCTCCGCGTACACGGGATTCGCGCTGTGCACGGCGGAGGGCCGTAACGGCCAGGACGGGACGGTGGGCTTCCACAACGCCGCCGGGAATGACCTGCGCGTCTGGCACCACTACATTGTGGAGCCAGCGGTCACGTCGTCGTGGCGCACGGTGACCCTGCAAACGAACGCGGTGTGGGAGCTGTATGGCGGCGCGAAACTGGCCGTCTCCAACGCCCTGACGCTCGGCAGCAACGTGACGGTGACGGTGCACAACCTGAACGTGACGGGGCGGGTGGATGGCGCTTGGGCGGGGCTGGGCGCGACGATTGCGGCGCGGGACCTGACCGTGACGCGGACGGCGAAGATCTCGGCCGACAGCGAAGGCTATTGCCCCTTCCAGGGGCCGGGCGTGGGGGTCGGCGGCGGCGGCTCCAGTCATGGCGGCAGCGGCTGCACGGAGGGCTCGGACGTGGCAGGACCGCGCTACGGTTCGGCGCTGCAGCCCGCCGCGCCGGGATCGGGCGGCGGTGCCTGGGTGACGGGTGACAATCCGCAGGCCCGGGGCGGCGGGGCGATCCGGCTGATCGTGGGCGGGGCGATGACGCTGGACGGCGAGGTCACGGCGGATGGTGGTACGGCCTCCCCCCACTACACGGGCTGCGGTTCGGGCGGCTCGATCTGGGCGACACTCGGCACGCTGACAGGCAGCGGCAGGTTCACGGCCGACGGCGGCATCTACAACAACAGTTGGAACGACGGTGGCGGGGGCCGCATTGCCGTGTACTGCGACAACACCTCCGCGTACACGGGATTCGCGCTGTGCACGGCGGAGGGCCGTAACGGCCAGGACGGGACGGTGGGCTTCCACAACGCCGCCGGGAATGACCTGCGCGTCTGGCACCACTACATTGTGGAGCCGGCGGTCACGTCGGCGTGGCGTACGGTGACCCTGCAAACCAACGCGGTCTGGGAACTGTACGGTGGCGCGAGACTGGATGTGGCGACCACGCTGACGCTGGGCAGCAACGTGACGCTGACGGTCCACAACCTGAACGTGACCGGGCGGGTTGATGGCGCTTGGTCAGGCGTCGGTTCGACGATCTCCGCGCAGAACCTGAACGTGACCCCGACAGCCAGGATCACGGCTAACGGCGAGGGCTACCTCTTTGGCCGGGGGCCGGGCGTGGGGACGGGCGGCAGCGGCGGCAGTCACGGCGGCAGCGGGGCGTGGCAGGACACGGAAGTGCCGGGAGCGCGCTATGGCTCGGCGCTGCAGCCGACGACGCTGGGTTCGGGTGGCGCCGGGGACATGGCCGTGGGTGCGGCCCGCGGCGGCGGTGCGATCCGGTTGGCGGTGTCCGGTACGCTGACGTTGAATGGGGCGGTTATGGCCAACGGTGGCGTGGCGGGCCAGCACTACACCGGCTGCGGCGCGGGTGGTTCGATCTGGGCCACGCTTGGCCAGTTGACGGGCGCCGGCAAGTTCACGGCCGACGGCGGCCTGTACGACTGGCACAACGACGGCGGCGGCGGGCGCATCGCGGTCTACTGCGACGACATCGCGGGGTTCAGCGGCATGCGCCTCTGCACGGCGGAGGGGCGGAATGCGCAAGACGGCACGGTCATCTTCATGAACCGCGCGGGCGATGCGGTGAACATCTGGCACCATTTCGTGGTCGAACCTTCGACCACCTCGTCCTGGCACAACCTGACGCTGCAGTCGAACGCGGTGATCGAGGTGTATGGCGGGGCGAAGCTGGCCGTCGCGGGGTTGCTGCGTATCGGGCGGGCGACGGTGACGCTGCACAGTCTGAACGTCACCGGGCGCGTGGATGGCGAGTGGGCGGCGCGCGGGGCGACGATCGAAGCGCAAGACCTCACGCTCGATGCCGGTGGCGTGATTTCGGCGGATCGTGAAGGCTATTACCCGCTGCAAGGGCCCGGCGTGGGTACGGGCGAGTGCGGCGCCAGTCATGGCGGCAGCGGCGCTGTCGAGAGCCCGGAGGTTGCCGCGCCGCGCTATGGGTCGGCCTTGGAACCGACGACGTTGGGCTCCGGCGGGGCAGCTTGGGACGCGACTCGCGGAGCCACGGCGCGCGGTGGCGGCGCGATCCGGTTGGTTGTCGTCGGCACGTTCACGCTCAACGGTGAAGTCACGGCCGACGGCGGCGGGGCCAGCCCGTGGTATACCGGCTGTGGCTCCGGCGGTTCGATCTGGGCCACGCTGGGCCACCTGGCGGGCGCCGGCAAATTTACGGCCGACGGCGGCCTGTACGACTGGCACAACGACGGCGGCGGCGGGCGCATTGCGGTCTACTGCGACGACACGACGGCCTATACGGGGTACGCGTTGTGCACGGCCGAGGGTCGCAACGCGCAGGATGGTACGGTGGGCTTCTTCGACGCCGCAGGCAACGATCTGCGGATCTGGCACCACTACATGGTGGAGCCGTCCAGTACGTCAACCTGGACGCGCGTGACGTTGCAGACGAACGCGGTGTTCGAACTTTACGGCGCGGCGCGGTTGGGCGTGACGGACACGCTCACGGTCCTGAGCAACGCGCAGATCACCGTGCACAATTTGAGCGTGACGGGGTGGGTGGATGGCGCGTGGGCCGGCGAGGCGCCTTCGCTGAAGGCGGGCAACCTTGTGTTGCGCGTGGGCGGCCGCATCCATGCGGACGGCGAGGGTTACTGGATGGGCCAGGGGCCGGGCACGGGCACGGGCAACGGCGGGGCCAGTTACGGCGGACTGGGAGGCAGTTCGGGCAACGGTACGGCGGGTGCGACCTATGGTGTGGCGGAATTGCCGAGCCAGCCGGGTTCGGGCGGGTTGGCCAACAACGCGACGCCGCGCGGCGGCGGCGCGGTCCGCCTGGTGGTGCCCGGCGCGCTGACGCTGGACGGAACGATCTCCGCCAACGGCTTGCGCGCGACGGAGTGGTGGCACGGCTGCGGGTCGGGCGGGTCGATCTGGGTGGACGCCGGGACGCTGTCCGGCGCCGGACGGATCACGGCCAATGGCGGTGCGTACGAATGGTACAACTCGGGCGGCGGCGGCCGCATTGCGGTCTACTGCTGGACCCCGAGCGCGTTCGCGGCCTCGAACCTTGTCGTAAACGGCGCGGCCAGGGGCAGCGCGATCCTGACGACAGGCCGGCACTTTGCCTGGACCGAGCCGGCCGGGGACGTGTGGCACGGCGTCGAGACGCTGGGCTGGGGCGGCGCGGGCTTCGATCCCGATCAGGCCCTCGTCAGCATTGTGGCCCACAGACAGGGGGTGCAGACGCCCATCGCGCACGACTGCGCGTACGCGGGACGCGTCGCGTGGAACACGGCCGCCTCGCCCGACGGCTGGTACCAGCTGAAGGGCTCGTTCTACGACCGCTCTGGAGTCTGGTTCGGCGACTGCTCGCGCGATGTGCTCGTGCAGAACGCGGCCGTGTGGCACACCGGCACGGCGACCAACAGCGCGACCTGGCTGGCGGGCGCTACCCACCTGGTGCTGGGGACCTTCAGCGTTGCCTCGAATGCGACTGTCACGGTGGAGGCGGGGGCCGTGGTCAAGTTCCTGGACGGCGCCCGGATCACGGTGCGCAAGGGCGGCACGCTCTCCGCGCTGGGCACGCCCGGGGCGGCCACCGTCTTCACCGCCCTGGCTGACGATACCGCCGGCGGCGACGCCAACCTCGACGGCAGCAAGTCCGTGCCGCGCCCTGGCTCGTGGGGTGGGGTCAACACGGAGAGCGCTGGCGCGTTCCTCTCCAACGAGCACACGGACTTGCGCTACCAGACCACGAGTCATGGCGGAATCCTCGCAGGTGACGAGACCTGGCGCGGCACCTTTGTGCATGCGGTCACGAACGACGTGACCGTGCCCAGCGGCGTGACGCTGCGGATCGAGCCCGGGGCGATCGTGAAGTTCGCCCCGCGGAGGCGCATCCTGGTCGCCGGCGGCGGCGCGCTCGTTGCCGACGGCCTGCTGGCCCGGCCGATTACCTTCACCTCCGTCCGCGATGACGCCTGTGGCGGCGACCTGAACGGCGACGGCTCCCTCACGGCGCCGGCGGCGGGCGACTGGCGCGGGCTGCACGTCGACGGCGGGCGCGCCGCGCTCAACCACGCGTTCCTGCTCTACGGCGGCAACAGCGGCAGCGGCACGGGCTGGGACGACACGGCCGCGGCAATTCGCACCAGCCCCGGTGGCATTGTCAGCGTCTCGAACAGCGTCATTCGCAACGCCTTCTTCGATGCCGTGATCGCCTGGGGCGGCGGGCAGGTGGACCTGGTCAACAGCGTCATCGCCGAGTGCGACCGCGGCGTCAATCCCGACAGCGGCTCGCTCGTGCGGTTGCGGAACTGCACGCTGTACAAGAATCGCGTCGGCATCTGGTGCCATGGCGGGACCGTTGCCGTGACCAACACGCTGATCACCCACAGCTTCGATGCCGGCATCAACCGCATCCTGGGCTCGCCCATCACGGTGGACCACGGCGACGTCTGGTCGACGACGGGCTCCGCCTACGTGAACATGGCTGACCAGGCTGGGCTCAATGGCAACATCTCGGCCAACCCGCTGTATCGCAACGCCGACGCGGGCAACTACCAACTCGCGTTCAGGAGTCCGGCGGTGGATGCCGCCAACGGGCCGGGGGCGCCCACGCGCGACTACATGGGCGTGACGCGCTACGACGACCCGCGGACCGTGAACACCGGCACGCCAGCGACGGGCGGGCTATACGCGGACATGGGCGCCTTCGAGTTGGTCGAGGACGCCGCCTCGCCGCTGGACTTGGTGGGCGACGCGGTTGTCGGGCCGGCGCACGCGACCGCGGGCAGTCGGGTGGACGTGAGCTGGACGGTGGTGAACCGCGGCACGGCTAGCGTGCGCGGGCCCTGGCACGATGCCGTTGCGCTGGTGGGCGAGCGCGCCGTGCTGCCCGCGGGCGAGGTGCTGGTGGGCGAGGGGCAGACGCTGGGGCCGGGCGGGCGGTTGACCATGACCGCCAAGGTCTCGGTGCCGGGGGGTACGCCGGGCGCATACCGCTGGCGCGTGGACGTGAACGCGGGCGGCGAGGTGTTCGAGGGACGCAACCGTTCCAATAACCTGGCGCTGGCGGCCACGGACATGCGGCTCGAGGTGCCCGCCACAACGGTCAACGGCGGCGTCGCCGGGGGGCGGTTCGAGGGCGCCGGGACCGAGGCCTGGTTCCGCATTGACCCAACGGGGGGGGCGAACCTGCTGGTGAGCCTGAACCTGCTGGCGGCGCGCGGTGCGACGGAGCTGTTCGTCGGGCGCGGCTACATGCCGACGCGCGACCGTTTCGACTTGCGGCAGAGCCAGTGGAACACGCCGGACGTCGACGTGGTCATCACGGACGCGGCCGCGGAGCCGTACTACGTGCTGGTGGTTGCGCGGTCGCTGCCGGAGGGCGCGTCCGACTTCGAGCTGCGCGTGGACACGCTCGCCTTCGCCCTGCGCAGCGTCGAGCCGTCGTTGGTGGGCAACAGCGGCCCCGTGACGCTGACCGTACGCGGCAGCGGCTTCGACGCGCAGACGGTCTTCGAACTGCTGGGCGCGGGCGGGCCGCGGGCCACGCAGGGCGTGGTGGTGCAGGACCCGGCCACGGTGTATGCCACCTTCGACACGACCGGTCTGTTGGGTTCCTACAACTTGCGCGCCAGCGGGCGCACCGGTGTGGCGGCATTGACCAACGCCGTACTGGTGGTCGCGCGAACGCAAGCGCGTTTGGCGTATGCCCTGTCGACGCCTGCTGCCATGCGTCCGGGCCGCACGGGAAGAATCGTGCTGACGTACAAGCAGGAGGGCGGCGGCAACGCCGTTGCGCCCCTGCTGGCGGTGCGCGCCAGGGGCGGCACGTTCCGGCTGCTTTCCGTCTCGGGCCAGGCCGCGGGGCCGGAGTGGGAGACGGGGCGGTCGCAGGCTCTGCTGCTGGGCATCAATCCGCAGGGCGATGCGGGGGTCCTGCCGCCAGGCGCGCTGGGAACCATCGAGCTGGAACTGACCCCGCTGCGCGGATTCGGGGAGTGCACGGTCGAGGTGCGCGGTTGCGGCAGCGCGAACCCCCAGATGGGGTGGGCGGACCACAAGGCGGACATGCGGCCGATCGGGATACCGGCGGACGCGTGGGATGTCATCTTCGCCCGTTTCGTCGAGGGCGTGGGAAGCACGGTTCAGGATCTGAACCTGGCCCTGGCGGGCGATGCGAGCTTGTACGCCCGCGTGGGTGACCGCGTGTTCGACATCGAGAAGCTGCTTGTCCAGCGCTTCCTGCGGTGCGGCCTGTGGCACATCTCCCGCAACTACGCCCTCGGGGCCTTCGGGCGCGGCCAGGCGGCTGCGTGGGAGCTGCGGGCGATGGAGAAAGCCAACGGCTCCGTGGCGGTTGTCCTGGGCGGCTGCACGATCCACTTCTTCACGCGGGAGACGGACGGCAGCTACCGTGGGCCGGCATCCGACCGGGCGACGCTGGTGCGCGAGGGGGCGGGCTGGCGGCTCGTGCTGCCGGACGGCTCGGGGTGCGGGTTCGGCGGCGACGGCCAGGTGCTCGACCTGGCTGACCCGCGCGGCAACCGGACCACGTGCCAGTACGTCGGCGGCCGCATCGTGGGCCTGGTCGACCCGGATGGCGACGTGACGCAGTGGGACTACAACGCGGCGGGACGAATCGTTCGCGTGGTGGGTCCCACGGGGCGGGAAGCACGGTGCGAGTACGACGCGGGCGGGCAGCAACTCGTCCGTCTGATGTATCCGGGCGTTACGAACGTGTTCACGTACGTGACGGGGCAGCAGCCGGGCAACGAGCACGCCCTGCAGTCGGCGTGGCGCAGCGACGGCAGCTGCGACTACTATGCCTACGACGACCGGGGGCGGCTGGTGCGCACCTGGCGCGAGGGCGGGGCCGGGGAACTGCGCGCCGCGTACGATGCCATTGGCGGCATCACGGTCAGCGACGCCGGGCAGGGCCAATGGCGGCTTGCGTTCGATGCAGACTCGTGCCCCGTGCGCATCGCCAACGCCCTGGGACAGAGCGAGCAGTACGGCTACAACGACCGGCTCGACATCACAAGTCAGATCCTGCCTGAGGGGCACGCCTACCGGTTTGAGCCGGACGCGACAGGCAACCCCGCCTACACGGTCAACCCGTTGCAGGAGCAGACTGTGGCGCGCTTCCGGGATGGGCGCGACTGGCTGGAGCAGTTCACGGATGCCGAAGGCAACACGACGCGCTTCACGTTGGATGCCTCCGGGAACGTGCAGACCGTGGAGACGCCGTCCGGCAACCGGCGCGAGCTGAACTCCAATGGGCGCGGGCTCCTGACTGCCTGGCGTGACGCGGACGGGAACACGGTCCGTTACGAGTACGATGCCCACGATGCGCTGGTGGCGTTGCGGGCGTCGGACGGCGAAGAGGCGCGCTACGCCTACGACGGCCAGCGGCAGCTCGTGCTGATGAGCAATGCCAGCCTGCGTACGTCCCTGGCTTGGGACGCGGTTGGCCGGGTGCGGCAGTTGACGGACAGCCGGGGTCGGTTCCTGCGCTACACGTACGATGCCCAGGGACGTCGCGCGGGACTCAACGACCAGTCCGGCTTCGGCGTCCAGTACGGCTACGACACCTTGGGAAGGCTGGCGACAGTCACGGGGCCGGGTAACGCGGTGCTCGTCCGGTACGCGTATGACGGCGACGGCCGCGTGCAGCGCAAGGATCTCGGTAACGGCACGGCCACGCTGTACGCGTACGATGCTGCCGGGCGGGTGACCAACCAGACCGACGTGGCCGCGGGCGGCGGGACGCTGGCGCGGCGGTCGTACGTCTATGACGCGCGCGGGCTGCCGGTGGAGGTTGCCGAGGATGCGGGGATCTGGCACTACCAGTACGATGGCCTGGGGCAGCTCACGGCGATCGCGCCGCCGGCGGGGCCAGGGATGCAGGTGGCCTATGACCGGGCCGGCAGTCGGCGCCAGGTGACGGTGGGCGGCGTAACCACCCGCTATGTGACTGGGAGCGACAATCGCTACGTGGCCGCCGGCGCAGGGCGCTACGAGTACGACCGCACCGGGAACGTGCGGCTTGGCGCCGACGGCGCCGCGACCTGGCGTTACACCTATACACCGCTGGGCCGGCTGGCGTCGCTGGAAGGACCGGACGGTCTCGCGGTGAATGCGTACGACGCCATGGGCGACCGCGTCGCCTGCACGCGTGCCGGGGAGCGCCGGGAGTACCAGATCGATCCCGTGGGGTGGGGGAATATCGTGGCCGAGTACGATGGCGCCGGCGCCGTCGTGGCACGCTATGTCTACGGACCTCACCTGATCTGCCGCATCGCGCCGTCGGGGGCCGTGGACTACTACCACTTCGACGCGCAGGGGAATACGCGCATGCTCACCGACGCAGGCGGCGCGGTGCTGAATCGCTATGCGTACGAGCCGTTCGGCGCCCTGGCCAGCGTCCAGGAAGCCGTGCCGAACCGCTTCCGGTTCGGGGGCGAGTTCGGCGTGATCTGGGAGACGGGCAGCCTCTACTGCATGCGGGCGCGTTACTACGACGGCAACCTGGGACGGTTCCTGCAGCCCGATCCGCTGGGTACGCCAGGTCGCTTCAACACGTACGACTACGCTTGCAACAACCCCCTGACGGGGGTGGATCCGAACGGGGAGTTTGCGATCGCGATCCCCTACGCGATCAAGTTCGGCATCACTGCCGTGATCATGGTCCGGGCCCTGTACGAACCGTACAACCAGGCCGTGAAGAACACGGAAAGCTCCTACGCCTATGCCACGACCCCGTATCCGTTCATGACCCTGGTGGCGGATCCGATCTATGGTAAGGGTTACAGAAACCTGCCGCCGGTCGGGCAGCACATTATCGACCTGCACGAGGGCGTGCACGGCGGCATCAACCCGCTGTGCTGGTTGACCGAGCGCAAGGCGCATATGGAATCGATCAGGGAGTGCCGGCAGATCCTGCAGGAACGCAGGTTCAACGGCAGGCCGATCACGGAGCCTGAGCGTGAGGCGCTGATCGGCCTGTATCGGGAGTCCGCGGTCTTCCTGCGCGAGGAAGTCTGGTGGCCGGGCAACATCTCGGACGCGGACCTGCAGAGGCTGCTGGCCGACGTCAATGCCCTCGCGACGCTGCCGTTGATCACGTCGGCTGACCCCAACGACCTCATCGGTCCGGCTGGCTCGGGATCCAACCGCTGGATCCAGGCCGAGCAACTGCTGCCATACACGATCCACTTCGAGAACATGGCCACGGCCGCCGTCCCGGCGCAGGTGGTTTTCGTGACGCACCAGCTCAACACGAACCTCGACTGGAGCACGTTCTCCTTCGATCAGTTCGGCTTTGGCGGAAAGGTCTTCGATGTGCCGGCCGGCTTGCAGACCTATCGCACGCTCGTGAATGACCGCGCCACGACAGGGCTCGACGTGGAGTTCAAGGCTGCGCTCGACGCGGACACGGGCATCGTGCGTTGGGAGTTCGTCTCGCTGGACCCGAACACGGGCAGGCTCACCGACGACCCCTTCGCCGGCTTCCTGCCGCCGAACGTGACCAAGCCCGAAGGGGACGGTTTCGTGAGCTACACGGTGCGCGGGAAGACGAACCTGCTGACGGGGGCGCGGATAGATGCCGAGGCCACGATCGTCTTCGATGTCAACGACCCGATCGACACGCCACACGTCTTCAACACCGCAGACCAGGATGCGCCGTCGAGCACCGTGCGGCTGCTGCCCGCGCGAAGCGCGACCCGGATGGCGGTGAGTTGGGGTGGCGCGGACCAGGGCTCGGGGATCGGCGGCTATGACATATATGTGGCCGTGGACGGGGGCGCTTACCGGCCCTGGCTGGTGGGCACGACCAACACTCTTGGCGTTTACAACGGCGAGGCCGGTCACGGCTATGCGTTCTTCTGCGTGGCCTACGATGCCGCCGGGCGGTCGGAAGCGCTGCCGCCGGCGCCTGATGCGACCACGTTGGCCGTGGCCTCGGTCTGTGCGTTCTCGGGCTTGCAGGCGGGCGGTGCGCAGACCATACTGGAGCTCAAGGACTTGCTGCCGGGTGTGCAGTATGTCGTGGAACGCAGGGCAACGCTGGTTGGTTCAGGCTGGCTGGAGGTAGAACGGTTCACGGCGGACGCGGAGACGCTGACGCGGTCGGTTGTGCAACCCGAGGGCGGACGATGGTTCTATCGCCTCCGCGTGGGACCGTGATCGAGAAGCTCCCCTCCCCGGAGGGGTGTACGCAACAGGGGATGGGTGGGCATGAAGGCAAGCGCGATGCGCCTGTGGGCGGTGTTGGTGGCGGCGGCGCCGGTCTGTGCCGCAGCCGGGAACATGGACGGATTCGAAGCGGTGCTCGCGCGCCGGGCCGAGGCGGCTGAGAGGGCCGGCGCGCCGAAGGCGGCTGCCAAGGTGCGACCGTTGCCCGATTTCGGCGCTGAACCCTGCACGGTCAGCCTCTGGATCCGGACCAAGTCGGACGGTGCGCTCTTCGCGCGGGTGCCCGATGAGCGCGCCTGGATGCCTGGCGGTAAGAGCCTGTTTGTCCAGGGCGGCCGGCTCAATTTCGACGTGGGGTATGTCGGGTGCGTGACGGGCCGGCGGCGGGTCAGCGATGGCGCCTGGCACCATGTCGCCTGGGTGGGCGCAGCCCCGCAGCGGCTTTACGTGGACGGTAAGCTCGACGCGCAGGGCGATCTGGAGGCCAGGCCCGATCCGGCCGCCTGCCTCCTGCGGTTCGGGTACGCGACCGACGACTTCCCGGAGGAGCCGCATTTCACCGGTCAGCTGGACGATGTGCGCGTTTACGCCCGTGCCCTGCCGGCCGCTGAAGTCGCGGCGCTGGCTGGCGGAACGCCCCCGGACGAGGGGCTCGTGCGGCACTGGCCGTTCGATGGCGCGCTGGCGGACCTTGCAGCCGGCGGGGAGACGCTCGGCGCCGAGGGATCGCCCGGCTTCACCGAGGGTCGCCTGGGCCAGGCGCTGAGCCTGGCGGCTGACGCGTTTGCCGCGACCGCGCCTGGGCAGGGGAAGATGAAAGGCGCGGATTTCTGGAGCACCTTCGCCAAGGGCACGACCGCGCCCGCGGCCCTGCGGGCGCTGGCCTGGGAGTGCGAGGATGGTATCTGGGGGAGGGATTGGGCCACGGTTCCGGCGGCCGAAGTCGGCGCACGCTACCAGGCTGCCGTCGCGCGGTACGGGGGAGCGGCGACTGCGGCGGAACCCGTGCGCGCGGACGGGGACCTGCGCCCGCTGCGCGAGCGCTACCTCGCCACGCGCGAGGCCGCCCTGCGGCGGATGCTGGCAGGGGGGCGCGTCGCCTTCGACAAGCTGCTGTTCGTTAAACGCCTCACGTACAACGCCAATCACTACTACACCGAGTACATCAACAGCCAGTGGATGCCCGGCGGGAACCTCTGCGTGCTGAACCTGGCGGACGGCGCCGTGCGCGAGCTGGCGCCCTCTTTGCAGGGTGGCGTCTTCGGGCGGTTCGACCTCTCGTTCGACGCGACGCGCGTGGTGTTCGACTGGAAGCGCGGCGCGGACGAGGGGTGCCGGATCTACGAGGTGCGGATGGACGGGACGGGGTTGCGCCAGCTCACCTTCCCGGCAGCTGACGAGGCGGCGCTCGTGCAACGCTACCGCCGCGGCTATCATCACGGCACCGACGACATGCACCCGTGCTACCTGCCGGACGGTGGCATTGCGTTTGTCTCGACGCGCTGCCAGTACGGCATTCTCTGCGATGCGCCCGATATCTTCACGACGACCGTGCTCTACCGGATGGACGCCGACGGCCATAACCTGCGGCGTCTGTCGAACAGCTCCGTCAGCGAGGCGGCCCCCGTGACGCTGCCCGACGGCCGCATCCTTTACACCCGCTGGGAATACGTGGACAAAGGGGCCGTGAGCGTCAAGTGCCTGTGGGCCATGCGCCCCGACGGCAGCGGTTCGTCCGAGATCTACGGGAACGATCTTTCCCTGCCGCCGACGTTGATCTATGGCCGCCCCGTGCCCTGGCTGGCCGGGCAGTACGTCGTCACCGGCACGCCGCACTGTCCGCAGAACGGCGTCGGGACGCTGATCCGGCTCGACACGCGCCGCGACCTCCGCAGCCGGGCGCCCATGATCTACCTGACGCCCGAGGTGGACATCCAGGACGAGGGCGGTTTCGCGTTCCGGGTCGCGGACGGCGATTGGCGCGAGGACGGCGAGGGGCGGGGGGCGCTCTATCGCGATCCGTACCCGCTGACGGAAACGCTGTGCCTGGCGGCGCACAAGCCGGCGGGCGCGGGCGTCTGGTGCGCGCCTGACGGTTACGCCCTGTACGCGGTGGACGGCGGCGGAACGCGCACGCTGGTGCATCGCGAGCCGGGCATCTCGTGCTGGGAGCCGTTCCCCGTGCACGTGCGCCCCGTGCCGCCGGTGCTGACGGTGCAGCGCAACGAGGAACTGGCCGCGCGCGGACTGGCCGCCTGCGTCGTCACCGATGTGTACCGGGGGCTGGAGGGGGTCCCGCGCGGCACGATCAAGGCGATCCGCGTGCTTGAGCAGGTGCCGCGCCCGTGGACGGCCCGCCGCACGTGGGATGGCGACGAGTACGACCAGCAGCATGCCTGCGTTACGAAAGACACGCACCTGGGGCTGAAGGTGCAGCACGGGGTCGTCCCCGTGGCGGATGACGGCTCGGCCTACTTCGTCGTGCCCGCCGCCCGCAACATCATCCTGCAGGTGCTGGATGCGAACGGTTTTGCCGTGCAGACGGAGCGCACGTTCGTGAACTTCATGCCGGGCGAGGTGAGGGGCTGCGTCGGCTGCCATGAGCGGGCCGCGGACGCGGGCGGTGTTCCGGCTGCCGCCGTGGTGCCGCTGGCTTTGCGCGGGGCGCCGGCCGCGCCCGGTCCGCAGACGGGAGAGACCTGCGGCGCGCGGACGCTGGAGTACGCGCGCGACGTGCAGCCGGTGTGGGACCGGCACTGCGTGCGCTGCCATGGCGGCTCGAAGCCGGCGGGCGGGCTGCGCCTGACGGGTGACTTGACATCCCAGTTCAGCGTCTCGTACGAAGCGCTGGTGCCGGAGCGGCGGCGCGATCCGTTCCGCGATCGTGAGCTGCTCGGGCCGGTCATCGGGGAGAACCATCCGAAGACGGGCAATGTCGACTACCTGCCCGCCAGGTCGCTGGGTTCGCATGCGAGCGTGCTGATGGCCCTGCTGAGCCGGGGCGCGGTGCGGCTGGCTGACGCGGGAGCCGCCGCGCGGGCAAAGAAGCTTGCCGGCGTGCATGAGAAGGTCACGCTGACGGCGGCCGATCTGCAGAAAGTCGCGAACTGGGTGGATACCAATGCGCAGTACTACGGCTCGTACTGGGGCAAACGTCACAGCCGCGGAAAGGACGGGCCCGACTTCCGGCCGTGGGTTACGTTCGATGAAGCCGTCAGCACAAACCCGCCCGCGCCAACCGCCGCCGGCCCGCGTTTGCTGGGGCAGCGGTAGAACCCCGTACGTGTCGGGTCCGTGACGTGGGTGTCCCCGTGGCCTTGCGCCATGGGAGTCGGAATTCTGCGCCTCTGCCACGCGAGGCGGCAGGAGGCGCCCGCGCACCCCTCGCTGAATCGCGAGGCACGTAGATGAGCCCTTTCGCAGCACAACCCACCCCGGCCTGCGGCCACCCCTCGGGCGGAGAGGAGTGCATGTAAGGCGTTCCGCTGACTCCTGAGTCCTGACTCCCGAATTGCATCTCATCTTTTTGCTTGCAAGAGGAACGATAGTTCAGTAACGTGAAAGGCGTTGATCGAGAAAGGAAGGCCTTGCGTGAAACTGTTGTCAGAAGCGATTCAGGCTCAATGTCTTGCAGGTATGGGATTCGAAGCCAGCCGTCGGCGGTGGGATCGGGCGCGGCGGCAGCGGCAACGCGACGCGCGTCTGCGTGACCTCCTGAGGCGGTTGCAGGGCGTCTTCCGGCCGCGAGGTCTGGCGGCGGCGCTCTGCTGGCGTCACTCGGCCATCTGCGCGCCAATACGGTAGAAGCGGTTGGTTGCCGCGAAGGGGTGCGGCGTGGTGCGCGAGCCGTCGTCGAGCCACTCCACCGTACCGCCGGTGCCGGGAATCCGGTTCGTGCCGGCGCGGTTCCAGGCGTCTCCCGGTAGCGGCTGGTTGCGGTACCAGATGGTGTAGTCCCGCTGGGCACGGGTGGAGAAGCGCACGCGCCACCCTGCAGCCTGGCGGCGAAGGTCCGTCACCGCCAGTGCGTCGGAGGGGTCAAGCGGGCTGGTGCCGGCGAGATACTCGTCGCGGTTGACCATGCCGTCGTGATCCGCGTCCTGTTCGGCGCCGCCGAGGGCGTTGGTCTCCAGCCCGAACGCGTCCTCGTAGCTGTTCGGCATGCCGTCACCGTCCCAGTCCGAGGGGGCTGCATCGAAGGCGAGGGCGAAGGAGAACGTGCCCGTTCCGCGCAGCTCGACCTGGTGCGTCTGGGCCTGGTTGCGCATGCGGAGCGTCGTATAGTCCACACGGTTGGTGTCCTCATCCGTCGCCAGCGCGTTGTACACGGCCCCGTGGCCGGCATCCCCATAGGCCACGCGCGCGTTGACCGTGGTCGTGTAGTTGGTGTTGGCGACGGTCAGTACGCCGCCTTCCTGGCGCTCCGGGGCGAGGGTCGACTGGCCGTTGACCAGCAGGTCGTCCAGGTGGGGACTGAGCCCATGCCGCACGTACAGGCTCCCGGGCACGGTATAGCGCACCTCCAGTACGGCGCTGTCCGCCGGGAGTTGCACGGTCTTGGCAATGCGGCCGTCGGAGGAGACCGCGCGCCAGCCGTTCGACCACGGGGTCACGACGTAGAGGTCGTTGACGTAGCTCCGGCTGCCGTCCCACCAGTCCTTCAGCGCGGAGGTGCGGTAGGCGCCGACGGTGACGGTCTGACCCTGCGTGCTGACATTGGCGCTGCCTTCCTCCTCGGTCGCGGAACCCGCGAAGCCAGCCGGGTTTCCGATGACCTGGTAGATGGCCGCCGTCCGCGGCACGCGTACCCAGGCCGCGATAAGCCGCCCGCCCAGTCGCTCGAGGACGACGCAGAGGCGGCGGTTGTAGAGCAGGTACTCGTCCTCCCCGTCGAGGTCGGCGTCCGCGGCGCGGGCAACGGTGCCGGTCAGGCTGGCGGCGGCAGCGGCCCACGCATCGGCCTGGGCATAGACGGCGGCGGTGCGGGTCTGTGCCTGCGCGATCAGCGCGAAGCTGGCGAGCGAATTGGAACTGGTGGCCGGGAACATGTACGCGCCCGTGCTGAAGCGGCGCAGGTCCTGGCTGCCCTCGTTGTGAAATGCGGTCTGGAAGACCGAGGCGTGCAGGGCGGCCTGGGCCAGCGCTGCCAGGTTGCTGTGCGTGATGCCGTTGACCGCGTCCCAGGCTTCGCGCACGAGGCCGCCGGAGTAGAGCATGCCGTAGGGTGCGGTCAGCGGGCCGCCGCTGCGCAGCGCGAAGCGGCGGCCGGCGAGGCTCTCCTCGCGGGTGTTGCCCACGTACCAGTTGTCGAAGTTCCCGTTGTCGCCCGGTCCCATGCTGGCGTGGTTCAGCCAGTTGTGCGCCTGCTTGCCCAGCGCGGGGGCGTCGCGCTCGACGACGCCCCACGCATCCCCCGCCGGGTCGCCCCGCGCGTGAACCGCGCCCGCCGCGATCTGCTGCAGGGCCACGAGCGGCGTCCACGGGCGGTTGGCGCACCAGCGCACCAGCGTGTCGTAGGCGTCGGCCCGGGCGTTGTCGGTGAGCGCCTCCCAGCCTGCGAAGAGCACGAGCACCTGGTCCTGCGTGCCGCTGCGCGCCTTGCGGTTGAGGATCTGCCGCAAGGTGGTGTCGACGCCGTTGTCCACGGGGGTGAACATGGCCGCGGAGGGGGTGTTGTGGATGGCGAAGCACTTGACGCCGTCGATGCGGTTGATGCGGTAGCCGTTGTCGGAGAGCGAATCCTCCCGGCCGAACCAGTTGAAAAGATGCGTGTCCTGGTCGAGGACGGTGTGGGTGTAGCCCAGGTCACGGACCTTGTCGAACACGCTGCCGTCGCCGAGATCCTGCCCGTCCAGCAGGCGCTCGGGCGTCCAGAAGACCGCCGTGGCGGGGTCGAGGCGCGTGCGGTAGATCGTCTCGATGTAACGGCGCGCGAGATCGGCGTTGGCGCGGTTGAAGGCACGGCTGAAGTAGGGGAGCATGTGGTCGGAGAAGGTCCCCGGCAGCAGGTACACGAGGTTCGTGGCCACGAGTGCCGCAATCCGGCGGTTCAGGGACGGCCCGTCGCGCCACGGCTGCCCGGCGGCGGGGTCGACGCGCGCCCACTGCATGGCGGAGGCCAGCGTGGCTGAGACGTGCAGGTTGAGCGGCGCCGCGAAAACCGCGTGCGCGTCGAGCGGGCGGTAGAGCCCGGCACCGCGCCCGGTGTTGACCAGGTCCTGCACGACGCAGCCGGGCTGGATGGCCTGGTTCCCGTGCAGGAGCGCGGCGACCTTGGCGCGACCGGCGCGGGCCGTGCCTTTCCACCAGGAGAAGAGCTCGTTGCGCAACCCCTGCTGCGACTGCCAGTAGTCCTCGGCGATCCAGTCGTCCAGGATGCTGTCGCGGATGTCATTGCGTCCGCCGATGTCGCCCGGTCCGACAGGGCTGTTGCTCGTGCCGTCGGCGGTTGTGAACACCTGGTAGTTGAAGTTGGAGGCGCCGCTGCCGCTCCACCCGGCGTCGATGAGCGCCTGGCGGCTGATGCAGAACTCGACGGCGTCGAGTTCGTGGTTGAAGTAGGCGTCGACGAATCCGTCGGCTGCGGCCTGGCCCCGGCGTCGCACGCCGGTGGCGGCGAGATCCTGCCCGACGGCCGAGGTGTGAGCCGGGTTGGCCGGGTCGTCGACGTAAACCGCGCCGGCGCCAGTCTGGTACACCGCAACCACGGCTTCCCACCGCATGTGCGTGATGGCGTCCACGTCGTCGGGGAGGTTCATCTCGCCTGCGTCGGGGCTGTTGAAGTCGATGACGACATACGCGTCGAGGTGCCCCTCCTCGGCGTGGGCCAGCAGGTCGTGGAAATCGAGGCGGAAATAGAACTTCCCGTCCCCGCCGTTGGCGGGATCGCCGCCGTCATGCGCGTAGAAAGCCACGATGTCGCGCGAGGTGTCCCAGCCGTCCCAGGCGAGGTAGAGGTCGCCGGACTGGTTGTTGTTGCCCGCCCCCTCGTACTCGTCGAGCACCAGGCAGTCGGCCGCCCGCCAGTCGGTGAACTCCTCGTAGTTGGTCCTGCCGCCGGTGATGCCCAGCAGGCGCCCGCGCCCGACCGTGATGGAGCCGGGCGGGGGCGGATCGAGCGAGTCGGGCACGCGGGGATTCGTGCCGTTCTGGTATTCCATCTTGTTCGTGTACTCACGCAGCTCGCCGCCCACCAGGATCCGGTCACCGTCCGGGTTGCCCGCGGCTCCGTGCTCGGCGTTGGTGATGGCAAGTCCGGTGCGCAGGCTGACGTGGTTGGTAATCCCGTCGTTGAGCGGG
Organism: uncultured Victivallales bacterium; assembly: GCA_964402115.1. GTDB lineage: Bacteria > Verrucomicrobiota > Kiritimatiellia > UBA8416 > CAYOBW01 > CAYOBW01. Next base: position 51,054 of record CAYOBW010000011.1, read on the forward strand.
TCAAGGGCGTAACGCGCCTCCCAACCGTCCGGCAGCGTGTCGCCATCCGTATCGGGGTTGAGGGGATCGGTTTCGAGCCACAGCTCGCCGACGTCGTGGACGCGGTTCGAGTTGGTGTCGCCGTCGATTACGCCATCGAGGTCCACGTCCTCCGCATACCCGTCGCTGGCGCCATCGCCGTCGGTGTCGGCATCGTTCGGGTCGGTCTCGCGCCAGGCGGCGTCCCAGATGCCGTCGGGCCAGTCCGCGAGGGTGGGGCGGTCGCTCCACGGGTTGGACGTGCGCGGCTGTAGCGGCCGCCCGTCACCGTCGACCCAGCCGTTGCGGTTGCGATCCTCCAGCCCGTCCGGCAGCCCGTCGCGGTCGGTGTCGGGGTTCTGGGGATCCGTCAGGCTGCCGTTGATGCGCCTGGTGCGCGAGTCGGAGAAGACGTAGTGGGGCAGGCCGCTGCTGTCCGGCACCGTGTTGTAGAAGGGCGGGTCGAGGTCGGGCAGGAAGTTCGGATAGCCGTCGCCGTTGGAGTCGGCCGCAACGTCCGTGTGGTTCGTAGCGATCGGCACGCGCCAGCCCGATTCCAGCCCATCCGGGAGCCCGTCGCCGTCGCTGTCGGGCAGCAGCGGATCGGTCCGGCCGTAGATCTGCCAGACGTGCACATCGCCGCTGCGCCACTCTTCCGAGTTGCCCGCCGGCAGGTCCTTGGGCGTCGATTCGTCCACATCGTAGAGCCCGTCGTCATCGTCATCGAGGTCGGCGACGTCGTTGGTGGCGACTTCGCGGAAGACGACCCGTGTGTTGCGCACGGCGGAGGCGGAAACGGTCGCGGTGTCCGACGCGTTGGTGTTGACGTTGGCGACGATGCGGTACGTGCCCTCGCGCAGGTCGGACCACAGGAAGTGCCAGTAGAGGCGGTTGCCGGAAGCGCTGGGGTTGCCGCTGATGCGATACACGGTCTGGCTGACGGCGGTGGGGCCGGGAAAGGCGGTATCCGTGCGCACGGCGGCCGGGGACTCGACCTCGGCGACGCGCAGCAGCGCACCGTTGACTCGCACGATATCCCCGGCCGTCAGCGCCGTGTCGAACGCCGGCAGGACGGCCCCCGCGACACCCGCAGCCGTCGCGCCTGGGTACGGGGCGGCGAGCGCGGCCGAGACGTCGGACTCGACCTGGGTGACGACCACGGTCTGCCCGGCAAGGCCCACGTGCATGCCGCCGGAAAGCTCGGCCAGGAACGCGGTGCCTGTGCCCATGACCCGTGCGGTGTTCTGCGTAACGGTCAGCGTGCCGGTCAGCGGCTGCGCGACGCCGAGGATGCGGTTTGTGCCGGCCGCGGCGCTCGCGAGCGCGGGCAGGCGGTTCGAGAGCGTGGCATACGGCGTGGCGTTACCGTTACCTTCGGGAAACACCAGCCAGACGTGCCGCGCGCTGAGATCGGTTTCCACCCGGATGGTGAACTGCCGCTGCCCGGGCGTGGGGGTGGGCACGTCGGGCAGGACGATCACGTAAGGCTTGCCGTCGGAGTCGTACTCCGGCGGGTTCACGATATCGATGTGCGGGCCCGTGTCCGCAGGCGCGGCCTTCACGAAGCGGTGCGCTTCCAGGACGAGGCCCGTGCCGGTCGTGTGCGTCACTTCCAAGTCGTGGAGGAGGTTCGGGTCGCCGTTGTAGACGTTGGGCATGCTGAACGCTAGCAGCCCGTAGGTGCCATCAGCGTCGCGGGTGATCGCGTACCGCTCGAGGCCCAGCGCGTTGCCGTCCACGCGCACGAGGAAGCGCTCGCGTAACGCCTGGTCGTCGAGTCCGTCGGCGAGCCCGCGGCTGAAAGACACGCGAATGCTCCAGCCTTCGCGCACTTCCGCGCCATCCTGGGCGGGCCACTGAAAGAAGAGCCTCTGCGTCGGCGCGCCCGTGCGCACCTGCCGCTGCAGCGTGGTGAAGTGGCCGGCCGCGTCGGCGAGCACCATGTTCGTGGAGGACGAGAGCTCGAGCAGGCGGACGCGCAACGTGGCCGCGCCGCCGCCGGACGGAATGTTGCGGTAAGTGAAACGCCACTCGCCGGGGTAGGGGCTGGCCAGCGTGCTGGAGGGGGTAACTTCCGAAGCGGGCGCCCACGCCCGGCTGCCGGCGGCGTTGGTTCCGTTGCCATAGGCCTGGCCGGTCTGGCCGTCGTCGTTGGCGGGCGTGTCGTCGTCGATGTTGAACGAGACCTGGCGGACGGTCGGGTCGGTGCGGACGACCACCGTGTACTCGCCCTGGCTCAGGAGTTCCGGCTCCTGCGGGGCGCCGCGCGGGTAGAGGACCTCGCCCGCCGGGAGCGCCGTGTCGTAGTAGAAGGGCTGCACGAAGGTGTTATAGATGGAGGCCCGGTTGTCCCGTTCCAGGAAGGCCCGGGCGCGCAGGACGTGAAAGCCCTCCGTCAGGCCGGTGGTGCTGGCGCCGTAGTCGTTGTGCAACCGGCAACTGACGGCGGCGGCGTTGAAGTTGGTGACCTCCCACACGCCGAGCAGGCTGCGCTTGTTGGCGAGGCTGTCATCGTCGTTGGGGAAGGGGACCCGCCAAGGCGCGCTGGCGCTGCCGTTCTGCCGGCGGAAGGCCCCGATCTTGTAGCGCAGCGTGGCGCCGTCCGGCACGTCCGCGGCCGGGATTTCGCCGGACCACCAGTCCGTCACCAGTCCGCCGGCCTCGGTGATGTTGGCGCGGAAGGCCATGGCCACCGCGCGCGTTGCGCCTACGCCCTCGCCGCCGGCGCCTTCCGGGTAGGTCGCACCGTCCGTCGTGTAGTAGAGGTACAGGGCGTTGACGTCGTTCTGGTAGCCCATCTTGGCCCAGACCGTGATGGGCTGGCCGGCGGCTGCTGCCGGCGCGGGGCTGAACTGCGAGGCGCCCGCGTGGTTGCTCTGCGCCGGGTCGTGGAATAGCCAGCGGGCGGTCTCGGTGTCGCTGTCGCGGCCCTCGACGCCGGTGCTGATCGTGAAGCCGGCCTGGCCGATGACCGCGCTGTACGTTTCGGCTCCGGGCGAGCCGATGACGTTGTGCCGCTCCGTGTTGCGCGCGGCGAACTTCTCGCGGTGGCTGCGCTGCACGAAGCGCGTCGTTTCGTAGCCCAGGAAGATGTCGTTTGCCAGCGCCGGCGGGTTGTCGCGCGGGTCGCCGCCGGCGTGGCGGAGGCCGTTGAGGTCCACGCCGCCATCGAGGCGCATGAGCACGCTCGCCGCCGAGCCGTCCACGCGGGCCACGAAGCGCAGGTTCGTGGCCGTAGTGACGTGGGGCACGGTCATCGTGTAGGCGAAGTCCGTGGCGTTGGGGTCCGTCACGCCGTGCGGGTTGAAGGCCGGGTCGCCGTCGGGGCCGTCCGCGCGGGTGCAGGTGAGCGTGGGGCAGGGGCGGCCGTTGGCGTAAAGGGTCACCGGGCGCCCGCCGGCGCGCGCCCAGGCGTCGGCGTCCTCGGGGCTGCGCCAGGAGAAGGCGAAGTAGCCGCCAGGGGGCGTGATGACCTTGATCTTCTGGTCGGAAGGTACGGTGTAGAAGAAGCCGGCAGCGCCGGCGGCGTATTGCCAGAGGCGGGCGCCGGGGGGGAAGGCGGTGGCCACCTCGCGGTACATGCCGGCGGCATAGTTGTCGTTCATGATGAAGAACAGCACGGTTCCGTCCGTGTCGCTCATGCCGCGGTTCTCGCGCTTATCGCGCCGCTCGAAGGCGACAACGTCGGCATCGGCCCAGCGCGGGATCTGGCCCTCGCTGGCGGCGCCGTTGTTGTCGTAGCGCTGGGGGCCGCGGGCGAAGTGATTGTGGAGATAAACCAGGTTCGGAATGCGGGGATCCCCGAACTGCCCGAGGAAGGCCGTGTTCGCGTGGCGGGGAAAAGCCCCGCCGCTCTCTCCCAGCGTTTCGGCCTGGTGGTTGCCGTCGGTGTAGACGCAGGGCAGCCCCTCGCGCAGGAGGATCAGGGCGTGCTGCAACTCGGGCCGGGAGGCGTAGTCGTCGTCATGGCTCTTGATGTAGGCCACGCCGGTCTCGGCGCTGAAGCCGCGCCCGCCGGCCTTGTCGAGTTCCTGCAGCGCACCCCAGGGGCTGCCGAGGTTGCCGTTGAGGTAGCCGTGCAGCCGGCTGTCGACAAGCCGCATGCCCGCATCGATGTAGCCGCCGACCCCCGGCGGTTCGCCGAGGTGTTCGCCGAACATCATCAGATCGTCGCGTCCGTGCCCCTGCTCGGTCTCGGTGTTGAACACCGTGTCGCGATGGCTGGAGTCGCTGAAGCCGCGGGTCAGGTTGAACTGCTGCTGCGCCTGGCCGCAGTAGCCGGCGGAGCTGGCGTCCTTGTCGGCGCCGGACTGCTGGCCGAAGAAGTAGTCGGGGACGTGCTTGACGGCGTCCAGTCGCAGGCCGTCGATGTGCGTGCGGTCCACGAGCCAGCGGGCGGCGCGCACGAGATAGGCGCCCACGTCCTCCTCGTACAGCCAGGCGTTGGCCGGGTCGGCGAGCATGGCGCGCGTGAGCGTGTTGGACAGCCCGAAGCCGACGTACTCGGCGCCGGAGGGGCCGGGTTTGTAGCAGTAGTACTCCGGGTTGTCCGGGTGGCGCACGAGTTTGATCTTGGGTACATGCTCGCCTTCGGTGCGGCCGAAGTTGCCGTTGTCGGGGGTCTCCTGCGCGATGTCGATCAGGTCCGAGAAGTTGCGGTACTGGATCTGCCAGCTGTCGCTCCAGTTGGCCACGTTGTCCCACTTCCGGTAAAACCCCTCGGCCGTGAGGCGCAGGTGGAAGTCCTCGGGCACCATGCCCGGGTAGAGTTTGACCGGCGTGTAGGCGTCGTAGCCCGGGACGTCGAAGGCGCGGTGATTCATGATGTTGTCCACGTACACGCGCAGCCCGAAGCGGTGGGCGGTTTCGATCAGGCGCAGCAGCTCGGCCTCGGTGCCGTAGCGGGTGCGCACCGAGCCGCGCTGGTCCTTGCTGCCGAGGTCGAACGGGTCCCAGCAGTCGTAGCCGACCGACAGCCCGCCGCTGCCCTTGGTGGGAGGCGGCAGCCAGAGCGCGTCGTACCCGACCTCGGCCAGCTCGGGCAGCTTGTCGGTGAGCTCCCGCCAGCTGGTGTTGAAGTACTGCAGGATGACCTCACCACGCGCGCTAAGCGCGTTGCCGAACGCGAGCAGACCGGCGAGGAGCAGCGCCGCAGGGATGCGGGAAGGCGCGCTGGAGGGCAGGCGGAACAGGTCGGGGCCATGGCGTTGAAACTGTTTCATGCTGATGCGGTTAGTATAGACCGCAGCACCGGCGGCGAGGCAAGCGGTTTCGCCCGGCTGGAGAAACGGCCCAGTGGCGCAGGGTGGGAGGGCGCTAACGGCGGGGACCGCCGTCTCCACGCCTCGTCGCCTGCCCACGGAATGGAGACGGCCGTCCCCGGCCGTTTTGCGCGATGTGAGCCCACCGCGTCACTGTGGCGTTGCCGGCTGGACCTAATGAGTCACGGCGCGAACGCGGTAGAAGTACGGCCCGTTACCCACCGCCGTCCGATCCGTGTGGACATTCAGCGGCGGGGTCGGCGGCAGGTTGCTCGCCACGACGTGGTTGAATCCCAGCCGCAGGCTCGTGGCGCGGTCCAGGCTGTAACGCCTGTTCGCTTCGCTGAACCACTGGATGACGGCTCCCTGGCCGGACGACAGGGTCGCGCCCGTTGACGGGAACGATACCGTGAGACACGATTCGTCGTTCGTGGGTGAAGTGCCCGCGACGATTTCCGACCAGTCGGACATGCCGTCGCCGTCCGCGTCCAGCGTGTCGCTGTACGCGCAGCCTGTGACCGGACGGGTCTCACCCTGACCGACGCCCGTGAAGACCACGCTCTGGCTGTGCGCAGCGGCCTCGGCCGGGGTGTATCGCACGGTCACCGACTGCTGCTCTCCCGCGCCAAGACTGTAGCTGCCGCCGGACACAATCGAGAATGGAGCTCCCACGCTGGCGCTGCCCGCCAGCGTGCCGCCGCCGGTGTTCTGGACGGAGAAGGCCAGGTCCGCCAGCGTCCCGACCTCGAGTGAACCGAAGTCGAGCCCCGCCGGCGTGACCGCCATGGCCTGGGCCGTGCGCGCGCTGCCGGTGACCGGGCGGGTGGCGTCGCCGCCGCCCGTGAAGGTCACGTCCTGGCTGTGCGTGGCGATTGCGGTCGGGCTGTAGCGCACGGTCACGGTCTGGCTCGCGCCCGCGGCGAGGCTGTAGCTGCCGCCGGCCACGATCCAGAACGGCGCCGGCACACTGGCGCTACCCGCCAGCGTGCCGCCGCCCGTGTTCTGCACGGTGAAGGTCAGGTTTGACGCTGTCCGGACCAAAACCGAGTGGAAATCCAGGCCTGCCGGCGACACCGCCAGCACCGGGGCCGGGTAGGCGCTGCCGGTGACGGGGCGCGTGGCTCCGCTGCCGCCCGTGAACGTCACGTTCTGACTGTGCGCGCCGGTTGCGATCGGGCTGTAGCGCACGGTCACCGCCTGGCTCGCGCCCGCCGCGAGGTTGTAGGCGCCGCCCGACACGATCGAGAACGGCGCCGGCACCGTGGCGCTGCCGGACAGCGTGCCGCCGCCGGTGTTCTGCACGCTGAAGGTCAGGTTTGACGTGGTCCCGACCAGGATCGTGCCGAAGTCACGGCTGGCCGGTGTCACCGCGAGCACCGGGGCCGTGTACGCGCTGCCGGTGACGGGGCGCGTGGTCCCGCTGCCGCCCGTGAACGTCACGTTCTGGCTGTGCGTGCCGCTCGCGGTCGGGCTGTAGCGCACGGTCACCGTCTGGCTTGCGCCCGCGGCGAGGTTGTAGGCGCCGCCGGACACGATCGAGAACGGCGCCGGCACCGTGGCGCTGCCGGACAGCGTGCCGCCTCCGGTGTTCTGCACGCTGAAGGTCAGGTTCAACGTGGTCCCGACCAGGAGCGAGCCGAAAGCCCGGCTGGCCGGCGTTACCGCCAGGCCCGGATCCGCGTAGCGCAACTGGAAGACGTTGCGGTAGGACTGGATGCTCCCGGTGGACGCGCTCACGCTTGACCCGAGGAGGGCGCGCTGGGAGCCCGACTCCGAGGTCGCCCCCGTGATCAGGCCTCCGTTCGCGCTGCTCCATCTGATCTCGATGAGCAGGTTGTCCGTGCCGTTGTAGGCGAAGGGCGTGTCGAACGCGATCTCGTTCCACTTGTTCTCGGTCCAGTTCAGTGCGAGCGAGGACTTGGACAGGACCAGGACCGGCGTCTTCCCGGAGTAGTTGTCGCTGAAGGTGGTTGACAGCGAGGTTCGCGACGTGTGGCAAAAGTAGATCTTGGCGCCGCCGAAAGTCCCACTGTACTGGTTGTACGTGGTATCGTTGGCGAACATGCTGAGCGCTTCGAACCGGCGCGCCGCGTTACTCAACTCGCTGGCTGATACCAGAACCTGGTATCGTGCGCTGGATTGTCAATACCCACACCACGGTTTTTGCGACCAGGTGTTCCCCGTGCCGCCAATGTTGGCCGTGCCGGCCGAGGCAAGCGATGCCCATCCCGCGAGCAAACCGATTATCAAGCCCAGACGACGCATAAGCCCTCCTTGCACGTGATCACACAACGGCGCAATCCTAACACGGCCCCTGTCCCGTAAGCAACCGTCTTGCAGCGCCAGGGTGCACGCACGCTCTTGTATGGCACCGAGAGCCCACCCGTCGCTGCGCAGG
>CAYOBW010000012.1:0-1557 GCA_964402115.1 uncultured Victivallales bacterium
CGTGAAAGCCTGCTTTATGGCCACTTCAGGCCGTTTTGTCAACTGCAACGCTTGGTGCGCGAAGCGGTTGCGGTTTACATTCCGCGGGCGAGCGGCTAGGCTCTGACGCTCATGGGTACGGGGATGAACCAACGGCTTCAAGCCGCCATGCAGCAGGTGGGCCAGATTGGTCGGGCCGCCCGCATGGTATGGGACAGTTCGCCGAGGTGGGCCATCGCCAGCATGGTTGTCATGGCTGGCGAGAGCGTGCTGCCCCCGCTTGGTCTTTACCTGACCCGTGAACTCGTGAATGCCGGTTCCTCGGTGCTGGCTGCGCCTGCCAACCAACGGGATTTCGGTCGCTTGGTGTTCTGGCTGGCCGCCACGGCGGTTGTCATGCTGGTCACCACCCTGCTGCGTTCGTTGCGCAACTTCGTTTCGGAAGCGCAGTCCATGGTGCTGACGGATCACGTCATGGGTCTGCTGCATGCCAAGTCCACGGCCGTCGAGGTGGGGTACTACGAGCGCGCCGGCTACTACAACAAGATGCACATGGCGCAGACCGAGGCGCTGTACCGTCCCGCCAGCATTTGCCGCAACTTAAGCCAGCTCGTGCAGGCGGCGGTCTCCCTGCTCGCCATTGCCGGCATCCTGCTGGCCTTGCAGGCCCGGTTGCTGCCCTGGCTCCTGGCTGCCGCCCTGCCGGCTGTCGTGGTGCGCGCCTGGTATGCCAGGCGCCTGAACGAGCGGCGTCTGCAGGTGCTCACGACCGAACGGCAGACCGGCTACTACCATATGCTCCTGACCAACGAGTTGTTCGCCAAGGAGGTGCGGCTCCTGGAAAGCGGCGACCTGTTCAGGAGGCTCTACCGGGCCGGACGCCTGCACCTGCGCACGACCATGCTGCGCCTCTCGCTCAAGCGCGCCGGCTGGGACCTGGCGGCGGATGTGCTGTCGCTCGCGGTGGTCGCAGCGGTCCTGGCTTTGGCGGGCCTGCGCGTGCTGGCCGGCGGCCTGACGCTGGGCGATGCCGCCATGCTCTACCGGGCCTTCCAGCAGGGTCGCTCGATGGTCTCGTCCCTGCTTTTCGGCGCCACGTCGCTCTACGAAGACAGCCTGTTCATCAGGCATTTCTACGAGTTTCTCGCACTACCTTGCGAGATGGCCGCGCCGGCCTGCCCGGTCGCCGTGCCTGCCGTTCCGCGGTCCGGTCTGACGGTGGAGAACGTCTCTTTCCGTTATCCCGGCGCCGAAACCGAGGCGCTGAAGGAGCTGTCTTTGCGCATTGCGGCCGGTGAGCACGTGGCCCTGGTCGGCGAGAACGGGTCCGGCAAAACGACCCTCGTGAAACTGCTCTGCCGCCTCTACGACCCCACCGCCGGCACGATCCGGTTGGACGGTACGGATCTGCGCGATTTCGATCCTGTGGCGTTACGGCGCCAGTACAGCGTGCTTTTTCAGGACTACGCCCGCTACCAGATGTCTGCCGAGGAGAACATCCGGATCGGGAACCTCGCCGTGGCCCCCGGCGATCCCCGCATTCGCGAGGCCGCCCGCCGGGCCGGTGCGGACGATGTG
>CAYOBW010000012.1:1657-41204 GCA_964402115.1 uncultured Victivallales bacterium
CCCCGGCGATCCCCGCATTCGCGAGGCCGCCCGCCGGGCCGGTGCGGACGATGTGCTGAGCCGCCTGAAGGACGGGTACGCAACCCCGCTGGGTAAGTGGTTCGACGAGGGTACCGAGCTCAGCGTGGGACAGTGGCAGCGTGTCGCCCTGGACCGGGCTTTCCTGCGGTCCTCGGGCATTCTCGTGCTGGACGAGCCCACCAGTGCCATGGATGCGAGGGCCGAGTACGAGGTCTTTCAGCGCCTGCACGAGCTGGCCCGCGGCCGTACCGCCATCATCATCAGCCACCGCCTGTGGACGGTGCGCATGGTGGACCGCATCGTCGTCCTGCACGAGGGGCGGCTCGTCGAGAACGGTGCGCATGACGAGTTGATTGCTGCGGGTGGCCTCTACGCCCGCATGTACAACCTGCAGGCCGACCGTTTCCGCTGATGCCCCTGCATGGTAGCTTGGTCGGCACCTAAGCGGGAGGAGTAGAATGTCCGTGCTGTCGGCGACGCTGCTGTTGATCATGGTGATGGATCCGGTGGGGAATCTGCCCGTGTTCCTGTCTGCGCTGGGCGAGGCCAGCCCGGCTCGGTATCGCCGGATCACGTTGCGCGAGTTACTTTTCGCCCTGCTCGTGTTGACCCTGTTCCTTTTCGGCGGACGGACGCTGCTGGCCGTCCTGCACATCTCCCAGTCGTCGCTCGGCATTTCCGGCGGTGTCATTCTCTTCGTCATCGCGCTGAAGATGATCTTCCCCGATTCCGACAAGGCACTGTTTCACGTGCCGGAGGGCGAGCCCTTTCTCGTGCCGCTGGCCGTGCCGCTGATCGCCGGCCCGTCGGCCATGGCCACCGTCATGCTGCTCATGGCCCGCGCGCCGCACCGTTGGGCCGAGTGGCTGCTGGCCTTGTGCTGTGCCTGCGTCGTAACGGGGGGCGTGTTGCTGGCTGGCGGCCCCATCCGGCGCCTGCTGGGGCTGCGCGGCATGCGTGCGGCCCAGCGCCTCATGGGCATGGTGTTGACCACGCTGGCGGTTCAGATGTTCGTGGATGGGATCCGCGAGGCGTTTCCGGGGGCGGGGAGTTGATGCGCGACACACAGGAAGGGGGCGGTATACGCACATCAGCCCCAGGTCGGAGCGGTCGCTCTATCGCAGGATGAGCACCAGGCCCGAACTGCGCGTCAGGCGCACCTCGTTGCCCATGACGGCTGCCCGGAAACTGCCGGGAATCACCCACTGGCGGAGGTCGCTTGCCCCTGTGTTCGTCCCGCTCCAGCGGCATACCACCGCCGAGTCCGGCATCTGGTTGTCGGTCAGCGTGACGGCCAGGTTCAGCACGGCGGGCAGGTTGATGTCGCCCGTGACATCGAGCAAATCGGCGCTGTCCGCGGACCCCTCCCACGAGCAGGTCGCTCCCTCCTGCAAGGTGACGGTGTTGCTGACTCGGAGCAGGCCGATTGCGCCCGCCGCCGCACCGACGCTGAGGCGCCCGCCCGTCTCCACAGTCAGCGTCCCTGCCAGGGTGCTCGCGCCGCCGAACGTGGCGCCATTGGCCACGGTGACCGCCGTGCTCGCGAGCGGCCCGGTGGCGAGCAACGTTCCGGCCTCCGCGCGCGTGGCGCCGGCGTACGTGTTCGTGCCGGCGAGTGTCCACGTGCCGGCACCGGCCTTCGTCACGCCACCCGCGCCGGGTATGACCTTGTACAGGACCCCGTTGCCTGCGCCGGTCAGGGTCAGCAGGCCGCCCGCGCTGGCCAGCGGGTAGGCGTCCGGGGTGTTGTAGCGGCAGATGGACCACGTGGCGCCGGCGTCTGCAACCTCCAGCGTTGCGCCTCCCGCGCCAATCGTGAAGGCACGGCCGTTGCCGGCATCCGTCGGATTGGCGGCGGCATTCGACGGCCCCGTGAAGTGGATCCGCCCGTTGTTCAGCACGAGATTGCCGGCCGCATAGCTGTTCTGGCCCAGTTGCTCGGCGCCATTCCAGCCGTCAATCTCGACGGTCGCGTTGTTGACGCTGAACGTCTGCGAGGCCCAACCCAGCGTGCTGTAGAGCTGCCCCGCGCCCAGGATGGCCAGCGTGCCGCCGTTGACGGTTGTGGCGCCTGTCTGGCTGCTGCTGCCCGTCAGCACGGCCCGGCCCGCGCCGGTCTTGGTCAGCGCCGCCGTGCCCACCATGACGCCCGATAGCGCGAGATCGGTGGCGTTGGTCCCGTCGGCCACGTCCAGGGCCGTGGCCGCGCGCAGCGTGATCCGCGACGCGAGGGTGGCTGTGTGCGGGTTGGCCAGGACGCTTACTTGCGGGGCCTGGCCGCTCCATGTGTTCAGATCCAGCCCATCCAACTGTGCCACGCCGGGGCGTGCGCCGACCGTGCCGCCGCTGAACGTGATGCGGTTGGCGTGGTGATACGCGCCGACCTGGTACGTGCCGCCGTTGACGAACAGCGACGCCAGCACGGGCGTGGTGTAGCTGCCCAGGGCATTGTCGGAGAGGGCGACGCAGAGCGCCCCGGTGTTGACCTGCAGCGGGCCGGAACCGACCACGCTGCCGGCTGTGTTGTGGCCAGCCAGGTTGAGCGTGCCCCCGTTGACCGTCGTGCTGCCGGTATAGGTGTTGTCGCCGGGATTCCCCGGTTGCAGGGTCAGGGCGCCGCTCCCCGACTTGGTCACGCCGCCGCTGCCGGCGATGCTGCCCCCGGTCAGCGTGTAGTCACGCGTGGCGTTGACGGTTACCGCCGCGGGCCGCAGTGTGCCTGCCAGTTGCACGGCCGGCAGATTCGTGCCCGTGTCGTCGAACGTCACGCGGTCGAAGTCGAAGAAGCGGTCCGGGGTGGCGTTCAGCACCCAGTTGGTGGCGCCGCCCACGTCCCACGCGTTCGTGACGCCATCGCCCCGCCAGACGAGTGCGCCCGGGCCGGCGTCGGGGGTGCTGAACGAAACCGTGACCGCGTGGCTGTTGGTGTCGAGGCCCAGGACCCCGCCGCGCGCCTGCAGGGTCAGGTTGGCGAGGCCGCCCGACAGGCTGCCGTAGGTGATGAGCGTGTACGTGGAGGGGATCGTGGCGGGCGCGCCGCGGGGGAATTGGGCGAGGATCGTGCTCTTGCCGCGCAACGCGAGGTGTCCCGCCACGCGCAAGAGGTCGTTTGTGCCGCCGCCGATGCCGGCCCTGGGCGCGAGGTCGAAGCCCAGCGTGCAGGCGTTGGTGACGGCAAGGTCGCCCGCCACGGTCAGCGTGCCGGCGATGGCGTTGGTGCCCGGCAGGAGCTGCGCCCCCGTGGCTGTCACGACATGGCCCGTCACGGTGCCGGCGCCGGTCAGGACCTGCGTGCCTCCCAGCGCGAGGGTGCCGTCGGTGCGCGCGGAGACGTCCAGCACGGCCCCCGGACCGAGTGCAAGCGGGCTGCTGGCGCTCAGGGCCGCGGTATCGCGCAGGCGCAGGGCGCCCGCCTGGATGACGGTGCGCCCGCTGTGGGCGCTGGCGGCCGCGAGCGTCAGCGTGCCGGGGCCGTACTTGGCCAGGCCGTGTCCGGCGGTTTCGATCATGAGCGGGCCCGTCAGCAGCAGATCGTCCGCGGCCTCGCCGTCGGCCACGGTGAAGCGTGTCACCGTCTGAACCGCGCGCAGGAGAATCGGTCCGGCGATCGTGGACGTGTTGCTGCTGGCCAGCGTCGTGACCGTGACCCCGTCATCCAGGAAGTCCAGACGGCTGTTGGGCAGGTTGGTTGTTTGCAGCAGCCCGCCGGTCAGGTTGATCGCGATGCGGCCCAGGGTGAGATTCGCATTGGCGGAGTGGAACACCCTGCCGCCGTTGATGTTCAGCGTGGAAATGCCCGTGCCGTTGTAGCCGAAGGAGTCCCAGGCGAGGGATTCCAGGCTCGCATTGGTGTTGACCGTGACCGCGCCGATCAGCGTGCCCGCGGGACCGCTGAAGTTGAGCTGCAGCGTGCCCGCATCCACTGTGGCGCCACCCGTGAACGTGGTCGCGCTGTTCAGGCGCAGGGTTCCGGAACCGGTCTTCAGGAGCCCGCCGACATTTTGAATCTCGCCGGTCACGTTGCAGTCCACATTGGTATCGCCGGTTACGTCCGCCACGGTGAGGGTGTGCACCCCCGCGGCCAGTCCCATGCCGCCGCGGGCGGCGGCCTGCAGGTTGAACGTAGAGGCCACGGTTCCCGTCACCGCGACGTTGCCGAGCAAAACGAAGTTCTCGCCGTTGTAGCCGTCCGCGTTCAGCCGTCCCCGCACGGCGCCGCCGGCCAGGGTCAGGTTGCCGCAATGGGCGTGATAGCCGGCCGCGCCCACCACGTTGGTGAAGTCGAGCAGCCCGCCGTTCTGGATCGTGAAGTCGACGGCATCGGCCGCGAGGGGCAGGGCGTTGAGCTGGCCGAACTCGAAGCGCGCCCCGTTGTGGACTGTGACGCTGGATCCGTTCGCCAGGCGATTGGCCGTCGCGTTGCCCAGTACGCGCAGCACACCCCCGGTCACGACCGTGCCGCCGGTGAACGTATTGGCGCCGCCGTTCAACACCAGCATCCCCGCGCCGGTTTTGACAAGCCCGCCGGCGCCGGTGAGCGCCCCCGTGAGCGTGATCGTGTTGCCCTGCGGATCGAACACCGTGTTGCCATTCGTGCCGGTCAGCGTGATGGGTCGCGTCCCGGTCCAACTGGCGCTGGCCTTGACCGTGCCGCCGCCGAGGCTGACGAGGGAGCTGGCGTTGCCGCCCAGGCCCGACGCGCCCAGGGTGAGCGAGCCGCCGGTCAGCGTGTAGGCGTCGGTTCCCGCCGTATCGCCGCGGTTGTCCAGCACCATGCCAAGGGCGGTGATGGCGCCGCCGTTGTGGTTGAAGACGCCTGTTCCATCAATGCCGATGTAGAGGATGCCGTTGTACTCCGGCGCAGCGCCGCCCGTACCCGTCAGCGCCAGCGTTCCGCCGTTCAGTGTGTACGTGCTCGTCTCGTTGGGCCAGTGTCCGAGCCGGAACTGGTTGCTGACCGTGACGGCGGACGCGCCGGACTGCGTGCCGCTGCCCGCCTTGCCGTTGGCCTCGCCAACGTGGAAGGTGCCGACGTTCACCACGGCATTGCTGGTGATGCTGAACGTACTGCCGCTGCCGCCGCCCGGCGCTACGTTGATGGCTCCGGCGTTGACCGTCCCGCCGCTGAGGTTGAGCGCGCCGGTCAGGCTGCGACCCACGAAGATGCCGGCCCCGGCCGCGTTCAGGGTGCCGCCCGACATGCTGAAGATGCCGGTGCCGTCCCAGCCGACGCGCAGGTTGGATCCGTTGGCAATGTTCAGTGTTCCGCCGAGGAGGTTGTACGTGCTGGTTTCGCCGGCATAGTGGGCGATGCGGAAGCCGTCGGCTGTGCCATTGAAGGTGACCGTGGTGCCGGCCGATTGGTTGACTGTGCCGGAGACGCCGGCGGGATTGCCCAGCAGGAACGCATTGCCGACCGTCACAGCGGCTGTGTTGGTGATGTTCAGCGTGCTGGCCGTGCCGTTGCCGACATTGATGTTGCCCGTCAGGGTTGTGGCCAACGTGCCCCCCAGGATCAGTGTGCCACCGTTGATCGTGACATCGCTTGGCGTGTACGTCCCCGTCGACAGCATCAGCGTGCCGGCTCCTGTCTTGCCCAGCGTCCCGCTGCCGGTGAGTGGTCCGTTGACGTCCAGGCGGGAGGCGCCGGTGAACGTGTTCCCGCCGCTGAGCGCGACGGCTCCATTCCACTCGTGCGGCCCACCGTTTGGACAGTCCACCGTGCCGCCGTTCAGCGCCAGGCTGTTCGTGAACGCCAGGACCACTCCGGGGGCTTGATACAGCTCCAGCGTGGCGCCGGCGTTGACCGTGACCGGCCCCGTTCCCAGTGCCCGGTTGTTCTCCGCGCCCCAGCGGCCGGCGTTGACGGTGAGGGACGCCAGGTTCGTTACCGCGCCCTTCATCGCGATCATGTTGGCGCCTGCCTTCGTCAGGGCGAACCCTCCGCCGTCCAGTGATGTCAGCACATCGAAGCGATTGCCCGCACTGCCGATCGTGGCGTCACCGCCCAATCTGACAGAACCGAGGCCGATGCTGACGAGGGCGGCGCCCGAGTTGCCGATAGCGCCGAAGGTACCGCTGACACCGGCGCCGCTGATAACCACGGGCTTGCCCTGCGCGCTGATGCTGACGCCCGCGAGATCCAACGCGCCGCCGTTGTTGACCGTGACAAGCTCAGCTCCCGCCGGAGCGCCCAAAGCGCCGGCGTTGCCAATCTTCAGCGTTCCCGCGTTGACGGCCGTCCCGCCGGTGTGGATGTTGGCCGCGCCGAGCGTGAGCGTGCCCGCCCCGTTCTTGGCCAAGGCCCCGGCGCCATCCACCACGCCGCCTGCCGTCAGTGTGCGTCCGCTCGCGACATTCCATGTTTGTGCCACACCCAGGCCCAGGCCGCAATCGGCGGTCAGGTTCTGGGTGGCGCCCGACAGGTCCACGCCGCCTGCGCCCAGCGTCAACACGTTGCCCGCGCTGATCGTCACCGGCCCGCCCGGGTTGGCGATCCGGATGCCGTTCCAGCTGGCATCCGCGCCGAGCGCCACCGAGTTGGTCGTCGTCACGATCGCGTCCCACACGGCGATGTCGGCAACGCCCGGTGCCGTGCCCCCGATCCAGCTGGATGCGGCGGTCAAGGCGTCGGTGTTGTTGGTCTTGACGATATCGGCTGCAAAGCCGCCACCCGCCAGCCCCAGCACCATGAACCCAGTCGTGATCCGTATGCGCTTTCTGTGCATGCTGCACCTTTCTTCGACATGCGAATTCGCCAATGCACTCCCGCACCGTGCTGCTTGCATCGCTCTTAGCACGCGTGGGAGTGGAAGTCCAGAGAGGTATCAGCGCACGATCAGCACGGTGCCCGTACCCTTGGTTAGCCAAACCTCGCTGCCGACGATGGCGGCGGAATAGCCGCCGGGGATGATCCACTGACCGGGGGTTGCCGCACCGGTGTTCGCACCGGTCCAGCGCAGCACGACCGCCGGGTTCTGCATCTGGCCATCGGCCAGCGTCACGCTCAGATTCAGGACTGCAGGCAGGGCAACATCGCCGGTTACACTGACCAGGTCGCCGGCTGTCGCCGCGCCGTCCCAGTCCAGTCGCGCACCGTCCGCCAGCGTGACCGTGTTGCTCACGCTGAGCGTGCCGATTGCGCCCGAGGCTGCGCCGGGTGCCAGCGTGCCACCATTCTCTACGGTCAGCGTGCCGAGCAGCAGACCCTCTCCGCCCAAGGTGGCCTTGTCGGCGACCGTGACGGCGGGGCTGGCCACCGGACCGTTGGCCAGCAGGACGCCGGCTTCCACGCGCGTGACGCCGGTGTATGTGTTGGTGCCGGCGAGCGTCCACGCGCCCGTGCCGCTCTTGGTCAGGCCCCCCGCACCGGGGATGATCTTGTGCATGACGCCATGGCCCGCGCCGGTCAGCGTCAGCAGACCGCCTGCGCTGGCCAGCAGGTATCCGTCCGCGGCGTTGTAGCGGCAGAACGTCCAGGTGGCGTCTGCGTTGGCGACCTCCAGCGTGGCACCCCCGGCGCCGATGGTGAAAGCGCGGCCGTTGGACGCGTCGGTCGGTCCGGTCACGGCGTTGGATGTGCCCACGTACACGAGCCGCGCGTTGTTGAGGACCAGGTTGCCTGCCGTATAGTTGTTCTTCCCCAGGCAGGCGTCGAGCAGCCACCCGTCGATCTCGAGCTGCGCGTTATTGACCGTGAAGGCCCTGGAGTCCCACGCGCGGTTGGCGTACACCCTGCCACCGCCGGTGATGGCAAACGTGCCGCCGTTGACCGTCGTGGCGCCGGTGTAGTCGGCCAGGCCCGTCAGCACCGCCTTGCCTGCGCCGTTCTTCGTGAGCGGTCCGGTGCCCGCCATGGCGCCCGACAGCAGGCAATCCGTGATCCCTGCGCCGTTGGCGACGTCCAGCGTGGTCGCTGCGCGCAGCGTGAGCTTCGAGGCCACGGTGGCGGTGTTTGTGCTGGCCTGCACTGTGATGGCGGGTGAAGTGGCGGTCCACGTGTTGAAATCGAGACCGTCGACTTGGGCGACCCCCGCCCGGACGCCCACGAGGCCGCCGCTCAGCGTCAGGCTGTTCAGGTGGTGATAGGCGTCCGCCAGGTAAGTGCCGCCGTTCACAACGAGCCGCGCCAGCGTGGCACCGCTGTACTGGCCTAGCGGATTACTACTGAAGGCCACAACCACGGCCCCCGTATTGACTTGCAGGGGGCCCGTGCCTACGACGCTGCCCTGCAGGTTGTGGCCGTAGAGGTTGAGGGTTCCGCCGTTGACCACGGTGCCGCCCGCGTAGGTGTTGTCGCCGATGTCGGCCGGTTGCAGGGTCAGGGTGCCGCTGCCGGATTTCTCCAAGGCGCCGCTGCCGCCGATGCTGCCACCGGTCAGCGTGTAAGCCTGATCGGCGGTTACGGTCAGGCGGTTGACCGTCAGGCGTCCGGTAAGCTGTACGGCCGGAGCGTTGGTGCCGGTGTTGTCGAACGTAACCCGGTCACTCTGGTAGAAGGCGGTCGGGTTTCCGGCCGTCAGCCAGTTCGTGCTGGTACCCACGTCCCAGCGATTGGTCAGGCCGTCGCCCTTCCAGACCAGGTCGAGGCCGCCGGCAGTCGTCAGGGTGGCCGTAATGGCCTGGTTGACCGCATCGACGGCCAGGAGCACGCCACGGTTCTGCGCGACGAGGTTCGTGGCGCCACCCGTGAGCGTGCCATACTTGAACAGCGTGTAGGTGGCAGGCAGCGTGGCGGGGGTGCCGCGGGCAAAGGCGAGGGTGACCGGGCTCCGGCCCGTCAGCGTCAGGTTGCTGACCACCTGGATCAGGTCGTTCGTGCCACTGCCTGTTTCCGTCGTCGCTGCCAGATCGAAGGTAAGGGCGGTGTTGTGCGCCACGGTCAGGCTGCCGACGACAGCGCAAGTGCCAGCACCGCCGTCCGTGCCGGGAAACAGGCGCGTGCCGTCACTGGTGCGCAGCGTTCCGCGCACGGTTCCGCCGCAGGCCAGCGTTTGTGTGCCGGCCAGTGTCAGCGCGGCGTTCGTGCGCGTCGAAACGTCCAGGGCGGCGCCGGTGGCGATGGTGATCTGCGGGCACGTGGGGGGGGTGATGCCGGCCCCGTCGAGGCGCAGCGTGCCTGCATTGATGGTGGTGTTGCCCGTGTAATTGTTGTTCGCCGCCGTCAGGACCATGGTGCCCGGGCCGGCCTTGGTCAGGGCCCCCGCGCCCGCGTTCCAGCGGCGGTTGGTCAGTTGGACTCCCACCACGAGGTCGTTCGTCGCGGGGCTGTCGTTAACCGTGAACGTGGTCGGCGCGTCCAGATGCACGCCGGCGTTGCTGTAGGAACCGTAGGCGATCTGGGACTGACCCAGCGGGCCGACGGTCACCGCCCCGTGCAGGTAATACGCGCCGTAGTTGCCGCCGTCGTAGTCGTTCTTGTTGAGCCGCAGCGTGCCGGCGTTCAAGGTCAAGGCGCCGATTGTGTTGAACTGTGCGGTGTCCATTTCACCGCCCGCTACCGCGGTGATGGGCGTGGCGATCGCCACCGCCTCTCCGGCGATCACGTTGTTCTTGTTGAATAGTACGCGGGCGCCGGCGTTGCTGATCACCACCGCATTCGCCGCGTTGTTGACCAGGCCCTGCAGGACGTCGAAGCGCGCCGTGCCGCCGCGCACGAAATACCCCGCCGTGGCGGCGTGGGCCGTGGCGAAGGCCACGGTGCCCGGCCCATCCTTGATGAAGCGGCCGCCGGCGCGGAATCTGCCCGTGATCGTCAGGTCGGGATTTGCGTTGGTCGTGACATCGTAGACCGTGAAGGTACGTTCGGCAGTCAGGGAAAACGCGTTGGCGCCGCCGCTCAAGTCGATGGCCGAGGCCACGTTGCCGGTCACGACGACGTTGGCGTCGAGTGTGAAGTCCTCGGTGTTGTACTTCGCCGGCGCGTTGAGACCGGCATTGGCGGCGGCGTTGATCGTACCTCCCTGCAGGGTGACGTTGTTCAGGTGCTCGTGGTAGCCGGCGCAGGTCAGTACGCCATTCGTGCCAATGCGGTAGTTGATGTTGCCGGAGGTGACGTTGACCGAGTTGAGCCGCAGCGTGCCCCTGTTGATCGTGATCAGGTTGCCGACTCCGCACACGAGTTTGTAGTCCGCCATGTTGGCGATCACGGTCCCATCCTCGATGGTCAGCCCGCCCGTGAAGGTATTGCCTGTACCCGTGAAGGTCTGCGTGCCGGTGCCGAGTTTGACCACGCCCAGGCGGGCTTTGGTGTTCCACGTGTAGTTCGATATGACGCCGCCAAAGCTGCCGGAGGCGTTGTTGGCGCCCACATACAATCCCGTGCCCGTGAAGTTGGTGGCGTTGCCATTGGCGTACACCCGCCCCGTGCCGTTCAGCGCCCCGCACCGCAGAGGCCCTCCCCAGATGTCCAGGCGGCCGTTCATGGTCACGTCCGAGTTGGCGATCGTCAGCTCGCCGCCGGAGATCTCCAGGGCGGTGGCGTAGTCCGCACGCGCGGCGACAAGGGTGGGGCCGGAGTAGGTATGTGTGCCGCTATACAGCAGGCGGGCAGCCGTCGTGGCGCTGCGCGTGATGCCGCCGCTGCCGGTGATCGGGCCGCCGGTGGCGCTCAGGCGGATGTCGCTGTTGAGCGTGGCCAGGGTCAGCGTGTTGGCGCCCAGCGCAATGCCGCCGTGGATGGCAGCCTGGCCGTTGGCTGTGGTCCAGTTCTGGCTGCCGCCGAGGGCGAGGGGGGCGTTGATCGTAGCGGCCTTGGCGAAGGTCACGCCGTTGTTGACCGTGAGCGTGGCGGTCCCGCCGAGGGTGTAGTTACCGGTCCCCGCATTGGCGAAGGTCAGGCTGTCGGCGGTGACGTTCTCGCCCACGGTCACGACGCCGGCAGCGCCGGTGCCGCCAAAGGTGGCGGCGTCAGGCGTGGCGCTGTTCCACGTCGTATTGGCCGTGCCGTCCCACCAGTTGTTGCTGCTCGTGTTCCACGCGCCGCCACCGCCCTGCGCCTCCGCCGTGGCAGGGTCGGCATCCCAGGTCAGCGGCGCGGCGGCCGCGAGCGACGCCAGACACAGCAGGACGAGCCAAAGCGTGCGCGCGAATGCCCGGTGTATTGTGCCAGCCATGTTGTTCGTCCCCCCCTTGTGCTCAAGAAAACAGCTAGGGCCGAGCGGATTTCGGCCCTGCCGGGAATGCCTGTCCCGCTGTCCCCGTTTCAGTGGCGCGCTCTACTGCACGCGGAAGATCGTTCCTCCGGTCGGGATGAGCTGCACCTGTTTGCCCACGATCTGCGCCCGGTAGCCGCCCGGTACGAACCAGTCTTGCAGGTTGGTGGCGCCGAGGTTGTTGCCGGTCCACTCGAAAACGACGGTTGTCAGGGGGGTGCCCGAAGCGTTGACGGTGATGGTCATGGCCGTGGGGAGGGTGATGTCGCCATTGACCTGCACCTTGTCGCAGTTCGATGCGTTCGCGTCCCACGCGTAGGTCGTGCCGCTCTGGACCACGAGGTTGTTGTTGATCGTCAGTGTCTCGCGGCTGCCCGCTGCGCCGCCCGGGGTCAGCACGCCGCCCGTCTGGACTGTCACCGCGCCGCCGATGCTGCCGTTGCCGCCGAGTGTGCCGCCGTTGTTGACGGTCACCGTGCCGCCGCCTGTTGCCCCGGGGGCGTTGACGTACAGCGTGCCGCCGCCGATGGTCGTGGCGCCGGCGTACGTGTTGGCCGCTGTCAGTGTCCAGTTGCCGCCGCCGGTCTTGTTCAGCCCGCCGCCGCCGGGAATGACTTTGTGCAGGGCGCCGCTGCCGGCGCCGGTGAGGGTCAGCATGCCCCCGGCACTGGCGAGGGGGTAGCTGTCTCCCGCGTTGTACTGGGTGATCTGCCACAGCACGCCGGCGGTCGCGCTTTCCAGGGTTGCCCCGCCGGCTCCGATGGTGAAGGAGCGGCCGTTGCCTGCATCCGTCGGCCCCGAGCACGGGTTCGAGGCGCCCGTGAAACGCAGGATCGCGCCGTTCAGCGTCAGGTTGCCGGCTGCATAGCTGTTCTGTCCCAGGGACGCGGCGCCGTTCCAGCCGTCGATCTCCAACGTGGCGCTGGTAACCCCCAGGGTGCGCGAGGCCCACGCGAGGTTCGAGTAGATCTGGCCGCCGTTGACAATGGCCAGCGTGCCGCCGTTGACCGTCGTGTTGCCCGTGTACGAGCTGACGCCCGACAGCACCATGCGCCCGGCGCCCGCCTTCGCGATGGCCTTGCCGGTCGCTGCCTCCATGAAGGCGGCGTTGATCAGGAGGTCGGTATTCGCCGTGCCGTCGGCAACGGTGAAGGTCGTCAGCGTTTGCCCTGCCCGCAGCTGGATCAAGCCCGAGATCGTGGACGTGTTGGCGCTGGCCAGCGAATTGACCACGCAGGAGTTGTCGAGGAAGTCGAAGCGGTTGATGCCGACCCCGGTGCTTTGCAGCGTGCCGCCGGTCAGGTTGATGGTGATCGCACTGAGCGTCAAGTTGTTGTTGTTCGCCGTGTGGTTGACCAGCCCGCCGTTGATGTTCAGCGTGGTGATGCCGGTCGCGGAGTAGCCGAACGTGTCCTGCAGCATGGATTCCAGCGTGGCGCCGCTGTTCACGTCAACCGTGCCGCGGATGCAGCCCGACGCGCTGGCGCCCGAATTCAACTGCAGCGTTCCGTTGTTGATGGTCGTGCCGCCGGTGTACGAGCACTGGGCGCCGAGGCGCATCGTGCCGGCGCCCGTCTTGGTCAGGCTGTTGCCGCCGACGATCGCGGCTGTGTAGTTCAGGTCGGGGCTTGCCGTGCCGTTTGCCACGTCGAACGTCGTGGCGTTGTTCAGCGTGCCCTTGAGCGAAATGGTGGCCGCGGACGCGGAAGCCTGGACGGTCACCTTCGGTGTGACGGCGGCGAAGGTGCGGAAGTCCAGTCCGTCCTGCACCGTCGCGCCGCTGCGCAGGGCGATCGTACCGCCGTTCATGGTGATGGCGTTGACGTGGTTGTTGGGGTCGCCGTTGAACTGTCCGCCGTTGACGAACAAACTCGTCAGGTAGCCGCTGGTCTCGAGGCCGAGCTGGTTGGCTACGAGGGCGGTGACCACCGCGCCGCTCTCGATCCGCAGCGAGTTGCGCCCCGCCGGGCTGGCGCCGTTGGCGCCGTTCAACTCCAGCGTGCCGGCGGTGACCAGGCAGGTGCCGGTGAAGGTGTTGTTGCCGGAGAGTTGCAGGGTACCCGCACCCAGTTTGTTCAGGCCGCCCGTGCTGGAAAGCACGCCGGAGAGCGTGATGTTGCCGCCGCTGGTATTGAAGCCGACGTCGCCGTTTGTGCCGGTGAGCGTCATGGGGCGCGAGGAGGCCCAAGCTGCCGAGGCCAGCAACGTGCCGCCGCCCAGGTTGATGAGGGTGGTTCCGTTGCCCTGTATGCCCCAGGCGCCGAGCGTGAGCGTGCCGCCTGTCATTGTATAGGTATCGGTGCCGGCCGTGTCGCTGCGGTTGTCCAGCACGAGGCCCTGGGCGCTTACCGCGCCGCCGCTGTGGTTGAAGACGCCGGTGCCGTCAATGCCAAGGTACAGCGCACCGTTCTGCTCCCCGCCGCCGAACGGGTTGGCGCCGGAGGTGGCCGTGAGGGCCACCGTGCCGCCGTTCATGTTGTAAGTGCTGGTTTCGGAGCCGTAGTGTCCCACGCGCAGCTGCCCGGTGACCGTCACGGAGGAGGTGCCCGACTGCGTAACCAAGCCGCTGCGACTGCCGGCTTCACCGAGGTGGAAGTTCTGGATCGTGATGGCGCCGCTGCCGCTCAGAGTCACCGAACTGCCGCTGCCGCCGGCTCCGCTGTTGCCAAGCGAGAGGGTTGCTGCCGCCCCGCTGATCTGTCCGCCCGAAACGAACAGCTGCCCCAGGCCGTCCCAGCCGATACGCATGACCTTTCCGCTGCCAAGCGCCAGCGTGCCGCCGGTGATCCGGTAGGATCCCGAGCCCGGGTAGTGAGCGACGCGGAACAAGGAGCCGTTGAAGGTCACGGTGCCTCCGCCCTGGGAGAACGAGCCGACTGTGCCGTTGTTGTTGACGAGGAAGTTGCCGCCGACGGTCAGACCGGCGGTGTTGGTGACGACCAGGTAGCCCTGGCTGGCCACGACGTCCGTCAAAGATGGCGTGCCGCTGGCGAACGTCAACGTGCCGGTCCCGGTCTTGTTGATGTTACCGTTGCCGGACACCGTCCCGTTGACAACCACGCTCGACCCGCCGCTGAAGGTGTTACCGCCGCTCAGTGTCAATGTGCCGTTCCACACATGCGGACCACCGTTGCTTTGGTCGAACGTGCCGCCGTTCAGCGTCAGGTTGTTGGCGTAGGTCAGAGCGCCCGCTGACTTCCACAGCCGCAAGGTGCCGCCGGCCACGGCGACCGCCGCACTGCCCAGGGCGTTGTCGGTTTCGCAAATCCAGGCACCGCCATTGATGTTCAGGGTGCTGACGTTGCTGAGTGTGCCCTTGGACGCCATGTCGCAGTTGCCGATCTTTGTGAGGGTGTTGCCGCCACCGTCCAGCGTGCCGAGGAGGTCGAAACGGTTGCCGTTGCTGCCGATCGAGGCGTTACCGGCGAGGGTGATGTTGTTGAGCCCGCTGGTGACCAACGCGCCGCCCGAGTTGCCAATGGCCCCGAACGTGCCGCTCACGCCCGCACCGTTGATGTAGACAGGCTTGCCCTGGCCGCTGATGCTGACGCCCGCAAGGTCCAGCGAGGCGCCGCTGCCGACCGTCATGAGGTACGTTCCCGCCGGGCTGCCAAGAGCGCCGCTGTTGCCGATCTTCAGGGTGCCGGCGTTTGCTGCCGTACCGCCCGTGTGGTTGTTCGCGACGCTGAGCGTGAGCGTACCCGTGCCGCTCTTCGACAGGGCACCGCTCCCCGATACCGCGCCTCCGACCGTCAACGTGCGCCCGCTGGCGATGTTCCAGGTCTGCCCCGCGCCCAGGCTAAGCGCGCAGTTAGCTGTCAGATTCTGGGTTGCGGCAGTCAGCTCCACGCCGCCCGCGTCGAGGGTCAGTGTGTTGCCGGCGCCGATTGTCACCAGGCCGCCGGGATTGGCGATGCGCACGCCGTTCCAGCTCAGGTCGCCGCCCAGCAGGACCGTGTTGGCGGCGGTGACGGTGCTGTCCCATACGCCGACATCCCCACTCCCCGGGACACTGCCGCCGCTCCAACTCGACGTCAGGTTCAGGTTGTCGGCATTGTTGGCCTTCGTAACGTCGGCGGCCTGACTGCACGTCAACGCGCCGGCAGAGAGGATGATCAGAATGACAACAACGATCGTTCTCATGATGGAGCCTCCTTCGGTGAGATGTCGAGCTTGCGCCAAGCGTTTCCTGATAATCGTAAGTCTTTGAAAAATAACGGAATATGATGCCGCAGTGTGATGGTCGCAGAAATCGTTCTGTTCAAAAGCAACCTACGGCCTTGGCTTGCAGCCAAGACCATTCTCCCGCTTTTGACGAACACGGCAGCTACGCCGGCAGAGATCACGACGAATACCCTTCTCTGCCACTTCCGACACATACGTTAACAGTCCGTGAGGGAGAAGTCCAGAGCAGAAACGCTTGCGCATCGGTAAGCCGGAAGGTTTCTGCCGTCTTCAGGCTGTGTACTCCACCCCCTTTGCGTGCCCGGGCGATGCTCCCGTAGCCCCGTCTTCTCCGAAGGCGGGTGTTGACCCACGAGAGACATCCCCCAACGCACAAGGTGACGGTTCGAATCCTGCTGCGTACGGTTTTGCCGCACCTGCGTATTTCCGGAATACGCACTAGTCCTGAATCGCCTTCAGACGATCTGCGAAGCGCGTCCGGAAATCCGCCTTTGCCGGGTCGGACAAGAGTGCCCGCTCGATGGTGGCGAGCACCTTGTCCACGTTCTCCGCGTACCGATCCAGATACTGCTCGGCGCGTCCCTTGGCCATGCCGTAGAAATCGGCCAGTTTCAGAAAATCCGGCCGCCTGTAGAAGGCGTTTTGTCGAAAACTCTCCGTCTCGAACGCGTCGAATAGATCGAGGGCCGTGCGGCTTTCGTCCGGGAAGTGCAGAGACGTGCAAATCAAGTCGTAGGCCGGCGTCAGGATGTAATCGCCGAACTCGCTTTCGTACAGCGAGAAGTTCTTCAGATGCGCGTCGCCGTTCGAAAAGGCGTAGTTGAAAACGATCCGCGCAAAGAGCTTCTCGACCTCGACGGGGTAGGCCTTGCAGTGCTGCTTCAGGATCCGACCGACTTCTTCGCAGCTTCCGTCGTACTTGTAGTTCCTGCCGGCCGTTTCCGCCGTTCGGTTGGACAACTGGCAGAAATCCTCCTGCCCGATCTTGACTCCGGCGCGCCGGTCGAACCGGCGCGTGATGTACGCGAGTTCGCCGTCCGCAAAGCGGATACAGGCGTTGACGGCTGTATTAATCCCAAAAACCTGTGATGCAATCTGCATGGTGAGGTGTTCACTGGCCGGCACGTCGGCCTTGAAGCGGGGGATATCGGTGGACGGGATAGGTTTCAGGATGAACTCCCCGTCCTTTTCCGTAGGAACGAGCTTCCCGCGGACCAACTTCAGGGAGATCTTGTCCTGAATGCCCGAAATGGACATATGCTCGGCCGCCTCCATGCGAAACTCGACGACATCCTTGCGGTTGAACGACAACCGATGCGGGAAGGCCCGATTGCCACCTGCCAGCAGGCGCTGCGCCGCGCGGCAGTAGCCCTCGTGCGGGAGATCGGTCAGGGCTGACAGGCAGCGGAACATCTACGCCTCCGGTTCCGTGATGATCGTGACGGATCCAATCGTGTCGCTGTGCGCGGTCTCAAGCAACCGCCCGAAGTGGTCGTTCTCGTCCAGTTTCAGCTTGCGGCATTGAGTATCCTTCAGAATGCCTTCTGCCAGGAGCCCAAAGAAGAAGGGGAACAGGACCTTGGAGGTGTAAGGTTCAGGCCGTTTTGGGAGATTCAGACTGATCGGTCGGCTCCCTGCCGCCTTCAGATACCCGCTGGCGTACGTGAAGCGATACCCCTCTGCCGTCTCCTCGATGCGGCCGGCCAGCGAACCCCCGCAATAGACACTCCCCCTCCGACTCACGGCTTACTCCTTGACTTGAATCCGAAGCTCCATACCCATCGCGTGTAACACCCGATCCAGCGTCGCGATTGTCGGGTTGCCCTTCCCGGCTTCGATGTTGCTCAGGGTGTGGACGGCGATTCCCGAGATCGCACTCAGCATGTGCTGGTCGATTTGGAGCGACATACGGCGTTTCTTAATGAGTAAACCTGCTTCCTGCATATTCATTGCAATGAACATAGGACATAACGAGGTTGAGTTGCAAAAGAAAATTCATTGGCAAATGCATCACAATGAAATTCTGACGGTGAAGACAAGCTTCCTTGTCAGTCAGAACGCCGGCAGGGTAGGGGGTGCTCTACGTAACCAACCACCCCCTCGTGCGAGGGGGCGGTTGAGCGGGCTATTCCTCGCTCAGCCACTTGAACGAACGCACAAACGTGCGCCCGGTGTAGGAGTCACGGTAGAGCGTGGCAATGGCGCGTCGCTCGCCGAGAATGATCTCGGGTTCTCCCCTGGAGGGTTTCTGATTGGCCAGCACCTGCGCCGCACAGACCACGGTGTATATGTTCTGACGGAAGGAGATCAGGTCCACGATCTGGTTAAACGCGTCTTCCAGCACGCGGTCGTGCGTGCCTTCCTGGTCCGCGGTGGGGCCGGGATTCTTGTTCACCCACGCGGCCTTGGCGGCGTCGCGAATGGCCTTTGCGATCGGACCTCCGTTGACTTCGGACGTTCCCGATGGCCCGGAAGCCGTTTTGAACATATCCTGGAACTTCAGGAACGGGTCCTTGGCAGAGCGCGTGGTGATGGCATCGACAATGGCATCGATGCCTTTCGCTTGCAGTTCGGCCATGTTCTTGCCCGTGGTCTGGGCGATCCCCATACCCACTTTCACGCCGCCGAACAGCGCGCGCAGCACATCCTTCTGCTGGGTATTAATGCAGACCAGTCCATTCGTGGAGTTCTCTCGCTTGGGGTCGCGCACGGTGAGGTGGTCGATAAGATAGGCCCCCGCGCCGGCATGCATGATGTCCACGGTGTCCCATGTGCCCACTTCGCCCCCATAGTTCGACAGGTAGAAGAAGCCGCACTCGCCGATGGTTTGCATCAGGCCGTCTTTGACGTAGATGGGAACACCCTGCCGCCGGTTATCGGAGTCATGCATGTCCGTACACCACGGATTCTGGTCCCTGGCGCCGCCGCCTTTGCCCGTTATCAGGCTGAGATTCAGTCCCTTGTTGAGGGCATTGGGTGTGCCGTTGGGGTCGTTTTCCGGCCCCCACTCGTTGTTCTTGCCGTTGGAGCGGGGATCGTCCACGCCCCAAGCCCCGGGCGCCGTATAGGCAACAGGCATGTAGTTCGGCGTTGCTGTGGCGGGCTCAAATTTCGCCCCATTCCACAGCTGATAAACCTTACGCATGCCGTTGGCCTGATCCACGGGATAAATGGTGCTCCCGTCTTTGATGGCCACGCGGGCGGTGAAGAACAGGCAGTTGGTGACGGCCAGCGGGCCGTCCATGACGATAGGCCCGACGTCGAAGGTCTTGAACTGGGCATCGGGATAGCGCATGAACTCGATGGGGATCTCCACAACCTTCTTGGGCGCCGGGGCCACCGTCGAGAAGTCGAGCGTGCTAGTCGCAAAGGTCGGCGCCTTCGCTTGCGGGTTGGGGAGATCCCAGACCGCTGCCTGAAAGACGAATTTATCGCAATCGTGATACGGTTCGCTCTTGTCCACCTTGACGTAGTCGGGCCCCGTGAACGGGAACCAGAGTTCCACGGTGAACGTGTACTCATTCACGCCGCCACCCTTCTTGAGGATGATCTCGTTTATGAGCGGAATGGCCTCCCCGCCTTCCGTGTGTACCCAGGGGGCATTGTCGCCCTCGGCACTCTGCGGCACGCGGTCTTCATCCAGCCAATTCACGATGTTCCAGGCGATGTCCGGCGTGCGGTTATTATTGTTCAGTTTGGCATCCTTGAGGGCCTGCAACAGTTTGTCGTAATAGCCGCTGATGAAGCCTGCATCGTTCTTGTACTTGTTGATCGTGTTCTTTGTCCGGTAGCAGGCGAAGTTGGTGATGCCGTTGACGTAGAACTTGTCCTCGAGTTTGACGGTCGGTGTGCCGAGATTCGCGACTTCGCTGTCGGGGAAATACTGTGCCCGGCTCAGGTCGTAGGAGTAAGCGGACAACGTGGAGAGTTCCGTGTTGTTGAAGCAGCCGGGATTCAGCGCCAGCAGCTCGGTGACGGTGTCGTAGCGGATGTGCTTGTCCCGGCGGTTGTCCAGGAATCTCGTCTGCATGCCCGACACAAAATCGGTTACATAGTCGATGTTGATGTCGCCAGGCTCAAGCTGGCGCACGCTCGTCCAGGCGTTTGTGCCCCCTCCTACCTTGTTTCCATCGAGCAAGCCGGAGGCGTTGCAGACCAGGTACGCAAAACGGGCGCGCATCGCAGTCTTGGTGACGTAGCCCGGGAGCAGAGGTTCGACTTTGATCCACTTACAGTTCGCGGCCGCCGTTTGGGCTTTGGTCAGCAGCGACTTGGGGATGATGGCCCTGGCTTCACCTGACAGCAGGTTGGTGCAGGCATCCGTGCCCAAGGCCGAAGCATATGCTTCCTCGACGAGTTTCGGATAGCACTTGCCCTGCATGCGAATGTTGAGGTTCGTGGTGGCGACAACGAACGCTGTGTTGATCAGGTGCTCCGCACGCGCGGCGTTCGCGTGGTTGCGTGCGGCCAGTCGCTCGATGCGCATGGCGATCGAAAACGCTACCGAGAGCAGGGTGATCACCGACAGCATGCCGATCACCATGATCAGGGCGACACCATTGCGGCTGTTGCATGTACCGGACTGGTTCTTGCTCATGCTCCACCTCCGTCCCGGCAGAAGACGCCGGTGCGTTTCCGATTGCGCGCTGCCGCCGGCTGTCAATGGGGATGCCGGTAGCCTTCACGATTGTGGAAGTACACGCGTTTTGTGTAGCGCCTCAGGTTGCGCTCCACAAACTCGTTGACCTTCTCGGCCATCCCCCCGCGCGTTGACATGTCCGCGGCCTGGATCGCCGTCCGGGGGTCGAGAATCTCCAGGTAGATGTCAATGTACTCGGGCAGACGATCGTCGAACTTCTCGCTGAGGTAATCGCCGATCGGCGGCAGCGTGGCGCCCAGTGGATTGGGGACGAAGAACCGTAGGCAGGCCACGTTCTCGGCGAGATCGCCACCGCCCGACGGACGCCCGGGATTTACCGACGCATCGTCGGGATCGGGGTCGAGGGGAGGGGCGACGCGAGCTCCGCCTGTCTTGTACCAGGAACGATTGCGATAGGCGTGCTGCATCGGTTTGTCCAGCAGCTCCTTGCTGAAGTAGCCCCGGCGAAGCACATAGAGTCCCTTGATCTGGGGATGCTCCTTGACGTAGTAGTGAATCTCCTGAGCTGAACGGCTTTCGTTGGCGGCTCCAGCCTCGCGCACGGACAGCATGCACACTTCGCTGTTGTCCGCCCCATAGGTTTTGAATGTGTCGCGCCCGGTCGATTTGTCCGTGGTCTGCATGGCGAAGGTTATGACGCGGTCGGCGATGGCATACTGGAGGTCGTCCGCGATCATGTTGATCGCTGCGCGCCCCGTCGTGTTGTTCTCGGCGCGGCCGGTGCCCATGGCCCAACTGCGGTTCGTTTCGGTGAAGACGGATCCCAGCATGATAACCAGCATCATCAGGATGGCAACGGCGCAGAGGAGTTCAATCAGGGAGAATCCCCGCCGGCCTGCCGGCGTGTGACTGCCTGTCAGGCGGATCGCGTTGTAGACGACCTTTTTCATAGATTCAGAGCGTGCCCCGGTTGATGAACTCCGAGTAAAAGACGACAGCGTCGGTGGGCTCCAAACTGCCGTACTTGCCAGGCCAGACCAGCAGGAGTACCGTGCCCTTCTCGGGGGGGGTGGCTAAGGGCGTGACCGTGAACTGGTAGCGGACGGAGTGGTTTAGAAGCGTCTTCCCATCCTGCTGCAAGCCGCCGCGAGGGTGTCCTGTAAAGACGGAATTCGGGAAGTCGATTCGTCGGAAGCTGCGGTCGGTCGCCTTGACCTTCGCCACACCGCTGTCAGTCGTCCACGCACCGACGCCGGACTTCGAGAAACTGACGGCATTCTGCCAGGCAGGTTCGGCCGATAGGGTGATGCCGACCTTGCCAGCCTTCAGGTCAGTCCAGTAGGTTATCCAAGCCTTCGGATCCCCGGGATTGTCGAGCGCCCGCTTCTGTGCGGCGGCACTCAAGGCATTAAAGACGTTGTCGGCAAAAATCGTGGCTTGCGTGTCGGCCATGGCCTTGGTGTTCGAGTCCATGCCGGAAGCCAGCAGGGAGAAGACGGCCATGACGCCGATAGCGACCACCAGGATCGCCAGGGCGACCTCCATTAGGGTGAACCCGTCCCGTCCCGCCTGGTGGCGGCCCGTCGCATTTGAACTGCGGGACTGTGCCGTATGCATGGCCTACTGTCTCCCGGAGGGCTTCAAGGGCCCAGAATCTTTGCCGCCCCTGTCAGCGGCGCAACTTCAAGCATGTTGGTGATCGCCATCGCCTTGTTGCGCGCCCACCGATCTCCCTCCAACACCATGAAGCGGTAGGGGACGATGCCGTGCCCCTTGAGGGCGCCAGACGAGGAGAAGCGGATGGCCTTCTCGGTTCCTGCGCCGAGAACGCTCCCGCCCTCGTCTGCCAGCAGGATGCCCGTGGACATCCAGTTCGTGCCCGTCACATCCCCCCCCTTGGTGGTCGTGCCAATGACGTAGTATCCCCGTGTGTCCATGGCGGCACTGCTCTGGCAGTTGCCATAGCGGAAGTATGCACTGACGCGGTGCGAGATGGCCCACTGGCGGGCCATGCTCAGACCGGCCTTGGCCTGCAGGGTCGAACTCCTGATGGCTGCATCCCGACCGAAATCCACAAAAGCCATGATGGATAGCGACATCATCAGCACCATCAGGGCCATCACGGCCAGCAACTCGATCAGGGTGAAACCGCCACGCGCAGACGTCGCGCAGACCTCACCGGTTCTCAGGTCCCGTGCTGACCTCGTACCAGCATATTTAAGTGCTTGCATGATTCAGCGCCATGAGCAGGGTTTGAACACACTGTTGGTCGTGGCCGGGGATGCACCCCAGGAGAAAACCGCCACGTCGCTTGCCACGTTTGTCACGTAGGTGGCAGCCGGTTGGTCGAGCTTAGCGTTGACATCGCACAGACCGTCGCTGTTCATGTCCATCGTGATGACATAGGGTCTAAGCCAGGGATCCAGAAAAGCCCCCTGCTTGTCCGACCCGCCGGGAATGTCCAGGTACACGCGCTTGCGCACGTTCTCCAACAACCTGGACAACACCAAGCGTTGCCCTGCCTCATCGGAGCACGTGACATCCGCAACAACTGTTTCGTCTTGCTTGGGCCACTCGCCAAAATCATCACGGTAACCACGCAGGGCTTGCGCAATGGTCTTCGACTCCATGGACGCCTTCTGGCGCTTCATCCCGTTTCGCACGGCCTGAATACCGCCGGCCAGCATGCCGACCAGCAGGCCGATGATGGCCACGACGACCAGCAACTCCAGAAGCGTGAACCCCCCGTGCATGGACGGGAGCAGCTCCTTGCGTGTGTGACCAAGACCGTTCATTGCTGCCAACTTCCGATGATGCGGTCCTTGTGCCCTTCCGCCACAGTCGGGTTGATGGTCCAGATCACGACATTCCGTTTGACCGGTTCCGGCCATGCATCTGGCAATCCCGTGATCTGGTTGTCGTAGTCGAGATCGAAGCGCGCGTAGTACTTGAACTGCTCGATTGGCAATCCAGGCATGAGGATGGCCCAAACGTTCACGGGCGTTCCGTTCGTCACGCTTTGGAACTGCATGAACTGCATGCGTTTGCGGTTGTTATTGTCCGCATCGTTACCACCCATGAGCACGGTCGCTGCTGCGCCGTCAATGGGGACCGCCGTTGCTTCCGCGGTCGCGAAGCTGGGCCACTTCTGGTAGGTCTGATAGTACACGGACCAGGCCCCTTCCATCTGCTCCACTTCGGCCCGTGCCTTGACTTTGCGGACAAAGCGTTTCACGGCTGCCACTGCAGGCAGCAGCAGGCCTGCCAGAATCCCGATAATGGCAATCACAACCAGGATCTCGATCAACGTAAACGCGCGTTTTGACATAAGGCTGCTCCTGGATGGCCCACCACGAACTGGGTCATCGGTCCGCGTAGATATTGTCGCCATTTGTCCCGTCCGAACCTTCCTGACGGTCGCGGCCTCTTGAGTAGAGCGAGAACGTATTGACCGTCAGTCGTTTGTAAATGTACGGCATCCCCCAGGAATCCTTACCGTCGCGCACGGACTCCGGCAGCTTCAGGTAGAAGGCCGCGTCCAAGTCAAGCGGACACGTGCCGTTGTCGGCGAGATAATCGTTCACGGCCTTGGCAATGTGCTGAAGCTCGGCCCTGGTTTTCGACTCGTAGGCTTTCTGCTTGGCCAGCGTCCCAATCCCGGCGATCAGTCCCATCAGAATGCCCATGATCGCCACCACGACCAGCAACTCGACGAGGGTAAAACCAGTCTTACAGCGTGATTTGGACAAGCTAATCCCGGTCCTGGGTTCGGCAGACGTTCGTGCTTCAGTGCTCATGCGTGCTCCTGACCTCATACTCTATGCTTCTGCATGGCCCATGTCAACGCGTCTCAGGCAGCAGTTCTCATTATGGCCGGAGACCGCCTGAAGGCGGGACTCCAAACGTCGTAAACGCGCTGGAAACCGGTTTGGAGTCCCGGCTTTAGCCGGTCTCAGACACCTGCCGGTGGCCATAATGAGAACTGCTGCGTCTCAGGGCTTCTTCCAGATGTACAGCACATTCGGCTCGCTCGTCACGTACAGCACACCCTTGTCGTCCATGGTTACGCCCTCTGGCTGCTTGAGGGGGCCGGTCAGTCCGTTCCCTTCTGCCAGCGATAGCCGCGAGATCGTTTTCCCTTCCGCATTGCATTCCACCAGAACCTTCGACTCGTCGCTGCAGAAGACGAGGTTGCTGTTGGCGCTTACGAACGTGACAGCCGCCAGATCCTTCATGCCTTGGTTGTTCGCCTGGATATCCCACGGCGTCGAGGGCGCCGGTTCCGCGTCTCCCGCGGGCAGGGGGAGCGCATAAAGCCTTCGAGGCGACTTCTCTTTCACCACGTAGAGCATGCGGGCCTTCACGTCGAAAGCCACGCCTTCCAGGCCGCTGTTCCCGGCCTCGGCAGCGTCAATCAAGTACCGCTTGCAGTCGGCATAATCGACAGTGTTGGAGTCGCTTAGGTCAAACACGACCAGCATCCTGCGGCGCTCCTCCACCACGGCAAAGCGCTTGGCGCCCAACCAGCAGACGTCTTCGGTATCGTCGAAACCCAGCAGGCTGATCTGGCGTTTGACCGCGCCTTGCAGGTCCAACTCGATGAGCAACGTGGGGGCATTCAGGACGGCAAACAACGTTCCAGAATCTTGGCAGAACGTGATGCCGGAGAGATTATCCTCAACACCCGTCAGTTGGATGGGTCCTGCCGCAAGTTGATAAGCATCCAGCTTGATGGACGCAGGTGTTTCAGCGGCCACAGCCGCAAACCCGCTGCCGAGGGCCAAACTGACTAGCCCGATCCCGACTCCAATCCGCCATGTCCTGTCACGCATGAGCATGCTTCCTCCATGATCCTGACGACTCGACTATCGGCTAACAGGCGCAGGGATGGCAAGCCGAATCGGATCGGAGAGGTAAAACCCTAAAGCGTAAGCGGCCCGCCGAGGCGGGCCGCTTACCGTCGCGCAGAGCAGGAGGACTATCAGTAGACCCACTGAATCGTCGGGCGGTAGTAAGCCCGCCCAGCAGGAGCGTTCAGGTCAGTCCACGTATTCGTTCCGGACGGGTCGCGCGCAACTGTCGCCACCGGAATCCACGGGCTGTTCTCCATGAGGTTCGTGGCCCGCAGCATGGTATAGCTGTTTGTCACAAAGAGGTCTGTTCCGAGGAACTTGATCGTGGCGCTGGTCGGATCGCTGGTCGCCTGCACGACCGTCAACATGCCGTCCGCGGCAAACGGGTTACTGCCAGCCACCATCTCCTCCCAGTTCTTGTTGGTGTCGCCGTCCGAATCGCCATCCGGATCCCAGATGCCGTTGCTGACGTAGATCTGGTTGTCAATCCCATACGTCGAACCGCTCACGGTTGGCACGGGTTGATTGGTGACGACGATATCGTCAAGCATCCCCGGTCCTTCCGTTGAAATGGCCGACAGATAAGTCGGCACCAAACCGTCGTTCTCGTGGGCGTTCGCGCACAGGAACCAAGTGCCCGTGCCACCGGAGCCGAGCATGGGCTGCAGTAGGGCCATCGGTGCACTTTGCGGCTCGCCGCCGTTGATCGACACCTGGAAATAGGTGTCGAACTGGTTGTTTTCTTCCGTCTGGAACCAAGCGTCCGTCCTGTAGTCCATCTTGATCGTTAGCCTGAACCACGTATTCGTCGCGATGGGCGGGTGATTCAGTTTCGTCCAGTAAGGCGTCGGCGACCAGGGGCTGGTGCGGTATTGGTGCATGACGCGCAGACAACCATCGGTTCCGAGGTAGATAGCCGTTTGGATGTTCGTGTCAAGCCCGCTGGGCGGTACATCCCGTGGCACGGGTTTGACCATGAGGTCTATCCAGACGTTCGTCTGACCGGGCAGTGCGTTGGTGTTGAACTGATTGCTCACCGGAGCCGTCATTTCAAGCACCTTTGTGTGGGCGTCGGCAATCACGTACCCAAACACGTACATCGGATCGCCAGCCACGACGGAGGCGGCATCGACATCGCCATACCAGCCGTTCGTGCCGCTTATCAAGGTGCCGACATCAAGCCCCTCGAACGAAATGCTGTACGGAATGCCATTTGAAGTGTTCGACCAACCTGGCGTTGCCGACGCAATCATCAGTAAAGCCAGCATGCCACCGACCGTCGTTCCTCTGTTTCCACACGTGCGAGATTTTTCGTTCATCGCCACCTCCACTGCGCCGCAGATAATGATGGAACAACCACTCCCTCGACCGCGCATGTGCTGATCCATACGAGATGGCAATATGATTAATCCAGTACCCCCCGGACGTCAATCATTTTTCCGGCATGCGCTGCATCTTTTTCGCAAACCCTGGCAGTCGCAAGACGTCGGGAAGAGCCTGAACGCGGGGGGCTGCGCGCTTGGCGGTCAAAAAAGTCACGCGGCAAGCGCTTTTTCCTTTGATTTCACCCGCTCGCCCGACTAGAGTTCGTCCCCGATACATTTCATGTACTTCAGGACGCGGGGCAGCAGAGTGGGGGGGTGCCATGGCGAGCGTGCACAAGCGGGCGGTCTTGCTGGCGGGAGTCGGGGTCGGGCTGGGTTTGGCTGCGGCGACAGTGTGGGCGCAGGCAGGCGGCACCACGCACCGTTTGACTCGGCCGGGTGCGACAGTTGGCGTGGGACGCGCTGACGCGACGGCAACGGGGATCAAGCGCGAGAAGGGCGAAGAGGCTGGCGTCAAGAAGGGCAGCAAGGTGCGGGCTTCCATCAGGCGGATCAAAGGGCTTGATCAGGAAGGTATTGTGCGTGTTCCGGAGTACAAGACGGACCAATACCGCAGCAACAAGAAGCCGGGCGAGTGGCTGGAGATCACCACCGAGTACGACACGGGTGACGAGTGGATCGACGAACTGACCTTTTCCTATTATGTGCTTTGCCGGGCGCGCGAAGGTAGGGGAATCGACTATTCGCTTTACAAGGCCAGCGTCCGCTACATCGATATTGCTCAAGACAAGCAGCATTACAGCACCGTTTTCGTCCGACCCAATGCCGTGCTGCGGTACGGAACGCCCGTGGCTATCGCCGTGGTCATTACCGTCAACGGGGAAGTTGTGGATGCCAAGAACGAATCGCGGGTCAAGCTCCCCGAGGAGTGGTGGTCCAGTCCGCAAGTGCTGGAGAACCCGAACGTGAAAGTCACGCTGCGGGAAGGATACCTG
Organism: uncultured Victivallales bacterium; assembly: GCA_964402115.1. Taxonomy (GTDB): domain Bacteria; phylum Verrucomicrobiota; class Kiritimatiellia; order UBA8416; family CAYOBW01; genus CAYOBW01. The sequence goes on from CAYOBW010000012.1 coordinate 28,790, forward strand.
TTGAGCCGGGATCAGACGCCTTGGGCGTTGATCAATACAGACGACTACGAGACGATCAAGCCCTGAGCGCATGAACGGGGCGGTTGCGCGAGGTTAGACAATCGTGTTCAAGACGGAACGAATTCTTGCCTTGGATATCGGGTCCAGTCGCGTGGTGCTGGCGGAGTTCCTGACCGCAAAGGCCGGGGGTGCTCCGCAACTCGTGAACTATGGCCGCGTGCCGCTCGGTTTGGACCCGGAGTCGGATGCCGATCCATCGGCTTACATCGTCACGGCGATGCGTGATATCATGCGCGAGCGGGGCATCAAGCCTGCGCCCCTCCTGCTCTCCCTCTCAGGAAACGCTGTGTTTCCTCGGTTCGCCAAACTGCCTCCCGCCGCCGGAGAGAAACTGCGTCAGATGGTGCAGTACGAGGCCGAGCAAAACGTTCCGTTCCCCATCGAGGATTTGCTTTGGGACTACCAGTTGGTGGGAACCACGGACGACGGCGAACTCAACATCATGCTTGTGGCGGCCAAGAACGAGCACGTCGTGCGGCTGACCGATTGTGTGCAGGCGGTGGGACTCGAACCCGACATCGTGGACGTGGGTCCCATGGCGATCTACAACGCCGTGCGCTACAACTACCCGGACTTGGAGGGGTGTACGCTCGTGCTCGACATTGGCGCACGGTCGTCGAACATGATCTTCTTCGAGGCGGGCAGGATCTTCTGTCGCAGCATTCCCGTGGCGGGCAATGCAATTACGCAGGAGATCATGAAAGATTTCGAGGTGTCGTTCGCGGAGGCCGAGCAGCTCAAGTGCGAGCACGCTTTCGTTGCGTTCGGCGGGGTCTATGCGGGCGCCGACAACGAGACCGCTGATCGCGTGTCCAAGATCACGCGCAACGTGGTCACCCGTCTGCACGCCGAGGTCAATCGGTCCATCAATTTCTACCGCAGCCAGCAGGGCGGCAGCGCGCCGGCCATGTTGCTGCTGGCGGGTGGGTCCGCCGTGATTCCGCACATGGACACTTTCTTCCGCGAGAAGCTGAAGGTTGCGGTGGAGTTTCTGAACCCGTTCGTCAATGTGCCCGTGGGGCCTTCCGTGTCGAGTGCAGCGGTTGAGACCGACATACCCGTGCTCGGCGAGGTTGTGGGACTGGCGTTGCGGCGCGGCCTGACCTGTCCCGTTGAACTGAATCTGATGCCGGCTGGTCTCGTGGCGCGAAAAGTGATGCGCAAACGCCAGCCGTACTTTGTGACCGCCGCCGTGGGGATCGTGCTGATTCTCCTGTGCTGGTGTGGCTATGCGTACCGGATGACGGCGCTCCGTGAGCGGCAGCTGCAGTCGGTCAAGACGAAGATCGAACGTATTCAGGATGACCAGCGCCGTCTAAGCAAAGCCACTGAAGAGAAGACGTTGGTGCTGGACCGGGCGGCCAGCCTGGCTGGCCTGGTTGGCCGGCGCACGCAATGGATCGCAATGCTGCAGTCGGTGCGCGCCTGTCTGCTGGATGGCATGTGGATTGTTGGCATTACGCCTGTTGCCGAGCGGAATGCCGAAACCATCAACGCCGTGGATGTCGCCGTCATAGGCTTCGATGATCGCCTGCGCCTGGTCGAGAAGCCAAAAGGCGGTGGACCGACGGCGCCGGAACTGTTCCGCGACCGCCTGCGCCGGCAGGAGCGTTTCACGGCTGAAACCGACATCTTCAGAGAAACGCCGATGAAGATTGGCGCCTATGACCGGCAATTCACCGTGCGACTGGTGCTGCGGGCGCCCCTTGAGAATAGGTAACAAGGCATGAAGGCGAAGAAAATCATCGCGGCGGCAGTGGGCACGGTGGCAGTGTTGGTGCTCGCCGCTACCGGTTTCTTGTTGTACCGGGGGATTATCCAGTTGCACGCCGTGCAGCAGAATCTGAGCGTTGCAGCCCAGCAATTGGACGGCATCTACGGAAAGAACCCGTTCCCATCGCCGGGCAACGCCAAGATCGAGAAGGAGAACGCGGACTTGGGCCGTAAGGCCCTGTTGTCCATGCAGGAGTTGTTTCGCAAGGACCAGGTGCTGCCCGACAACGAAAAGAGTCCCTCGGCCTTTATCAGTACACTGGGCGAGCGCAAGAAGAAACTCACCGAAATGGCTGGTGACGCCGTGCCGGACCCGGCCAAGTTCTCGTTCGGATTCGGACGCTATTTCGAGGGGGGCGGGGCTCTTCCCGCGCCTGACAACGTGCCGCGCCTCACCCAGCAGTTGTTGATGATCGACGAGATCTGTCGCGCCCTGTTCCAGAGCAAGATCGACCTGCTGACCTCTGTTACGCGCGAGGAATTCGAGGGCGGGACGGGTCGCGCCGCTGTGGCGGCGGATGATCCCCTGCGCAATGCAGGTAAGATGGGACAAGAAGCGCTGTCGGCCCGGTTGCATTTTGTTTTTGAGTTCAGCGCCCGTGAGAAGGCACTGATCGGTGTACTGAACCGGCTTGCGAGCCATCCCCTTTTCATCGTGGTGACGTCCCTTGACGTGGCCAAGGAGCAGCCCGACGTACAGATGCCTGTGAAGCCCGCTCCAGGCGAAGAAGTTGATTCCAAGGAGGTTCCGCCGCAGGTGGGTCAGGTCGCCGTGACCAACGCCCCTACCACCCGTGCGATGCTGTCGGGTCCGATGCTGGAGAAACCGATGAAGGTGCGGCTGGCGGTGGACGTCTACTGGTTCCGCGAAGGCGAAGGCGGTCAACCGGCGGCTGCCGCCCCGGTGGCGCCGGGGGGACAGGCGTAATGGCGATGCAGAACACGCTGGCTCGCGTCAAGACGCACTACGACAAGTTGATTGCCGCTGCGATCATGCTGGTTCTGCTGTCGTCTTTACTCTACTTGGCCTTTCGCATCGGGAGCATGCAGAAGGAGAGCCGTGACTACGAGCAGCGGATTCTTGCCAAGCAACCCAAGTACCCGCACGCCGAGAAACTCGACACGACCGTGTTTGACAGCGCCGTGGCGGCGCTGCGAACGCCTTTTCAGCTGCCTGTGACAACCAACGGTCTCGTTTTCGTTCCTGCAGAGCGCTTCTCCTGCGGCGATTGCCAGCGACCCATTCCGGGTACGGCAACCAACTGTCCGTTCTGCCTGGCCGTGGTGCCGCCGGAGCGGTGGGAGCAACTTGACGGCGACGAGGACGCCGACGGCATGACGAACGGCTGGGAAAAGGCCAACGGCCTGAATCCCTTTGATGCCAGCGATCGCAACAAGGACTTCGACAACGACGACTTTACGAATTACGAGGAGTACCAGGCCCGCACCGACCCGCGCAACAAGAGCAGCAGCCCTGACATCGCTGTGAAGATGGCCGTCGAGGACATAGCGGTCCAGCACTTCTCGATGCGGTTCAAGGGCAAGATCAAAATGCCGGAAGAAATCGGCATGAAGTTTCAGATCAACATGGGGCGCAACACGTTCTTCTGCGAACTGAAGAAGCAGATCGGCGAAACCGGCTTCATTGTCTCCAAGTATGACGAGAAGTTCGTTCAGGAAACCGACACATCGGTGGGTGAGCGCAAACGTGATGTCTCGGAACTGACCCTGCGCAAGGGTGACAAGGAGATCGTCCTCGTTTTCGACCAGGAGAAGCCGCACACGGAGGCTCGCGCCACGCTGCTGTTCGATCCCGACAAGCAGAGCTTCCCCAACGTCGAGGCGGGCAGCGTGTTCGAGTTGCGCGGGAACAAGTACACGGTGATTCGAATTGACAATGAACAAGGGGCCGTAGTAATAAGCAACAACACTGGCGGCAAACAGCTGACAATTCGGCGTGCACGCGAGGGCAGAGCCGTGAGCGAGGGTGAGGGTAAGTAGGCGCTGGTTGCGGTCTGGCCTAGGACCTGAAGGAGTGAATCCCCGATGACAGGCAGAAACAGTTCGTTTTGGGCTGCGGTAGTGTTCCCGTTCATGGCTGGAACGGTCGTTCTGAATGCCGCCGACACGCGTGGCACAGCAATCGGCAATCTGCCCGTCATTGCTCTGGCTGGGAACGACGCCGAGCAAATCGGTCAGCCAGCCGCAGCCGTCGCGCCGGCAGCAGGCGCCGCGGAAGCGATTGCGCCAGCGGTTACCCCCGCAGAAGAGGGCACGATTCCGGTTCCGCCGCCGAGTGTGAAGACTGCGGCGCCCAAGAGCACCTTTGTGCAGCAGGTGGACGGCGAGGAGCAACTGCGCCGGCAGGCCATGGAGGAACACGGTTTACAGAGCTTGGACGATGCCAAGCAGTCGATGCTGGACAAGGATTACCAGAAGGCCATCCGCATGTACGAAGAGGCGCTGAACCACATTGGGGACCGGCCGGAGACCAGCGCGATGCGTCGCGAGGCCTTGGTCGGTCTGCCAGAGGCGCGGTTCCGCTGGGCTGAAGTGTTGTACAAGCGTAACGATCTCGACGGCGCCGAAAAAGAGGCCCGTCAGGCAATGGCGCTGAACAACCATCCGAAGGCACTGAAACTGGTTGGCCAGATCGAGGAAGACCGCAAAGCGCCCACACCTCCGCCGCCCGCAAAACCTCACCGGTGGCGCGAAGAGGATTTCAAAAAGACGGAGACTGAAATCGACGAACTCATGAAGAAGGGGCATGAGCACTTCATGGTAGGCGAGTACGCCGATGCTCAGGAGATGTTCGAGCGCGTCCTCAAGCGCGATCCCGAGAACAGCGAAGCGATCCGCATGCGTGAGAAGATCGGGTGGAAGCGTTTCGACAGGGCCAACGCCGAGTTGAACTCAACCCGCGCCGACATGGTGTACCAGGTGCGGGACACGTGGAATCCGCGAAGCTACGGGTTGATGGAGCAAGCGTCGGACATCCGGCAAATTACGCAGAATCCCAGCATCAAGGACATGGAAGAAGCCAAGCAGCGCCAGAAAGTCCTTGAGAAGATGGACAAAATCAAGATCCCGGAAGTGGACTTCCGCCAGGCCAACATCTACGATGTCATCCAGTTCCTGGCCGAGAACAGCGTCGAATTTGACCGCGTCACCAATCCTGAAGCCGAGAAGCGCGGCGTGGACATCGTACTGGACTTGGGATCCGGTGCAGCGACGGCATCCCCCAAGCCTGCAGGCGAAGTGGATCCCTTTCAAGAGGATCTAAATGCGGCAAATAAGGGCGGGGCTGCCTCAGGTGTGCCACTGATCACCTTCAAGGCGCGCTATATCTCGGTTCTCGAAGTGCTCAAGATCGTCACCAAATTGGCGAAGCTGAAATACAGCGTTCGCGAATCGCTGGTCATGGTGGTGCCGCTGGACGCGCCCGTGGGTGATATACAAGTGCGCACGTATGACGTGTTGCCGAACGTCAAGGACCGTCTCACCAGCCTTGGACAGGCTTTCAAGAGGAGCGGGGATGGGCGGGCGGAAGACGCCGGCTTCACAAGCATCGGAACCGATGTGTCGTTGGGTAGCAGCGAGGAAGTGGACTGGAAAACCGTCTTCGAGGAGATGGGCGTGGAATGGCCACGCGGGTCGAAGATCCGGCACATCGAGAGTATTGGCAAGATCGTCGTAGCCAACACACTCGACAATCTGGAGATCTTTGAGCAAGTTCTCAAGGAGATCAATGTGGTGCCGAGCCAGATCGAGATCGAGGCTCGCTTCGTCGAGGTCCAGCAGTCCGATCTCGACGCGCTGGGCTTCCAGTGGATGCTTACGGACGATTGGGAGATGCTCGAGAAGAAGGGTCAGGAATCCCTGCCGCCTGCGGCGCGCCAGCGCATCGTTGCGTCGGGCAACAGCGCGTTGAACGGTTTTACGAAGGGACTGCGCTTTGCCGAAACCCTGGACCCGACATCGGCTATCACGTTGGCAGATGACGTTCTCCACGTGGGCAGCGTGCTGACCAACCCCGAGCTCGCCATGGTGCTGCACGCGTTGCAGCAGCGCAAGAATACGGACCTCCTTTCCGCTCCCAAGGTGACGACGCAGTCGGGCAATGAGGCGACGATCAAGGTTGTCACTGAGTATATCTACCCGACCGAGTTCACCGTAGAGCCGATCCTCGGATACTCCGGCGGCGGCGGCGGCAACTATGGCGGCACGAGCCAACCCGTTGGCGCCGTCGTGGAGCCGGGTGGTTTCGAGACGCGCGAAGTGGGCGTGATTCTGACCTGCCTTCCGGAGGTAAGCACCGAAGGCCAGATGATCAGCTTGACATTGGCACCAGAAGTCGTTTCGGAACCGACGTGGCGCAACTACGGATCCTCTTACCAGACGTATCAGGTGGACCAGGCCACCGTGGACCCGGCTGCCGTTCAGAATCAGCTGCCCATGGAGCAGCCCTTCTTCCACGTAAGGTCCGTGCAGACGCAGATCAACATCTACAATGGCGCCACGGTAATGATGGGTGGCATGATCACAGAGAACCGAACCTCAATCGACGACAAGATCCCGTTCCTCGGCGACATTCCCATCATCGGTCGGCTCTTCCGCTCGCACTCGGACAAGAGCGAGAAGAAGAACCTGCTGATCTTCGTGACGGCACGGTTGGTGGATCCGGCGGGACGTCCGGTGATTCCCAAGGACCTAGGCGGTACGATAGAAAAGCGTATCGCTGATACGGTTCAGCCCACGGCTGCGGAGAACAGGGCGCCCTGAGCCTCGCCTCCGCCAATCTGCTACTCGTGGATGGCCATGCGCTGCTCTACAGAGCTTTCCACGCGATCCCGGGCCTTGCGACCAAAGCGGGCCTACCGACCAATGCGGTATTCGGGTTTATCCGGATGCTGCGGCAGTTGGAGGCCGATTGGCGTCCCTCTCATGTGGCAGTTGTCTTTGACGCCGGTTTACCTGCGCACAGAGTGAGTCTGCTGGATACCTACAAGGCTAACCGTCCACCCATGCCGGAAGCATTGCGGTTGCAGGTCCCGCTGGTTCTGGAGTATGTGGAGCGCGCTGGACTGGCAACTCGCCGCCTTGTCGGTCAGGAGGCTGACGATGTGTTGGCCTCTTTCGCGTCGCAACTGGCAGGGCAATGCGCAGTCATACGGGTTGCCTCCGGCGACAAGGACCTGATGCAGATTGTTACCGACCGTGTGCGCATGGTATCCGTCTCCGGTCCATCTGCAGAGGTGGGTCCGGCGGAAGTAAGCGCAAAGACAGGTGTGGCGCCCCGACAAATCGTCGAGTGGTTGGCTCTGGTGGGGGACAGTGCTGACAACATACCGGGAGTACCTGGAATCGGCCCTAAGACGTCCGCAAATCTGCTGGCCACGTACGGATCGCTGGAAGCCTTGTGGCCGCGTCTGGACGAGTTGGGCAACGCCAGACTGCGGGCAATTCTGGCTGCGCATCGCGGCCTTATCGAGCGGAACGTCGCGCTCATGGTTCTGGGACGTAACCTGGCCTGCGGGGCGCAACTCGAGGAACTCGTGAGGGGGCCGGAGCGTGTTGCGGACTTGTTGCCGTTTTTTGAGCGACTCGAGTTTGGGCGTCTGGCTGCGGAGATGAGGCAGGCGGATTTGTTCAGGGCCTGAGTTGCGGTCGACGGTTGCCGCGTGGGGTGCCGGTCGCATCTCCGGGGTGGGTGCACTTTGGAGTGTCGCACTTCTGAGTTGACGGTGTGGCTGCGGTTTGAGATACTGATGGACACGTTTGAGTTGCGGGCAGCATAAGGCCTGTCAGTCGGTAGTGGCTTTCCCTTAACCTCGCAGCATCCCCAAGGAACATGTTACGTATTGCAGTTACCGGGGGTATTGCATGCGGGAAAAGCACCGTGGGCGCCATGTTGGGCGAACTGAATGTGCGTGTCTGCGATGCGGACGGACTGGCTCACGCGGCCATGCAAGAGGGGACAACCTGCTACGCGAAGGTCGTGGATGCCTTCGGGCGGGAGATCGTCGATCCCGACGGGGCGATCAGTAGACAACGCCTTGGCGCCAGAGTCTTTGGCGATGATGTGGCGTTGGCCTTGTTGAATGCACTGGTTCATCCGTATGTAAACGCAGCGTGGCGTGCGTGGCTGACGGAGGTGGCGGAATCCGTCTCGGCAGCGGCAATTCTCGTGCCGTTACTGTTCGAAGCCGGTTATCAAGCAGGTTGGGACGGCATCTGGTGTGTGACCTGCAACCCGGATGTGCAGTGGCGTCGACTCATGGAGCGCGGTCTTGATCCAGGTGCTGCCCGGCGGCGGATCGATGTCCAGTGGCCGCTGGCGCGGAAGGTGGCACTTTCGGACTGCGTGCTGGTGAATAACGCGAGCTTGGACCTGCTGAAGGAGCAGGTTCGAATCGCGCTAAGGTATGCGATGGAGAAACAAACATGACCGGAAGAAACAACGACATGAACCGACGGCCGCGCGGACGGGGCCCCAGAAACCGGGGCATGGATGACCACAACCGCGGGCAGCGTCCGCCGATGGACATGGACGCGCAACCGCGCATGGCGGGGTCTGACGACGTGGGCCAGTCGCAGTCCGCTGCGCCACAGGGGCAGATCAATGGAAACGGCGGCGGCAACGGTGGCGATCGTCGGCCAGATGAGCGACAAACCTCCAGTTCTCCCAAGAACGGACCGGCCCTCAGCCTGTACGAACTTCAGGAGAAGTCGGTGCCGGACCTGCATACGCTCGCTGACTCTTACGGTCTCATGGACTTGGGCGCGCTTCGGAAGCACGAGCTGATTTTCGAGATCCTCAAGGCTCACGCCCGCGGAATAGGCATCGTCCACAGCAGGGGCGTGCTCGAGATCCTGCCCGATGGTTTCGGATTCCTCCGCTCCCCGTACAGCAACTACCTGCCCTGCCCGGAGGACATCTACGTGTCACCCTCGCAGATCAGGCGCTTTGCCCTGCGCACCGGAGATCTCATCGAGGGGGAGATTCGCGAGCCAAAGGAGAAGGAGCGCTTCTTCGCTCTGCTGCGCGTGGACCGCGTCAATGCCGATGAGCCGGAGAAGTCCAGGCTGAAGGTGCCGTTCGAGAACCTGACACCCCTTTTCCCTAATCGGCGACTGACGCTGGAGCGTGAACTTGACGAGGTCTCGATGCGTGTGATGGATCTGTTCACGCCCATCGGCAAAGGGCAGCGCGGTCTGATTGTCGCTCCGCCGAGGACCGGCAAAACGGTGCTGCTGCAGAAGATCGCCAACAGCATCTCGCGGAACGATCCCCAGGCGTACTTGATCATCCTGCTGATCGACGAGCGGCCCGAGGAAGTGACGGACATGATGCGCAGCACGTCGGCGCACGTCTTGAGTTCAACGTTCGACGAGGCGCCGGAGCGGCACGTTCAGGTGGCTGAACTGGTGATCGAGATGGCCAAGCGCATGGTCGAGTGCGGACGCGATGTCGTCATCCTGCTGGACAGCATCACGCGCCTTGCGCGCGCGTACAATACACTGCAGCCGCACAGCGGTAAGATCCTTTCAGGCGGCGTGGATGCCAACGCCCTCCACAAGCCCAAACGGTTCTTTGGCGCAGCTCGCAATATCGAACACGGCGGCAGCCTGACGATCATCGCCACCGCGCTCGTGGACACCGGCAGCCGCATGGACGACGTGATTTTCGAGGAGTTCAAGGGCACCGGCAACATGGAAATCTGCCTGGACCGGGCGCTCGTGGATAAGCGGGTGTTCCCGGCGATCAACATCGAGAAGTCGGGCACGCGCAAAGAGGAACTCCTCCTCCACCCGGACGAGTTGAACCGGATCTGGATTTTGCGCCGCGCCATCAACGGCGTGCCTCCTGTGGAAGCGATGGAGATGATTGTCAATCGTCTCAAGAAGACCAAGAGCAACGCAGAGTTTCTCATGTCCCTCAAGGAGTAGGGACGGCAGGTCGGGTGGCGCAGTCGGCAGACGGTGTTCCGGTGTGAACCCGTTGACGTGCGATGTGCTCCGACGGAAAGGGTGGATAGGGATGAAAGTCAGAGTCGAGGATTCGGGGGCTTGCCGTAAGACGGTGATCGTGGAAGTTCCCGCCGAGGATATGGCGGATGGGTATGCTGCGGCGTTGAAGCGCGTGCAGGCCGTTGCGCGCCTGCCCGGATTTCGCAAGGGCATGGTGCCGACTGCCGTGGTGGAGGGGCAGTTCGGTCGCGACGTCGAACATGCTGCCCAGGAGGCCCTGCTCCCGGTCTTCTACCGCGAGGCGCTCAAGCAGCAGGAACTCGTCGAGGAGGAGTTGGTCGAGATCCGAGACGTTGTCTGCAACAAGAACACGGGCTTCGCCTTCACGGCCGTCTTGGATGTCGCCCCCACCCTCAAGCTGCCCAAGTACAAGAAGCTTGCCCTTGAGACACATTCCGTCACGGTCGCGGATGCAGAAGTGGACGAATTCCTGAAACGGCTCCTGGAGCGCACGGCCACTTACGCAGATGTGACCGATCGCCCCGTTCAAACCGGCGACCTTGCTCAGGTTGACTACGCCGGCGTGAGCGACGAGCAACCGGTTGCCGACTTGGTCCCAGGCAATCGGGCCATCGGTGAGGGACGCGACTTCTGGCTGCTCCTGGGGGAAATGGATTTCCTCCCGGGCTTCAATGCGCAGCTTGTGGGGCTTGCCCTGGGTGACACACGGGACCTGACGATTGTCTTCCCCGAGGACTTCCGGGAGAAGGTGCTGGCTGGGCGGAAGGCCACGTATCGGGTCACCCTCAAGGGCCTGCGTCAGAAGCGCGTGCCCGCCATTACGCCCGAGTTCCTGAAGCCGTTTGGCGTGGACAGCGAGGCCGCGCTGCGCGAGAAGCTTCACGGCAACCTGCTCTCCACCGCGCAGGACCGTGAGCAGGGGCGGCTGCACGACGAACTTGCGAGGCAGTTGCTCGAGCAGACCGAGGGGGATCTGCCGCAGGCGGTTCTGGCGCGCGAAACGCAGAACATCCTGCGGAACATGATCCAGCGACTGACGGCGGCCGGTATGACACGCCAACAGCTGGAGGGGCGCCAGAAGGAGTTGATTGCCGAAGCTTCGCGTACCGCTGCGGACCGCGTGAAACTGACGTACGTCCTGCGGCGCATCGCCGATGAGGAGAAGATCGAGGCGGATGACGCCGAGGTGTCGGACCGTATCCAGGCGCTGGCCGCTCAGGCCCGCGTTACGCCCGCCGAAATGCGCTCGCGCATCCAGAAACAAGGCGAGCTCGAGGACGTGCGTACGGATGTGCGCGTGCAGAAGACCCTGGACCATGTGCTGCGCCTCGCAACAGGTAAAGCTTGAACCGTTCTTTCAGCGCAAGACGGGAGGGACCGAAGATGCAGGCCATGGATCAGGCACTCGTACCGATGGTTGTCGAACAAACCGGGCGCGGCGAACGCGCCTATGATATCTTCTCGCGGCTCTTGAAGGATCGCATTGTCTTCATCGGCACGGCGATCAGCGACGAGATCAGCAACCTGATCATCGCGCAGTTGCTGTTCCTGCAGGCGGAAGACGCCGAAAAGGATATCAACGTCTACATCAACTCGCCCGGCGGATCGGTGACAGCCGGTTTGGCCATCTATGACACGATGCAGTTCGTGAAGTGCGATGTCGCGACGTACTGCGTCGGCCAGGCGTCCAGTATGGGCGCTGTGCTGCTGACGGCTGGCGCCAGGGGGAAACGATACGCGCTGCCGAACGCCCGGATCATGATCCACCAGCCTTGGGGCGGCGTGGAGGGGCAGGCGGCCGATATCAGTATCCAGGCACGGGAGATTCTCCGCTTGCGCGATCGCATCAACGAGATTCTTGCGTTTCATACCGCGAAATCGGTGCCCGACATCGCGCACGATACTGATCGCGATTTCTTCATGTCCGCGGCCGACGCGAAGCTGTATGGTTTGGTGGACGAGGTGGTACAGAGTCGCAAGACCGTGCGCTAGGAGGACGAAACATGTCGCGATCCGAGCAGCGTCCGACCTGTTCGTTCTGCGGTAAGGGACAGTCCAAGGACCGTCACCTGATTGCCGGCCCGGGGGTCAACATTTGCAGTGAGTGTGTGGTGGCCTGCCAGGGCATGCTGCGGGAGGACAAGCGCGCGGAGGCGAAGCCTGACGTCCGGTCCGAACTGAGGGTCCCCAAGCCGCACGAGATCAAGCAGCATCTCGATGGCGACGTCATCGGCCACGAACAGGCCAAGAAGGCCCTGGCCGTGGCCGTCCATAATCACTACAAGCGGTTGCGGCAGGGTGTGCATTTTGGGGTGGGCGATCCCTTCGCGGATGTCGAAATCGAGAAGAGCAACATCCTGCTGATCGGCCCCACCGGGGTCGGCAAGACGCTGCTGGCGCGCTCTTTGGCAAGGATGTTGGATGTGCCTTTTGCCATGGCGGACGCGACCACGCTGACGGAGGCGGGGTACGTCGGCGAAGACGTCGAGAACATCCTGCTCTACCTGCTTCAGGCGGCGAACATGGACGTGGCCCGGGCCGAGACCGGTATTGTGTATATTGACGAAATCGACAAGGTCGGCCGCAAGAC